>DYOQ01000038.1:0-18797 GCA_020720455.1 Bdellovibrio sp.
AATATTAGCAAATATGATAGAAATAAGTGAAGAAAAAAGGATTGGTTATGGAACAAGTTGCCCGAAGTGGACATGTTATTAAGTTTGAAATTGATCAAACTAAAATTGAAAAGATTTTACGTTATAAAGATAAAATGGGGGATAAATTCCCTAAGTATGGTATTTTTGTTTTAAGTTATAACGCTGCTTTGTTGATTGAAAAAACTATCTCTAGAATTCCTACGGAGCTTAAAGATGCGATCTGTGAGATTTTTATTTTTGATGATAATAGTCCGGACAATACTTACAAGGTCGCTAAAGAAGTTTTGGCCAACGGGCCGTGGAGAACTAAGCTTAATATTTACAAAAATCCTAAAAATTTACGCTATGGTGGAAATCAAAAAGTTGGTTACCGTTACGCGATTAATAAAGGGATCGATTATATTATCATGCTTCATGGTGATGGCCAATATGCGCCTGAATATATTCCAGACCTAATTCTTCCGACTCTTGAAGAAAAAAAAGAGGTGGTTTTTGCTTCTAGGATGGCACCAGGAACTACACCGCTTAAAGGTGGAATGCCACTATATAAATATGTTGGGAACAAAATTCTTACTAAGTTTGAAAACATGATTCTTGGGACTAAACTCTATGAGTTTCATTCTGGATATAGGTTATATTCGAAAAGTGTACTGGAGAAAATTCCTTTTGAGGAAAACACCAATGAGTTTCACTTTGATACTGAGATTATTATTCAGTGTCGTGCTTTGAATATCACTATCCATGAAGTCCCAATCAAAACATTTTATGGCGATGAAGAGTGTAACGTCGATGGTATTAGGTATGCACTAGATGTAATTAAGGCAGTCTTGTCATATCGAATGCATCAGTTGCATATAATTAGAAGAGGAAATTTCTTGGTTGATTTTGTGTCAGTCTATACTCGAAAGTTTAGCCCAAGTAGTTCTCATGAAAAAATTATTGCTGCTATTGATCGGTCAGGAAAAGTTTTAGGCGTAGGGGAGCATGTTTCTCTTATTCGTGGTGAGCTAGAAAAACGGTCAACGGAGTTAGTCTATTTTGATGACATCACTAAGCTAAATGAGTCTCAGCATTTGAGAGAGTTTGATTTTGTTTTGCTTGTAGAAGTTCTACCTAAACAGATTGATACTGTAGCGACGCTTCGGAGCATTCAAAAATATATAAAACCTGATGGGCACTTGATACTCTCTGTTCCTAATATTGCAATTTGGATTTATAGATTGTCGTTGCTAATTGGAAGATTTACCTATGGGCCAAAGGGCACACTAGACCGAAACCATTTGCGGTTTTTTACAAAAGATACCATCCTCTGGGAGATTAACCGTGCAGGATTAATTGTTGAACAGATCCAACCAACTGGATTCCCATTTGAGGTTCTATTTGAATCAATTGGCAAAAGCAAATTGCTTAAATTAGCTGATAAGGTTTATTATATTTTTGCAAATTTTTGGTCAAAAATGTTTGCCTATCAGTTTGTTATTAAATGTGGAATTTCAAGATTAAGTGCAGAAGAGGGTGAGGGCCGCATTTAATTTGCTATTTTAAAAACTTAGACATGTGCTCAGCTCCAAATACTTTGATCGCTTCAGCTTGATTACAGCTTTTACAAAGAAGCCGAAGATTTGAAAAATCATTACTTCCACCTTTTGCAAGAGGAACTACATGATCAATTTCAAGCCCAAACTCGCTACCGCACTTTTCGCAAGCACCATTTGCTCTTTTCCATACCCGCTGCTTAATAGCAATTGAGTTGCTGTTTGTTGGATCAATTTTTTTTAATGTAACATGCGCCATAAAATCGATTGTTTTTTCATAGCTAAAAATCCCTCGATGAGCGGAGAGGTTTTTGATTCGATCTACTCTCTTAATTGTTTCATCGTGCAAGGTTACGCTTAGTCTTTTGTGCTCACTAGAAACTGTTCTAATTATTTCTTGAAAAGTTTTACGAAGAAAATCACTTTCGCTTTTTCCGTTTAATAATAGTAGTGCTGTGCACTCTTTTGATGTTTTGTTTTCTACTGACTCAATGATTCTTTCCCTCTCATCTTTTTTAATTGTTGGATTGTTATCAAAAAATGTTGCTACCTTGCTGATGTTTCCTAAATTTGTTTTTCCGCTGATGAGTTTGTTGTTGATGGCAGGATAAACTTTTGCCATTCTTGTTGCTTTGACAAAGTTGTATGATCTTGCCTCATCCATTTTAAGTCGTTCGACACAGAAATTATAGAGTGATTTTATTCCAGCATTGCTATACAACCTTTTTTGATCGATTTGTTGTAAGCATTCAATGAGATTATATTCCGCTTCTCTTAGTGTTTTTGCTAGAGTCTCGGCCTTGTTTATAAGAGAATGTTCAGAGGTAAGATTTTCATTGTTCACTAGCTACTCCATTTGTGAAAAGCTTATTTATATTTTTGAGTAACGAATCTGGGAATGAGAGTTTGCTTGGGAATATTTTGTTTTTCAATTATGGAAAATTTAAATGCTGGTATTGCCGTAATAATTATTGAAAAGTTTCAATGCTTCAGTAAACGTTGGACTAGGTTCGTCAGTAGTTTCAGGAATGAAGATTTGTTTGGGAGTGCTGTAAAGAAGAGGACGATTTGCTCCCCACTTGATGCATCCGTAATTTTTCATGTTGGAGCGACAAACAGCACATGCTTCTAATCTAATTCTATCCATTCCTGTTTCACTGTCCCATCCATATGGGTAATCAACTAATGAGGCACTTTTTAGTTCATTATCGCTTATTAAATATCCGTCATGAGATTCGTTTGGGTTTGGCCAATGATCTCTAAAAAAAGGTGATAGCTGTTGCTTGGCACTTCCATTAAATGCTTTATGGTCAATGTAAAAATTGGCAACAGCATTTTCATTATCTGAAGTTTTTATTAATTCACGAGGATATTCTCCTGATTCCCATTTAGAATCTCCTCTAAATTCTAAATCAAGGCGTGTTATTTGTATGAATGAGATGTTTGAGCAAGGCATTGCATTTGCTTTTGGAGTAAACTCAAGATGACCTCTTATAATGTCTGTTTCAGTTAGCGGAGAAATTAGCCATTCAAATTCACCATGGAAAGTACCGTTGGTTAATTGAGAGGTGATTTTAATCGATGTGTTGTCGGTCGTGTCGGTTCGGTTATAAAAATCATGATTATCAAAGATAAGGCAATACGTTTTATTATTGAGTAATGATGATAGAAATATCAGCAATACTACATATTTAATACAGTGATAGGTTTGAAAATTAGAAAAAGCTTTCAATGTTTTCATTATGTATTATTGTATCATTGATAGATTACCGGCTCTATTACTTGTGAAATTATTACACCCTGCTATAAGTCGATGTAATTTGGTTAATTGTTGTTGATAGTACAAATTAAAATGAAAAAAAAGCTTTTAAAGCAATTCGCCAGTCGATCTGCTCTATATTAAATAATTCGTTGATATGAGAGCAGTTCATAACACTATATTGAGGTCTTTTAGCAGGTGTTGGATAATCCTGGGTCGGAATTGGAATCACGTTACATTCAATCTTTTGATTCTCGCATATTGACTTGGCAAAGCCGTGCCAGCTTGTTTCTCCACTGTTGCAAAAATGAACGATTTCTTTTTTTTTGCAAACGAAATTAAGATTTGGATGTGAAACAATTGTCATTATTGCATCGGCAAGATTTTTAGCATTTGTGGGTGATCCAACTTGGTCATCTATTACTCTAATCTCTCCTCGCTCTTTTGCAATTCGGGAGATTGTTTTAACAAAATTATTCCCATGTTTAGAGTATAACCAAGAGGTTCTAATTACAATTGCTCCATATGATTCATTGATAATGTGCTCTTCACCTTTTAATTTAGTTATTCCATATATAGAGAGTGGAGATGGATAGTCGGTCTCAACGTAAGGCCGATTAGATTTGCCATCAAAAACAAAATCTGTCGAGATGTGAATGATGTTAAATTTATGTGTGTTCGAGAGTTTGGCAAGGTTTTTAGGAATGTCAGCGTTTACTATTTCCGCATTTTTTTCATCGGTCTGAGCTTTGTCAACGGCAGTATATGCAGCACAGTTGATGACGAGATCAAAACTATTTTTAGAGAAAAAATTCTGAGTAGCGTTTACGTTTGTTAAATCTAGATCTTCGATATCAATAAAAGTGAAATCAAGGCCAGGGTTAGAATGTTCTCTTTCATAAACAGATGATTTTAGGTCGTTACCAAGTTGTCCTTTCCCACCGGTTATAAGCACTCTCACAAGTTTTTATCCTGAACGCTTGTTACCCAGTGTTCATTGTTTTTGTACCACTCGATTGTTCTGTTGATACCATCATCAAATGATATTTTAGGTCTCCAGTCTAACTCGTTTTGGGCCTTGGTAAAATTGATCGCATATCTAAAATCGTGGCCAAGTCTATCAGTTACGAATGAGATTAGATCCTCGGATTTGCCGAGTTGTTTAATTAATAGTTTGACGAGATCGATATTTTTCATCTCACTATTCCCACCAAAGTTATAAACACTACCTGGTTTTCCTTTTGTGAAAGCAGACCAGATACCATCATTGTGATCATTAACATATATCCAGTCTCGGATGTTTTCACCTTTTCCATAGACAGGTAACTTTATATTTTGGAGAGCATTTTTAATCATTAAAGGAATTAGTTTTTCTGGAAATTGAAATGGGCCATAGTTGTTTGAACAACGTGTAGTTATTGTTTTAAGCCCATAGGTTTCGTGAAATGATCTAACTAGAAGATCTGCTCCTGCTTTGCTTGCGCTATATGGACTATTGGGAGCTATTGGCGTTTCCTCAGTGAAAGCAGGATCATTAGGCATAAGTGCACCATAAACTTCATCAGTGCTTACCTGAAGGTAAGTGAAGTTTCGGTTTTCTCTAAAAGCTTCCAGCGAAGCGTTTAGCAGATTTAAGGTTCCAATGCAGTTTGTTTCAACGAAAATATTTGGATTTTCTATTGAACGATCTACGTGTGATTCTGCTGCAAAATTAATTAAGCCACTAAAAGTGTTTGCAGCAAAGAGTGCCTTAATCTTATCACTTTTTCTTATGTCGATCATCTCGAATTCTAAATTATCGTTTGTCTCGATATCATTTTTAATCGTTGGATAGTGGCCGGCATAAGTTAGAGCATCAATAATATAAAAATCATACTCTGCTTGGACTCGCTTATCTAAACATATTCTCTTAACGAAATTGCTACCAATAAATCCTGCGGCCCCAGTTACAACTATTTTCTTTTTCATTCTCTTACTCCAAAATTACATGCTCTAAATATTTTCTATAATCGCAATTTGGCAGCTTTTCAACTGCGCTTATAAGTTGATTTTTGTCGATGAATTTCATTCTGTATGCGATCTCTTCGAGGCATGCTACTTTTACTCCCTGCCTTTGTTCAATGGCACCAATAAATGCAGTTGATTCTAGTAATGATTCAGGAGTTCCTGTATCGAGCCATGCCATGCCTCTTCCTAGCACTTTGACACCAAGGGATTCATCTTTAAGGTAACTGCTTATTAGCTCTGTGATCTCAATTTCACCTCGGGCAGATGGCCTAACCTCTTTTGCACGTTTTGCCGCAGTATTGTCAAAAATGTATAGGCCAGGTATTGCATAGTTTGATTTTGGTTGCTTTGGTTTTTCTTGGATAGATAAAACTTTGCCGCTATTTTTATCAAATTCCACTACACCATATCTCGTTGGATCAGAAACTTGGTAAGCAAACACTCGCGCTCGTTGTCCATTAGCTTTAATTTTCTGATCAGCACAGGCGTCTCTAAAAATTTGAAAATTTCCATAAAAAAGGTTGTCACCAAGAATCATCGTTACATCGTCTTCACCAATAAATTTTTCTCCAATAATAAATGCTTCAGCTAATCCCCTTGGTTCTGTTTGTATTTCAAAAGAGAGATTGATACCAAGGTCAGCACTGTTGGCAAAAAGTTTTTTAAATTGTGGCATATCATGAGGAGTCGTTATGAGAAGAATCTCTCTGATTCCTGAAAGCATTAGTAAACTTATTGGATAATAGATCATTGGTTTATCATATATTGGCTGCAACTGCTTACTAGTGATTGCAGTAAGTGGATAAAGCCTGCTCCCAGAGCCTCCTGCTAGTACAATACCTTTCATAATCTCTCCCATTTCTTGTTCGCCAAAATATAACTAATAATGGTAACATTGTCTTTATGAAAATTATTGAGACATATTTTGACGAAGTAAAAGTCTTGGCACCGAATGTTTTTAGCGACAATCGTGGTTTTTTTCAAGAGAGCTATACCCGTTTTAAGTTTGAAAAGCTTGGGATCGGTTGCGAGTTTGTTCAGGATAATCACTCTTATTCAAGCAAAAAATGGACGATTCGAGGACTCCATTTTCAAGCATCACCAAAGTCTCAGGCAAAACTTGTGAGGGTTATTCAAGGCGCGATGCTTGATGTGGTTGTAGATATTAGAAAAGATTCACCGACATTTAAAAAATATGTGACAGTTGAGTTATCAGCAGAAAATTTTAAACAGATATATATTCCTAAAGGGTTTGCTCATGGTTTTTGTACTCTGACTGATGACTGTCACGTCTGTTATAAAGTAGACGACTATTACTCTCATGAGAACAATTCTGGAATCATCTGGAATGACTCCGATTTAGGTATTATTTGGCCATGTAAAGAACCAATATTGTCGCCACAAGATACAAAGTGGCCGTGTTTGAACAAATTATTTATATCGTCCATTTTGTTCTTCTTGTTTTTATTTAATACTCCAGCCAGAACTTTATAGAGGATTTTGAGAGAAAATCAGAAAGACATTTCAAAACAACTGTGTCATAATTTCTAACTTAACTTTATATCTAGGTTGAAGTTTTATGTTAAAAATCTATTCTAAATCTATCGAAGTTTTCTTAAAACGAGTAACCGTCTACGCTAAAGAAATTCTTGAGAATGAGTTTAAAGTTCGGGTTGCGAGGTCTCGGTTTCATCTGTTTAATGGCTGGAACTATCCTCTTGTAATTGTGGCAATAGATGATCCAAAAGTTTTAGGTTGTTTTGATCACAACTCTCTCACGATTGCCATTAATAAACGTCTAATGTATGAAGCTAAAACTACTGTGCTTAAAAACATTTTGAGACACGAACTTGTTCACTATTTTGTATTGATCGAGAATGATCAATATACGCGCGAATTTTTTTCGCCTCATGGGCATGAGTTCAAGCTTATTTGTGAGAGGTGTGGGTATGGCGAAGAGGTTTCATCGGCGACTACAGATCTTTGTCGCGAGAATGAAGCACTGATTGGTGATTTACAGACTGAAAAACTAATTTCAAAAGTTCAAAAACTACTAAGCCTTGCTAAGAGCGATAATCAAAACGAAGCTGAGTTGGCAACAGTGAGGGCCAATCAAATTATTACTCAGTATAATTTAGATCAGATTGCGCTTACAGCGGGTAATTCTAGTGGCATAAGTGACGATATTGAGTACGTAACCAAGTTAGTTCTGCCAGGTGGGCGGTGGACGCCAAGAATGTCAGCGATTAGTTCTATTTTGCACGAGTTTTTTGTTTATCCAGTCAAAGGTTCGCATGGGCTCGAGATTACAGGGACTAGATCCAATGTCGAAAATGGTGAGTATATTGCTAACTATCTTGATCTTGAATTAGAGAAGATTTGGAAGCATAACAAGAGGGGAAATCCACTAATTCTTGAAAAGCCTTTTATGGTTTCGCTATCACGTTCATACATTGGTAAACTAAGGAGTGCAAAAAAAACGATGCCGCTTAAAGACCAAAACGCATTAGTTGTTTTAAGCAAAGAGTTAGATTGGGCCGCCGATGGTATTTATGGTGGATTGCGGTCGTCTTCTTCAAAAAGTTATACAAGTTGTGACTATTCTGCTGCGCTTGGTTCTCTTGCGGGAAGAAATCTCGAGATAAACAGAGGTGTTTCAGGCGGAACTGCTGCAATGTTATTAGAGTAATAGTCTAGAGAGCAAGTATATATTCATCACTGTTTTAATGACGAAGATAATTGTTAATTTCCATACAGCCACGGAACTTTGATTCGCTAATTTCTCCAATTATGCTAACCGAACAAGATTGTAACCAATTACCAAAATCTTGTACTGATTGCACTGATTCTGCTTCATGGGAACTAATGTTAGGTTTCGGATCACAATTGAGAGAAGTAATATTGTCATGATGTCCACATTTTTCATTGAATTGTTGTAACCAGTTCCCTAGCAATTGAACCGTCTCAACATCTTCTAGTCTAGTCTGGATAGCAGGATCAAGATTTGCATGCGTATGATTGGTCAACACTAGAAATATGAAAAAAAATATGGTGATTTTTGGTAGTAACATAGATTATCCTTGATTACTTTTATCTTTCACAGTAAGTAACGCCTCATTTATTAACGGAGGCAACTCTCGAAAAAAATCATTTTTTCTAAAAGAGAGATGTTTAATTTCACCTGTTTCATTTATTTCATTAAAAAAACTCATTAGACGAACAATTGGTCCAGATACTTTATGTGAGAGTAGCAAGTAAATGGCCGTAGAAACAATTACTCCAGCAATTAATGCCACAAGTAGGTTGCTAACAATAGTATCTTTTTGTAATTCAATAAATTTAAAGTAAGCGTGAAATTCTCCAAAGCCTGCTTTTTGCCCCAACAATTTCATGTGATCAAAAAATTTTAACACTTGGTACTCGATTATGCCAAGGGTTGAAATGATCGTAATGATGTTAACTACAAGTAAGACTACTTGAAACTTTGGATATATTAGCCAACTTTTTCGTCGTCTTCTTTTCCTTTCTGCTCTAATCTCTTCGCATTGATTTCCCATACTTTTTATCTCCAGGTTATTTACCATGCTTCTTATTCTAACTCCATTTTGCACGCACGTTCTAGCCCACCCTTGCAGCTAATTTCAAAAAGTTCTTTGGCTTTTTCTTTATTACCTTTTTTAATTTCTAAAAGGGCCAAGTTATAGCACGCTCCAGTATGCTTTTTTACACAAGCTTTATTATAATATTTGAGTGCTTCGGTCTCTTCCCCAGCTTTCTCATTTAAAATCCCTAAATTGTTACAGCTGTCATAATAATCTTTATCGCATCCTCTAATGTAGTATTCTTTGGCCATCTGCACTTTTCCAGTATTCTCTTCTAAAACACCAATGTTGTCACAACTAGCAAGAAATCCTCCTGCGCACGCTTTCTTGTAAAATCGTTTAGCTGTTTCAACATTACCACTATTTTCCTCATAGGCACCCCAGTTATCGCATGCACCCATATTACCGCCCTCACACCCTTTCTTGAAGAGTTTGACGGCCGAATCTTTATTTCCTGATCGGTGTTCCATTAAACCCAAGTTGTCACAAGATTTCATATGGCCATTGTCACAACCTTTTTTAAATAGGTCTTTTGCTAACGATTCATTCTTAGCATAATATTCTAGAGTTCCTTGATTACTACATCCATCCATTAATCCTAATTGACAAGACTTCGTGAAAAGGCCCATTGCTAAAGTTTGATTTTTATCCAACTCGAGTAACCCCAAATTGTAACAACCCCCAGCGAGTCCCTTTAGACAAGATTTTTCGTATAATTTTTTGGCCGTTTCAATATCACCATCTTTTTGAATTAATGAACCTAGATTGTGACAACTTCGCATATAACCCTGATCACAGGATTTTGTATATAACACTTTAGCATCTGCAATTTTTTTCTCACTAACCAAAAGTATTCCTAAATTATAACACCCTCCCATGTGACCAGCATTACAACTCCTTTCAAATAATTCTCGCGCCATTACTGTGTTGTTATTTGACATCGCTATTGCGCCTTGGTTGTTACAGCCACCAAAGTGTCCGCTATCGCATGAAAGCTTATAATAGCTTTGGGCCAATTTTTGATTCCCTAATTCCTCCTCTAAAAGTCCCAATGAATTACATGAATTCATGAAATGATCATCGCATGCTGATTTATAAAGTTCACGCGCTAATTTTTTGTTTCCAGCTTGATTTTCTAAATCTGCTAAATTATCGCAAGCACTAACTAGGCCTAGCTTACACGCTAGCTTGAAAGTATCATGTGCTTCTTTTTTTCTATCTAATGAGAGCAGAACAACACCGAGGTTGTCGCATCCCCTAAGTTCTCCGCTTTGACAAGATTTTTCAAATAACTCTTTTGCTTTTTCCTTGTTGCCAATTTTACTTTCGACTAATCCCCAGTTATCACATCCGGCCATATGGCCAGCATCGCATCCATTTTTAAAAAGATCCACTGCAACTTCATTTTTATCACTATAATATTCGAGGGCCCCTTTGTTGTTACAAGCCGACATATATCCGTTATCACATGCACGCGTGTAATATTCAAGGGCTTCATTTGTTTTACCATTTAATTGATTGATGATTCCCAACTGATCACAAGCTGGTAGATATTTGCCACTACAAGATTTTTCAAGTAATGAAACGGCATGATCAATTTTTCCAGCTGCTTGTGACTTCAGTGCTGTAAAGAAGTCTGAGATTACGTTCCACTTATCACTACTAGTAATCGCCAAGATCTTATCTAGTTTTTTTAGAACATCGGAATTTGCTATGCCTAAGTCTTGGTATAAATCGTACAATAGTTTTTTATGCCATCTGATAAACTCTGTTTCTGGGCAGTTCAGTTTGTGCTCACTAATCACGCTTCCTAAAAAAACATCTATTAGTTTTATCTCTAAATATGTGGCCGCTTGTTTCTTTAGAGCGATTTGTACTATGTAATCGAGGTTGGCATTAATTCCAAATCTGAGCAATTCGCCAATTTGATTTTCTACGCTCTTTTTGTTTAACGAAGTATTAATAATTTTGCTTAAAGTTGTGCGATCAAGTGTTATGAGCCCAGATGAGTTTGAAGCATCAATGTATAAAAGTTCGCTCAATCCTTCTTGCCAAGAATCATACTGAGGATTCTCACTGCTATTAACAAGATTTAAAATAGCAATAGATTTTAGTTTGACAACATCTGCTAGTAACGAAGATGAAAGTGTTAATAGTAATACTATTTTTAATACAATGATTTTATTCATAAATTGTTCTTCTTTTCTTTCGTAACCTTAGGTTTAACGATCTTAATTGTTGATTGTAAATCTTTGCGAATATCAAAAGATAGATCCTGTTCATTAAAGTGAGCTTTGTAGGTTCCTACTGGCAAATGAATTCGGTCAAAAGGTAAACTGATAATATACAATACATTTCCACTTGGCATTTCAATTATCAACTTAGAGTCTGGGGGGAAATCTTTCCCTTCTTCACATTCTAATATTGCCACACCACTTGGTGATTTAGAGAATTTTGGTAATGGCAATTTTTTTTCTTCACCTCTATTATTTAGTGTTACAGGAATAATTGTGGGGACCATACCTTTTTTAATATATCGGACATAAAAAGTTTGATTAATTGGTACATTTTGTGGTTTTTTAAAATCAACAATTTGACGTTCATTGATAAATACCTGCAGGTCTTTACTGGCGGTTATTCCAGACAAAATTAAAGTTCCTTGCTCATTCATTATGTGCGAATAGATTACACGATAGGGGTATATTTTATTTATTGACCAACCGCTAGCATATAAGAACGCTATTACAATTATTATTTTTTCTAATTTGCTTACCTTCCTTTTGGTATCATCAATATCATTAGGACTAGGGTCAAACGTCAGTGTAGGGTGAACTTGCTTCTCATCTTTTAAAAAATCTGGAACATCATCAACACGGCCATACTTATCCATCAGTTTGACATCAGAATGTTTACTTTCCTTTTGCTTAAGGTATTTATTTTCTACTTTTTTTTCGTATTCATGTTTATGCTTGTCCAACATTAACTCCTCAGTATTATTGATTGGCTTTATAGTGTTATGAATTCCGCTCTGTTCGTTTTTGAAATTGTTCCAATATTTTGTTAAGTCGATTTTTCCGTATTCTAGTAAAGTGTCCTGATTACGTTTAATCTGGTCGCTAAATAGTAAGCTGATATATTCTTGCAAGTGATGGGCAACAAAATTTCTATCATAAGAATTTAAAAATTTCATTAACTCATGATTGAATTCGGCCATGTCTCTATAACGATGAGTTGGGTTTTTTTGTAATGCTTTCATAACAATAGCATCTAACGCTTTTGGGACATCATGATTGTGAGTGGACGGAGGACTAATTATACATTTTTGAATTTTTTTAAGTACATGCAAAAAATTTACTGGATCACGCTCAAAGAGTGTTTTTAGAGTTAGCATCTCCCATAGAACGATACCTAGTCCGAAAATATCGTAACGGTGATCAATTTGTTCTCCTTCCAAATATTCTGGAGCGAAATAGGATAGCTTACCTTTCAGTGAACCAACATTAGTATGTTCTGTATTGGTGTCGGCCTTTGCAATTCCGAAGTCTATAATTTTAACATACCCTTCGTATGAGACCATAATATTATCAGGAGATATATCCCTATGAATAATATTGGTTTTTTTTCCGAGTAATTTATTTTTAAATGAATGTGCATAGTACATTCCCTGACATACTTGAGATATCATATAGATTATAAGTGAAATTGGAATCTGCTTTTGAATTCTAATATGATGTTTCATGATGCTGCGTAGGCTACATCCATCAATATATTCCATTACAATAAAAAGCTTATCATTTAATGTTCCATAATCAAAAGTCTGTGCGATACTCGGATGCTTGAGATCGAAAGTGGTTTTTACCTCGTCCATAAACATAGTGACAAAATCTGGTTCTTCAGCAATATTTTTTTTCATCTGTTTAATAATAACGATTTTTTTTGCTTGGTCTCCCATCATTAGTGCACGTGATACTTTGGCCATTCCACCATCTTGAACATGATCTAAAATCAGATAACGGCCAAAACGTTCATAACTTTCCATTTTGATTCCTCTCTATTACAGTGAACTACTGGTAAATTGGAACGGGTATTTCACTGAGACAGACCCACCCTTTGGGTCTGGGAATTTTATTTCAGTAATTCTTGTTTTTATACAAGAGAATAGTTTATCATTTTTGAGTTCAGATTTAACAACATTTGCACCTGATACACCACCGCCTATGTTGATGGTCCATTGCATAGTTAAAGTCCCTGATAGTTTAGCATCATATAATAAAGCCTTTTCATAGCAGTACTGAAGTTTATGTATGTGCTTGGCCAATGTTTTTTCTATTAAAGCTTGTGACAAGGAACCTTTGCCAGAAGTCTGCATTCCTCCGCCGCCGCCTCCACCAAACGCACCACCCTCCGGGCCGTAATCTTGTAATCTACTGACCTCAACTTTACCTTGTACCATATTGAGGGATTTTCCCTTAGAGGATCCAAAAACTGCCCCTTCCGAAATAATATCTCCAGTAGCAATAGTGCGTGCCCCTCTGGTGCGAATTGGGCCATCAGAACCTGGGCCAGAAGCGGTGGTAACAATGTTGTTGAGATAGTTTTTGGAGTTATCTCCGACTTCACCTTTCTCATATTCTCGTTTATTTTTTGTTGTAAGAGATGATGCTGTAACGGTGTATTTACTACTAGCACTGGATGCTAAAAATCCTAAAGAGCTTGCTAGTTTGGCCTTAGTTTCAGCCGCTGCCGTTACTTTGTTCGGGGTAGGCATGCCACCACCATTAATTCTTTTCCCACTAGCACGTTCCATCATCGGTGCTTTTCTCTCGGCTCCAATTTGAGGTGGTCCTTTTTTCATCACCAATTGTTTAGGAGGTGGTTCTTTCTTTTTAGGAGGTTCTTTTTCACTCTTTGCCATTAAGCTTACAGGCTCTTTTTTGGGAGATGTTTTTTTAGGAGGTTCTATTTTTTTAGGAGTTGGATCTGGCGGAGGACCAGGTGGTTTTTCTGCAATTTTCTGTTCCTCTTTGATCTCTGCTTTCGGTTGTTCAGGGGTTGCTACGGGTGTTGCCACTATCATCTCTTTTTCTTTCTCTTTCTCTTTCTCTTTTAACTTCTTCATTTTATCAATCAGAGCTTGTAATCGTTTTTGATCGATAGCGATCCTAATTTTATCATCTTCCTTAGGCATGAAAAAAGTTAATACTGAAAAAATAATCAACACAGCTATATGCAAAAACACTGCATGTTTTAAAAATCTACGAAAATAGATGATATCTGGAGCAACAAAATCGTTGGCCAATTGAAAAGTATACGTGACTCTATCCCGTTTAATAATAATTGGCCGCTTAATATCTAAAATCCCTTCTGATTTACCAGCTAATTTACTAATTAGTTCATACTGTTTTTTATTCCGTCCTAGCTTTATTGACGCTATTTGGAATTTAATATTATTAATTTCAAAATCTGTAACTGGCTCTATTTGGTTAATTGGAATAGTTGGTAGATCATCAGTACCATCAGGGCCAGCACAACTGATTTGTAATATAGGATTTTTAATCTTCTGTTTGACTTCTTCCATTGAGCCCATTACCTCGTCATTGAGATTTTAAATCAGTAAAAGATATTAATTACTAACTGAAATTAATTAATACTCAGTAGTTAATATCTCCTCCTCATAATTTTCCCTTAACTTTATAAAATTTATTTCATCTTTTTTGCTTCCAAGTGTTAGAATCATGTTAAGCTGCCTAGTTTGCCCGCGTACTTCTAGAGGTTTTTCAATATTAGCAGTATCTCCACCATAATCACGCTTTACTGGAGTAGTGTTTTTTGAAAAACAATCTGTGGCCCACGTTGTTAATAGAAAAACAAAAGATGTGATTGCTATTTTTCTTATTTTTAACACAAGCTATAGCTCCTGCCTCATTGCTATAAAATCAATGCTGGTTATACCTGCTCCTGCCGTCATCAGTACAGCACTGTCGATCATTTTATAAGGGATATCTTTGTCTGCAAACAGAATGACATTAGTTCGTTTGCCATTGGCCTCATTTAGTTTTTTTATTTGTGTTAAAGCTTCAGAACTTTTTTCCATTATTTCATTTTGCTGAGTAGTAAATGAGTTAAAAAGAAACTGTCGATCATCGATTATCCAGCGATCTTTATCGATGATCAATGTAATACCTTCTACTGCATCTCCAACTGTTTTAATTGGAATTTTGGGTAAAGTAATCGATTCTGGCAAATTGATCTCTTCCACTACACTAGAATAATTGACTAGTAAGAAAATTAAAATAATGGTTAATACATCCATTAAGGAAGTGATGTTTAGTTTTTGGCCAGGTCGTTTTCCTGCTGCAGTAAACATATTTTTATTTTTCTTAGCCATCTTCGCCTACTCCTTTTGGCATCAATACTAATGTCAATTCTTTCGTTACTTCTTGTTCAGCATCAGGTTTTTGCACTTTTTCTAAAACTGTAACCATTCTGTCATATTTGATATTTTCGTTTACTGAAATTAAGAGAGAGTCTATTTTTTTATGTTTTATACGATGTCCAATAACTTTGTTTCGCAGATCATCATTAGCACTTTCAGAAGAAATAGCGATAGTGTCTTTTGTTATAACTTCTCCAGTCTCTTCGTTGATTAAATCAAGAACAAGGTTGTTTTCTTCTATCGTCAGCTGTAAAACAAGTTGCTCTTCTTTTTTGGCGTCATCTGTTTTGTCATCTTTTTTTTCTTCGTTTTTAGAGGTACCTGGTACGTTTATAGCAATTGCGCTAAAATGATAAAACGCAATATTAGATATTAAAACTGGAATAATAATTAATAAGAGGCTCATGAATGGGAGCATGACATCCCCTTCTTCTCCTTCTGGTTTTTTAAATTTTGGCCCTTTAATAATACTCATTTTTATGCAGCCTCATTATCCGACTGGACGTTTCCTGAATTACGCTCATGAGTTAAAATATGGATAACTTCTGAAATAGTTTCATCATAGAATTGAAGAATTGTATTTTCTTTATTCGTTAGGATGGTAAAGCAGATTATGCACGGTATCGCAACAACTAACCCAAACGCTGTAGTGTTCATTGCGGTGGAAATACCTTTGGCAAGTATTTCCGCTTTTGACGCTGCGTCGGCACCGGCCAAAGAAGTAAATGAGACGATTAAACCTTGAATGGTTCCTAGTAGACCAACTAAAGTTGAGACGTTGCCCATCATTTGAATATAGGTAGTTCTACGCTGAATTTTAGGTATGATTTTTTGGATAACAATATTGGCCGCCGATTCGATGGCCTCAGGTCCTTGATTGTGATTTTTTAAAATTTCTGATACAACTTCAGCTAGTGGGTGTGAGGTTGTACGGCACATTTTAAAAGCACTGCTTAGACCGTTAGTTCTAACTTTTTTAATAACTTTGGCAAAGAAATTTTGTCTTCGAGGGTAGACGAGATTTAATACAAAAAAACGTTCTAAAATCATTGCAGCAGCAATAACTGATAGTCCAAGAATTACGTACATAAAAGGGCCACCATCTTGAATAAACTCGATCATAACCATCTCCAGGTTAGTTTGTAGTTTAGTTTAGTCTAATTTAGTGTATAGACTTATTTCTCTAATCTTCATCGTATGAAATAAGATAAAACTTAAATAATTGAAGCTCGTCTCTGAACAAGTTAGGTAAATCGTGATTGCCCCTTTATTATGGCTACAACCATTTGACTTTAATGTGGGCCGTCGATATCATATTAGCTATGATGATTATTCGAATTCCCTACTTATTTGCATTGTTATTAACGTTATTACCGATTGATCTTTTTGCAATAGCACCTGAAGATTACGATAAAACCATGGATGGTGTTGCAATAGAGGCCATAGAGCACTACCCAAACTTTAATAATCAGGAATATAAATTTGGGGTCTCTCTTTTTCCTTTTAACCCATATTACAATGGATTAGGTGTAAACGCTGGGTACAGTTATGGGTACAATAAATCATTGATTTGGGATGTGATCTCTGTATCTTATGTGTTTACCGTTAACAAAGGATTATCTTCTGAGCTGGCCGAAGATTTTGGGGTTAATCCTAAATTGATTGAGAAACTAAAATATGTAGTTTCTAGTGACTGTCGTTATGTTCATTCGTTTGGTAAGACCATATTCCTTGAAAAATATATCCAATCATACCGCAGCTCTTTTCTTCTTGGTTTGGCGAATGCGACCACATCACTAGAGAGCAACATAGCTTTGCATTTTGGATTCCATTTTGATTTTTATATCTCCGATCGTTACTCTTGGAAAATTGAGCTTTCGGATTACGTAACAATACCGAGCGGAAATTTTGAAGATTTTAACTACATTTCGTTAAAGCTGATGACTGGAGTACGTTTTTAATGATGATGCGATTGATAATTGTCACAATCATTTTATTCTCAGCGAATGCTTATGCTGGACATAAGTGGGAGGCTAAAATTCCAACAGTGGCATCTGACTTAGAGTTATGGCCATTACTTTTAGATGAGCTTGAGAAGCAAGGTATGCACTATGGTGAGTTAGCAACTGCGCATAGGATGCTAACCTATTTCGAAGATATAAAGATCAAAGAAAAATCTTATTTAATTATCATACGATTGATAGATAACGGTTATCCATTTCCAACTAGCAAAATGTTCGAGACTGGTGATATTGACCCAATAGGTGATTATGCTCTTCAGAATGGTTACAATTTTTATAAAGCTTTAGTTAACCAGAATAAAGGGATGCAACGATGGGCAGACTATTTTTTAAACAAGGTTGATAAGGAGGGATATAATAAGTTCCATTTTTACGCTGCGGTAGAAGAGTACAAAAAGAAAAATTTTGATGAGGCAATTCGCATTTTAAAAAAAATTCTGAAGACAGATTTTGTTTCTTATGACCACTCTTTTGTTCGGAAAATTGCAAGGACTCTAGCAAGAATTTATTTTGAACAAAAGCGGTTCAAGGAGTCTTTAGATATCTATGAAACATTCTTATTAAAACAGAATCCGATAGCAGCATCTGATTGGCTGGAGGTGGCTTGGAACCACTATTATTTAAAAAACTATCAGCAGGCGATCGGTTATCTATACAACCTAGAATCCAAATTGGCAGAGTATCCAATATTGCTTGAACAATATATTTTACGGGCCGCTATTTATATGGATCTTTGTGCTACGGAACAGGTTAATGGATTATTGGAGGAGTTTAATCATCGTTTTGGGCAAGAAATTCTGGGGATTATTACTGGCCAAAGTCTAGTTGAATTTCGCGCATTAAAGAGCATTTATCATCCACAAAGTCAGTTCTATTTTCAAGCGATGCAGACTATTCGTGAGCTTAAGCAAGAGTATAAAAGTATGAAAAAACTTGATAGGCGAGTTAGGAAATTAGGGGTGTATATTTACCGAACAGAAATAAAAATGCTAACTAAAGCAGCAGTTTTTTTTGAAGAGGAGGCCATAAATCGTTCAGCTTCAGAATTGGTAATGCTTTCAGAGTCTCTGAAATTTTTAAAACATCGGACAGAGCGTGAAAAATTCAATCCGACGATAGTTTTTCAAAAAAATGAAGATAGTAAAACTACTTACGTACGTGATCTCCTAGAAAAAGGTTTTTTTCTTAGTTGGAAACAGGCCGGAGATTACTGGCGAGATGAGCGTAATAAATATCTGGGACTAGTTAAAAGCCAATGCGATATTTAACAACTATTCTATTGCTAGTTTTACTTTACGGCGGAAATGTTCATTCTAAGGTTAAAGTTAAAGACGAAGGTAAAGGCAAAGGTAAAGGTAAAGATAAAATACAGGTTCAGAATAAGGTGCAATCTCAAGATAAAGATAAAGATAAAGA
>DYOQ01000038.1:18897-29418 GCA_020720455.1 Bdellovibrio sp.
GCCTGCTAAGACCATAAACCAACCCATTGACCCAGAGAAAGAGTTTAAGCTCAATCTTTCTGAAATGTATAAGAGGGTAGGAAAGTCTATTAAAATTCTACGTGAACAGATCACTGAAAATCAGAATGCTCCTTTCTTGCCTAATTTGTATTATCAACTTGGAGGGTTGCTATCTCAGAAGGCAAATGTGGAATATTATATTCACAAAGAAAACGAGGGATCTTCTGATACTACAACTGTTACGGCCAATAAGAAATTTAATCAAGTTGTCATTACCAAGCAAGAGGCAATTGAAGTTTATAAAAAAATCATTGATGAATTTCCAAACTTTGATAAAAAAGCAGAGACACTTTATGCACTAGCGCTGACGTTGCAATCCATTGATGAGATTCCATCGTTCATGCAATATGCAAGGGAGTTGATTGCAAAATATCCTGGAAAGGAGGAGTCCATTCGCGCCCAGTTACTTATGGGACAGCATTTTTTTGATCGTCAAGAGTATGATACAGCATTGAATACGCTTTTTCCGTTAGTAAACTCTACTTATATCTATGAAAGAAATGTGGCCCGTTATCGAGTAGGGCTAATCTATATTACGAATAGCAAATTTAAAAATGCACTTGAGTTTTTTGAGCAAGTTATTACAGATGTACAATTAAAAGATTCAGATAGCCCTTTTGAGGTATCTTTAAAACAAAAAAGTGTTAAGTCTAGTCTTAAGCGAGAAGCATTGATAGACTCTATTCGTGCATACACTGAAATCAATGTTAAAGATGCAAAGCCGATAGAGTATTATTCAAAAATTGCACCGACTGAAAATCTTTTTCAGGAAGTGATTGAGAAGTTAGCGTTTCGTTATATCCATTTGAAACGCTTTGACTCAGCTATTGAGCTACTTAGAACATTGAGTGAACGCACCATTCTTCCTGAGAAAGTTATTAATATATATCAAGAAGTTTTAATAATGATTCCGATAAAAGATAGAGTTGATCTTCCAGTTGAAGAGATTCGTTACTTACTTACAGTTTATAATCGGTGGATCAATTTTTACAATGTGCCAAAAAATTTTAAAGATCAGTCTTACTCTTTTTTTGAAAAACAGATTAGAGACTTGGGGACAAGGGCCCACCTCTATATAAAAACACACAAGTCATCTGCAACAGAATCAAAAGTAAAACCACTAAAGAGTACTATTGTCAACGATATTGTTGGTGGAAAATCTAATATAGAGGTTTATAATCTCCAAGATGATAAGATGAAATACTATGCTCAAAAAGCAATCGATTATTATCAACTCTATCTTGCTTATTTTAATAAATCTCCCAATGCAGTAAAAATCGCCATGAATATGGGCGATGTTTATTATAACATGAAAGATTATCTGCACAGTGGTGACTACTACCTCCGCACTTATTTAGGTGAGTTTGGTAGACCGTCAGATAAGCGAAACTTGATCGAGAATGCTTTGCTGTGTTTTCAGCAGACCTCAGACTTTTCTTTCTATGAGCTATTGAGAATTAAAGGGCTGCTGATCAAGTCACTCAATATCTATATGAGTATGGATACTAAGTTAAAAAATGATCCTAAGTTAAATTTCATTCTTGCGAAAAGTGTCTATGAGCAGGGTTTTTATGATCGTGCCCTTGGAGATTTGCTAAAGTTTATGAGTCGTTTTCATGGAACGAAATATGCCACAAGTGCTGGGGATATGATTCTTGATTATTTTAACACTAAGAGCGATTTTGATGGGTTGGTGGAGTGGTCTGGAAAAATTCTCGCGACTGGAATAAGCAATAAAAATTTTATCGCCAAAGTTAATCAGATTCGAGAACAGGCCCGTCTGAAAAAATTGCAGTCACAGGTGGAGGCCTCTGGATCATTTGACACCTTCTCTCAAGGTAAAAGTTATCTTGAAACTGCTCTGTTGCAAAAGGATGCAGGGATGATGAATATAGCACTTCAGAATGCCCTTTCGAAGAGTAAGCGTGAAAAAGATCTAGATACATTTCTTCAGACTGCACAGATTTTGGCAAGCAAAGAGAAAAATTCATCTAAGAAGGCAGATATACTTTTCTCGGCCATTCAAGAGCAAGTGCGAATCACTAGGTTTCATGATGCTTATAAGTCACTTCGTACTATTTACAGCGACAAAACTTTTAAGGTTGATACTAGGCAGTTAGCGTATAATCAACTTGTGGGGTTGGCCATCACACTTAAGGATTGGCGTACGATTATTGAAGTAGCAAATGTTCCATTTTTTACTTCACTCTCTTCTGATGTTAAACGTCGTTTGGTTGAGCAGGTCGCAGATTTACTAGAATCTCCAATCGTACTCCCTTCAGGTTTAGATAACATTATTAGAAAAATTGGTATAACCAACGAAGTTTCTGTTGGACTCTTTAAAGCTCAAAATAGGTTGTCAAAAGGTTTAAAGTCACTGTTGGCAAGCAGTATCGGCAAGTGTCATTCATCTATGTCACCTGTTTGTAAGTGGAACCAATTAACAAAGCTTGATCAACTTAGTCTTGGTTTTCAAGAAAAGTTAGTGCAAGCTCCAAAAACTATTGAGAGTGTACAAAAACAGGCAACACCTTTGCAGGATATCTTGCAGCAGTATTCCCAAGTTGGGCAATCGGATGATGCCCAATTGAATATTTTAGTTGCAATGAAAACAGCTGATCTATACCAGTCATTTGGCAAATTTTTGCAAATAGTAGCGATGAAAAATCCTAGTATTAAAACTATGCTATTGGCAAATGCTGATGGCAGTTTTAAAAATGCTATGGATGCTCGTAATTCTTGTAAAAAAACTATGCGTAATCTTGAGATAATAACGCCAGCTAACCGCTATTGTGTACAGGGAAAGTCTCCAAGCTTAAGTAAAGGAATTTTTTGGTCACAAACTCAGCCTATGCCGACCATCACATCAACTAATGATCAGAAATATTTACCAGAGATGAAGTCAATCTTTGCTGCAGAAAAAGGTGATTATAGTTCAACTCTTAATCTTGCTAAAAGTTACTTCGATGCTAAGCTTTATGCTCTTGCAGCAGCTACTGGCCGTATTGGTATGGGTATTCCTGGTGCGGGTAGCGATTTTTCTACCATAATAGGTTGCTCGGTTTTACAATTAGGTCATCTAAATGAAGCGCAATATTTTTTAAGTAAAGGAAATAATTTTCCAGAAATTAAAAATAGCTGTCAAAAACAGTTAAAACAGTTAGAAGTGAGTTTATGATGACGTTAGTGTCAACTCTTATCTTGACGTTATTTTTGCTGGTTAATTTTTCAGCACGAGCTACTTTACTAGAGGAGTTTCCTCATTTAGAGAAGTTTAACTTTGTTGAACCAAAGTCTAATCTTTATCTTGGGCTAGGGGTTGCTCCCGTCGCTTTGATGAATAGCAAGATCATGTATAGCTTTAATCTTTTTCAGGTGCATTATGTTAATGACAAATTAGATATTGAAATTATTAGTACGTCTATGGGAAAAACTATTACTCAGAACTCAAATGCTGAAAGTAACCACTTTATTATGAGAACTATTCCTAAATATAAAATATACAGCGTAATATCGGTTGGGCCAATGCTTGGTCTTGAATTTGTTCGTTTTGCCAACCTAGAGTCAAGGTTATTTAAGTCAAACTATGCTACACCAAAAGAAACGTTCACAACTCATGGGGCAATATTTGGTGTGTCTGCTAGCGAAACGTTTAAATATAAAGAAAAATATTATTTCAAAATTAATCAACTAGTATACAAGCAGGCATATTCTATTGAGAAAACTTCCGATGATTGGGAGTATATTGTTTATGATATAAATGGTACAGAGGTTAGAAAAGAAACAGACAAAGAACCCCTAAAGGCAACTATTGTCTATGCTATAGAGTTCTCACTGCTCTTTTAGTTGTTTACTTAAAATCTTCTGGGTTAAAGTTAATAGTTTCACCACTATTGGTCCATTTTTCAGCAATTCGTAAATAACGACGATCATCGATGATGCCAGTTTTTTCTACTACGTATACTCTGATTAAATTTTGGCCATGCCCTCCATCTGATCTAGTAGAAACAAATGGGATCTTATCAACGTTCAAATTGAAACAAGTTTTTTTCGAGGTATCAGTTGTCATTTTAAGGACGTAAGTAGAAAACTCTAGATCTAAGATATAATTGTTATTAATATTCCAAGGTGTATTCATTTTTAGTTCAGTATAATTATTCATCCCGTCAAAATCTGAATCGAGCAACTTCCCACTATCTCCTATGTTTTGTATATATGAGATACCACCAAAACTGTATGCCAATTCATCAGGAACCCAATCCTCATTTGAGTCAAAATTATCATATTTACTATCTAGCACAGCGTGCTCTTCACAATCGTTTAGACGATCGTTATCTTGATCCATAAATTTATTAGACTGCCCTTGTATCCATCCTGGACGAATAAAGGCATTACAACTACGATATGGGTGAGCTACTGTTGGATCACAAGTACTACTGGCACAAGGGCTGCCGTTTATATGGTATTCAATTCCATCTCTAATTCCGTTTTTGTCTGTATCTGGATCATTAGGATCAGAGCCTAAAATTGTTTCTAGTCTATCAATAATGCCATCAGCGTCTGCATCAAGGGAAACAACGCTTTTGTCTGTATCCCAGCGAACGTTGGTGTTAATAACAAAAATATCTTTGATGGAGTGTTTGACATATCGTTGAGGAATAGCAAACTGGTTAAAATCAAGTAGGCGGCCACTGCCAAATTGATATCCTTGACCACCGCCTGTATTGGCCATATCACTCATGATGTTTTGTGCCTCAATGTCGATAGATCCTCCACCAAGATAGGAACCATAATAGTAGCCGGTGTGAAATGTTATACTTTCTGCATATTCCTTATACCGAATATCTTCAGCCAGAGCCTTAATTTCCCCTACTTGTAATAAATAGTTTTGAATCCTTGATGTCTTTTCTGCTTCTGTTTCATTTTGAGTTAATGCAGTTTCGGGAAATCCATCGCTAATGAAAATAACTACATAATGAGTCGTAATTGTTTCATCAATCATTTTGTTTTTAGAGGTATTAATGTCTGATGTGATTCTCTCTTTAACTTTGGTTAGAGCATCTGCATAGTTCGTCCAGCCACTGTCATTTGAACTAGGCAAAAGAGCTTTATTAAAAGGACAAGTTCCAATGGCCACAACGTTGCTGTCGGCACATGTTCTCTCGGTTTCTATTCTGGTTCGAAACGCATCTTTGTCGGCAAAAAATTGATCCACGCCATTTCCATCTCCATCGTCGTCTCTATTAGCATCTTGATCTATGTAATCGTATGGGTGAGCATCAGTAGAAAAATTAATATATCCATATTCGGTCATATCGTCGCTGGCGCTGTCGGAAAAATCTAAGAAGTTAAGAATAGATCGGTATCTTCTGTTTCCGAATGGGTCTGTACCATCGGGTGAACTAGTTTGATTGCTCGTAGATTTATCAATAACAAATATAAATTTAAGAAATGATTTACTCATCTCTGGTTCAATGGAGCAAACATTTATATTTGCGTTTACTTGGTATAATCTTACAAATTCATCAAGGTTTTTCAATTTTTTATCAACACAACCACTGCTGATTATAACAAGAACAAATAGTACTGAATTTAAGATGGTAATCTTCATTATTATTCCTTTCCTGTACCTTCAAAATATGTAGTTGAACCAAGTAGTGAGTAGTCAACTATAATAGTTGACTCATCTTGTATTTCGCTTGATACCGCAAAAGAGAATACATTTAAATCTCGTATTGATGTATTGTTTGATTGCTTCTCAATAAGGTATAGTCTAAATTGATTGGCATCAACAAAACCAGGAATCGACAATATAGAAATATTACTGATGGTGTAATCATAGCACTCGAGATCTGTGCGGGCCAATAGTCTAGAAGTTTTATAATTAACTTCTAGCTCCTTGATGGAGATGGTGTTTGATTCCATTGTGGGAGTATTAAGTTTGATTTCCTCAATATTGGTTATGCCATCCATATCTAAGTCTAGTTTTGCATCATGGTCGCCGCTCGTTCTAGGTTCCATTCTGTTTCTTACCTCTAAATAGTCTGGGACGCCATCATCATCACTATCAAAGTCTAAAGCGTCAGTTCTGGTTATTCTTTCTTCGCAGTCAGTTAGTCCGTCAAGGTCAGTGTCTTGCAACTTATCTTCACATGGAAACAGATGGTCTTGCTGCTCACGAGTTAAACCAGAAAGAAAAATTATTAAGTCAGAATATCCATCACCATTGGTATCACTAGTATCGTAATCTATATAAACAGCGGCGGTTGTATCGTTTTTGTCTGGTATACCATCAGTATCAAAATCAGTAAGAATTGCCCCTCCTTCTCCAATTTCGTAATTCATATTGATCAAGAAGATATTTTCTCGTTGCTTTGAAGCCTCTAAGCAGTAGTTCTGAATAACAAGAGTTATCGCCTTTCTAAAGTTTCTTTTTTCTTTGCTTAACTCTTCTAATTTTTTCTCGCTACAAGAGTTAATGAGAGGAATCGTGATAACGACTATCAATATATTAATTAATATTCTGAGCGTTTTCATCATGATTCCCCACACCTTCTATAATACATCCAGCTTATCGGACCTTAGTTAAAATCCTTTTACTTTAATTTATTAAATTGCGTTAGGTGAAGTACCACCACCACCCCCGCCACCACCTACTGGGCAATCGCCCCTAACATTAACTTCACAGAAAAATTCCCCTTGGTTAATTGTTGTCTCTCCACCTAGACAATTAAAAGATCCATGTGCTCTTCTGTATAGATTACTCCACGCAGATGTACCACTTGCACCGCATGTTCCTGTTCCATAAGATCCCTCTATGGCCAGTCCTGTTAAGGTACATCCAGATATTGCTGGACGCTGGGTTGCTTTTTCATCCAAGAAAAAGTCAGAGGTGAAAGTCACTGATGATACATAAGCATCGCTAACATCAATACCAGTTACGGAACTTGATGAGCGCAAATCACCAATCAATGCCGAAAGCTCTAAGAGAGAAGGCGAAGCCTCAAGTCCATCGATAATTCCTTGGACATTAACCACCATCCCATGCTTAGCATCCTTGATAATTCTATAATCATCTGTCTGTAGTGCGTTGGTCTCATCTCCAACGTACGCGTAAAGTCCATCGACAGTTAGTGTCGCAGTCCCTGTAGCATTAACGCTATAATGACACTGAACTTTATGGACCTCTACATCCCTAGATACCAATGTTTCAACAGTTGTAGCGCGTACTTGTAGTGCCTCAAAAGTTCCAAAAATATCTTGATCTGCATGAGTCGCATTAGAAACAATTCCTTGTAGTAAATAGTAAGCTGGCAACGGAGCATCTTCCGTTGCTGTGTTACCATCGGCCAGAGGGGATGGTGCTGTGAAATTTATTTGAGCAGATGTTACATTTTGACAGTAACGATCTTTCATTTGAATTCCAACTTTTCTTGTTCCCGAGTAAGTAGAGTATGCTAGAAGATTGGATTGATCGGTCCAGCCTGTATCATAGCGGCCATCTCCATTAAAGTCCCACATATATAAAAATCCACGATCTGTATGGCCTGCATCTAACCAAGCTTCAGCATTGGCAGCATTAAAATTAAAATAACCTAACTCTGCATCTGGAGTAATGGAAACCATCGCAGTATTAATTCCAAATGTGTTCTCGTTATCTTCGCAGCGAACACCTAAGAAAATATTTTTACTTCGCTCATTTCCAGCAGCATCTGACAAAACTACCCGTGCTTGGTATAATCCAGGTTCATTTATTCTTGTTCCAGAAATTATTGCGTGGCCACTGCTTACACCAGATAGTGTTGGTAAAGCGGCACCACCTGTTAATGGTGTGAACGCTACATGATAGTTGACAGAAGCGCTTTCATCAGTGGATTCTGAGAAATCAATGTTTATATCTTTGCCCGTGTCAAATACTGTATCATTTCTATCATCCGAGGCATATGTAGCAACAACAACATCATCTTGTCCAGTTTGCTTCATTACCATTTTTAAAACAGGAGCGTTGTCCACTGCCAAGCTCCCACCGCGGTAGTATGTTGGATCTGCCCCCATTGTTTTTTTGCTTCCTTCTTTTACGGAATTACAGCCTAGTCCGCCAATCATAAAAAATGCCGTTAGTAATATTGACTTATTCATCTTTACCTCCTAAGTAAAGTAGCGCATTTTATTCCACAAAATCAGCACTGGTAAAGTGTACTGTGGCTCCTTGTGGTACTGCTTTTTCTGCTGTTCTCAAAAATTTTTTATTGTAACTTAATAAAGTTTCTTCCATGATATATATTCTCATTAAACTAGTATTTGTAACTTCCGCAAAATTGCCGATATCCAAGTGATAGCATGTTTTTAATGATGAATCGCTCACCGTTTTCAATCGGTACTCTAATGTTTTTAAATTAATGATGTCATCATTATGAAAATTGTATGGAGTATTGTATTTTATTTCATCGTAGTTAGTTAGGGAGTCAAGATCCATGTTTTCTAAGGATTCGCTAATACTTCCCTGTGCTGCCGCTAATTTATTTCTAAACGCAATATCGTCTGGTATATAATCGTTATTAGAGTCAAAACTATCTGGCTCTGTTCCGATTAATTGTTCTTCACAATCTGTTAATCCATCATCATCTTTATCCTTTGCTCTGTCTGTAATCGAACCACACTGGGAAGGATTATTGTAAGATCTTTTGCCAGCAGCTAAGCACGTTATGTTGCCGCAAGGTGAACCAGAGTATTGATATTCAACAGCATCAGAGACATTATTACCATCGCTATCTTTGATATTTATATTTGACCTCAATCTCATTTCTAGCGTATCAGAAAGTCCGTCTCCATCTGTGTCTGCTACTAGTTTTCCATCAACCCATAAAGCACTCATGTTGAGCACAAAAATATCACGTAAGCCTATTTTGACATTTCTATCTGGTTGTCGATAATCACTGAAATCAATAGCGCTAGTAAATTTAGAAAAGCTTCCACTTCCTCTAATCGACATCATGTTTAGGAGGTTTGAGGCAATCAAGTCCTCAGTATCAAAATAGTATCCAGTATTAATTTCGATATTGTCCACCCATTCAGAATGATCACTCATTAGAGACCGAATGCCATCTATACCACTATAAACGTCAGTGTCACTTTGATAAATCCAGTCAGCATTTATATCTTGTCCAGTGATTGGTGCTCCATCGGTAATAAAGAAGACGATATAATAAGATGGGACAATGTTCTCACCATTTAGTAATTTTTCTCTAAGTATGTCGTTATATATTACATTTTTTACTCCGCTTGTACCTCCAAAGGCTTTATTGTAGTTGGTCCAGCCTGCATCATTAGGGACTCCAGCACCAAGAGTGTCGGGATAGTGCCCGCCGGCCTTTTCGTAACGAACCACTTGCTCAAAGATGGCCCTATCATTTGTAAAATAATTGGTAGTGTGTGCAGGATCAAAATCAACGGCAGAAACATCAGTAGAAAAATTTATCAAGGAGAAGTAGATGTTAGTGTCTGAAATATTAGTTACGGCAGGATCTTGTAAAAAATTAATAATTGGGTCATATCTTCTAGTACCAAGTGGATCTGTCCCTGCATGATCTACTAGAAATTCATCTTGATACGGTTGATTACTACCAGATTTATCGATAACGAACACAAATTTAAGTTTTGTTTTAAGGTCATGAGATTCTCTAGTGCAAAAATCTAATGCTGCTTGAGTGACTGAGTAATCATGTTTAATTATAGGTTCTAGTTTTGTTAGTTTCTTTTCTTCATTACATCCAACAACTAATATCATCAGAGATAACAAGAATAACCATGTAATAATCAGAGTAAGTAATAAATTTTTTCGTTCAAATCTTTTCATTTTTTTAGTCTCTTTGTTTTTCCTTCGCCCTCATTTACACAAATACATAATCGTAATAAAAAAATAGTTCCTGATTAATGTTAACATGAGTCTGTTTAGAAATTTTATCGATGATTTATCTGTTGCTTTTTTAGGCGATAACAAACTGTAATTATAGGATTAAAACAAACTTAATTGATAAGGAGGAGTGATAATTTCTTGCAATTAGAACGACAATATTCTAAGGCGTTCTAATTAAAAATGATAACTTAGAGTACACTTAGAGTAACTACTCACACATTACTAACGTCATTTCCTGACAACACAAAACCAATCGCTTGAAATGCGGAATATCCCTGATATCTCATAGGCTTTATAAAACTTGTAATCCGCACATATGCTTCTGCCTTTTGTACTGTCCGAAAATATCCAGAAACTTTTTGCTTAGTTTTACTACAGCGAATCTCTCTCTCTCTGCTCGATTATTGGTAAAGCCAACTTCTTTAATGCGAGCAAACATTAAAATAGACTGTTCATATTTGCTCAATCTCACAAAAAGTTTTTGGCCATCAGTCAAAGGTGTCTCTGATAAATCCTTTCTGTTCCCGTTGGAACCAAAATCCTTG
>DYOQ01000039.1 GCA_020720455.1 Bdellovibrio sp.
TTTTTTTGTCAAAAAACAGTAGAAGTAAATGTCCTTAAAATCATTATTGCACAACACGCAATTTAGTTATATAATATAACTATGAATGACTTAAATATTCTTCTTTTAGAGCTTAATATGAATTTGATGGTGGTATTGATTTTTTATTAGAATTTCATGCACCGGAACAAATTAGATTCAAAAAAGATTTCATTCATGACGTCAACATAATTCACATAAAACTCAAGGAGTTTTTGCTTGGATAATTTTATTAAAAAATTTAATTATCTGGGAGCGGCGCTTGGTATATCTACTCCAACAGAAGATTTTGTGGATTTAGAAGAGTTTTTTCTTGAAGCAACGCTCTACTTCGATAGCGACAATAGGATAAAGCAAGCAATCTTAAACTGGTGTGCGAGATATGCCATTCTATTATCACCTTCTAAAATTAGAAGATTAAGTACGCAAACAAAATACAATAATGAATCGTTAGATTTGATCGTTCAGTTTTTGCTTGCAAATAATTATGTAAAGCATAATTGGTCCATTTTGATTGGCCGAAAAATTAAAATAATAATTAATTTTCAAAAAAATTTTAAAAAATATTTAAAAAACAACGTCTTTATTATTAAAACTGTTCCCGAAATCAGATATCGAGCAGAAGGGCGAAATCAGGTAATCGCAGATATTTTAGCCTTTACTCAAAAAAAGAGCTTTAAATCGCTTTACGAGCTTGCTAAAAAAATTCATTCTCCGAGGAATAGGGTCAATGAGGCATTTCGACAGTTGCAATTTTTTGAGATTATTTAACATTTTCTAGCAATTCTTTCACTTTTTTTACTCCATATATGACTTTAAATATTCATCCGTCTTTCAGAGGCCTCTTGCGGAAAAGAATCTTTTCTTACTTTTATTGCACCAATAACGACAATTTTATTTTTTTGATATTGCCCCTTTTAGCCTTTCTCTATATCCAAACTCAATGCGAGTGCCAAAAAATTGAGAATTTCCACTTAATAGCTTAGGGTTTGTTTTAATAAAATACCTATAATCAAGTATCCACTCTTTAAAAAAAGGATTTGTAAAACGATAAACATCATCTGTCTTATAAATATACTCTTTTTTTGCCAAAGCATTTAACGCATTTGTAACGGCCCCAGGACTTTTAACTCCAATCTCTTTTTGGAACTCTTTACCAAAAAACTGTATGCTCTCATGTCCATCTGAAGCTGTAAGATTAACAAGTAAACTCTTTTGTATTTTGGTTAATTCCCTTCCCTCCAAAACACTTATAAAATATTTTTGTTCATTTTTATAAATGATATCTATAACGAAAAAAAATGCTTCAAAATCTAGAACCATGCCACGACTAAGAGTATCAAATGCAACTCGACAAAAAGTTTGAAGATCTCCCGTAATCCCGTAACACATATTATAGAGGTAATCATACACGGTTCTTTCAATGGTTATTTTTTTTTGTTGAAATCTCTCAAAAATAAAATCATAGAAAGCATTTTTCTCTATATGTTCAAAGTAAATGATTTCAGCTTGTTTATAAAAAGGAGAGCTTTGGTTTCTGAAAATGTGATCCATTTCATGTCTAATACTCCCTACATACATAAAAGAAATTCTCGATATTTTCTGAATTTTCCCTCTCATATATTTTAAAATGGCATCACCATTTTTTATCTCTTTAATTGCCTGAAACTCATCAAACAAAACAACAATACTCCCTCTCGTTCTACTAATTGTTTCTTCCAGAAACTCAAACGCAACGTTGAGGGTTTTTTTATATTCATCTCCCTGGACGCCAACACAAAACGTGAGCCCATCTGAAGTAATCTCCATTTGAGGTTTCAAGTGACTGGCAAAATCAAGCACTTTTTTTGAGTCCCATATTTTATCCAAAACTTTCTTACAACCATATATTATAGCTTCCGCAATATCAGACGCCTCTAGCACGTGATAAAAATCAACATCAACCTTATGGACTTGTTTCATATGATCAATCACATGATGGGCCGTTGACGTTTTTCCAATTCTTCTATCTCCAATAAGTGCTAGATTATGGCCATTATCTAGCTTTGTTTGGATTTTTTTTTCCAGCTCATCACGTGGACAGTAGTCATTGCCCTCGACTATTGAATCATCAACAAATGGGTTTTTTTCTTTTTTCACCTCAAAATCCTTTTTTACTCAACTTTAAATAATAATTATATATTTTACTCAAAGTTGAGTAAAATATCAACATTTTACTCAACTTTGAGTAAAACCACCCGTCTGTCTTCGATCTAAACTTTAGCTTTAGCTTTACTTCTGTAGGAAAAACTTCGGATTGGCCTGCTCAATAACCTCTTTGATCTTTGCTTGAATAGTTTCAAAGTTAGGTGAACCACCGTAGCAGTGGTACTCTTTAGCTGTCAGTTCTTGTTCAAAATCTTTCTTGTCATTGATGACGGCCATATCTCCACTTGTGTTTGTAACTAATTTTTTAACTTTAAAACTATATGTAATTTTTAAAACTCCACTTGAAAATCTAATTTTCAGATCTAAAGCTTCAATTGATTTATAATCATTAGATATTGGTGGATCAATTTTTACTTTAATATGATCTTTCTCACCTTTAATTTGCTTCACCTTAAACTTCAAAAAAGTCTCAAACACATTCAGATACTCTGATATCACCTTATGCGGATTAACCGTCAACTGCAACAATCCATAATTTTCGATAGCGTCTCCTTCTCCACAAAGAAGAAACAGGCTTCCGCTCTTATCCGTAATCATACAATCTTCTGATAAATCAAATGACCATTTATGATCACCTTTTTCATGACAGTCGACGCTAGAAATCACTGCCCAACCAGACCGTTCCTTTGCTCTAACTTTTTTTATAATTCCATATCCAAGAATAATCTTTGGCGTTCCTGAACTTTTATTGATAGTAGCAACGCCACTAATTTTGTCCCCTTGTGCCCAACTCTCTCCATGAGTCTCTACAACTAAATCTAGACCACTATTTACAAAAACTCCTCTCACAACTTACCCCTAAAAAATTTCTATAAAATATATAGCGGGATTTCCATTTCGTCTATGGATGGGCCGCCATGAAAACCTTTCTTGATATGAAGCTCTTGACTTGCTGGATGATAAAACATGGCAGATGGGCCTGTCGGTATTGCTACAAAATCACCTAAGTGGTCGATGGCATTTTGTGATGGTGTCGCTACGCCAAGGTAACCTTGCTTTATAAATTCATCCTGAGTATACAGAATAAACGACTCTCCAAACTTTTCATTGAAATATTTTTCAAATTTTGAAGACATACCATCCTTAACATGAAACATAATCACGCGAGACCCCCCAGTAGGAGGTATCTCTAGCATGTCTAACATCTGGTTACCATCTTCTAGAACTATCACTTCTGATTCACTAACATTAACTTGGCCATGATCTGCTGACATAACAACTCTGCATTCATCAACTGAGACTGACTCTCTAAATTTCTTAATTCCCCAATCAATTGTTCTTAGATAATCAATGACCTCTGCACCTGTTGTTCCATGCGTATGCAGAGATGTATCTACGCATGGATAATAAAAATATGAATAACTTTTTTCTTTAGAATTTTTCATCAAATTAATTAACTTATCTATTCCATCTGCAAACGACTCATATTTAATAATACTCTTATCTTCACCATAAAAAATTCTCGTACAAGGTGAATCAGTCAAATCTTTAGGCAAAAAAGTGAATCTTGAATATTCTGATTCTTTGGGCCAACCACTAGTTGGAATAATTAACTCTGGATATGGCTGCCAATTATGCATATCAGCTTCAGTCTCTCTCTCCTTGTAAGGCAATACTGTTCCTGCAATTCCTAAATTTTCAAAATATGTCCACCACTCTAATAGCCCATGCTCGGCCGGCCATTTCAGGGTTGCTAAAGAAGTTAGCACCGCGGTCGTTGTAGAGGGAAAAATAGAATAAATTTTTTCTGGAGCAATTTTTGATAACATTCCGTTCTTAGGAAAGCTAGATACTAGATTGTAACCAAGTCCATCAATGACAAAAAAAACGTAGTGCCTATACTTCCCTATTTTTTCAACATAGTGTTTGTCAACTTCACTCAACGCTACATCGCCACCAACAAGATAGCACAAACTTTTAGCAACGGTTAAAATCGTAGGAAATCCTCCCCAATTTAGAGCTACTCTATTTAATAATTCGATTGATTCATTTTCTGATTGCCCACTAAATTTTATAACTTTTCCCTTATTAATTGTAGCTTTTGGTTTTATACATGCTCTTCTTGTTGTAATATTATGTCAAATTTAGCTAAGGCGATTAACTACTTAATGCACCGCTAAGCATCGGAGTTCTTTTTATATGAAACTTTCAAATCAACCGTACAAAGGGACAAGGGATTTTTTCCCACCAGAGAAACGTGTTCATGATTATATTTTTTCTAAAATGCGTGAGACAGCTCATCTTTACGGATATGAAGCATACGATGGGCCACTCCTTGAAGAGGTCGATCTATACAAAGCAAAGAGCGGTGAAGAATTGATTAATGAGCAAATATACTCTTTCTATGACAGAGGTGAACGTTTTGTTGCCATTAGACCAGAGATGACTCCAACGCTTGCTAGAATGGTATCAAGGATTCACAAGGAACAGTCAAAACCTCTGAGATGGTACTCAATTCCAAACTTAATGAGATATGAGAAACCACAAAAAGGACGACTTAGAGAGCATTGGCAATTTAACTGCGATATATTTGGAGCTCCCAGTTCCACTGGTGAAATTGAGATAGTTCAACTTGCAATAACACTAATGAAAAATTTTGGGGCGACTGAAAACGATTTTGAAATATTGTTAAATGATCGAGGAATAGTTGATGCAATTTTTACAAAACAGATGAATTTAGAGAGTGAAAAATCTCATCGACTCTATAAAGTTTTAGATAAATCAAAAAAGGTTGAGTCCTTAAGCTTTAAAAAAATGGTCACAGAGCTTACTTTAGACGCTAGACAAGAAGAGCTATTTTGGAACTACTACGGCTGTGACAGCTTTGAAAAAATAATCACACTTTTAAACGCTATCGGTGAAATAGATGCCGTAAAAAACATTACGTCATTTGCCGATCATGCTAAGCACTTAGAGATAGATAAATTTATTAAATACGATCCATCAATAGTAAGAGGATTGGACTATTATACTGGAATCGTTTTTGAAATTTTTGACAAACACCCTGAAAATGCTAGAGCAATTTGTGGTGGCGGTAGTTATGCAAACCTTTTAAAAATTTTTGGTGAAGATCCACTACCAGGCGTTGGATTTGGACTTGGAGATGTTACACTTACAGATTTTTTGGTCACGCACAATCTCATGCCAGACTTTAGCTCACCAGAAACCGAAGTTTACATAACTTTTCAAACAGACGATGGCCTTAAATTTGCTCTAAATTTTGCTACAAAACTTCGAGCTGAAAAGATAAACTGCGTCGTCAACCTCGAACCTATTAAGGTTAAAAAACTATTCTCCGTTGCAGAAAAAAAAGGCGCGCGGTTTGTAACCATGATTGGAACAGATGAAATGGCAAGTAACACTATCCAGATTAAAAATATGTCTACGAAAGAACAGCACAATATCTCTACATTAAATATTGCTGAACTAGTTAGAATTTTAAAATAGCGACCAACAAGAACTGAGGTAATAATGACAACTGATACAGAACTCAATGAACTTCCTAAAACATTCTCACCAGAGGATTCTCAAAACAAGTGGTATGACATTTGGGAGAAAAGTGGAGCGTTTAAACCTCGACAGGGAAAGCGTGGAGAAACTTACTGTATAATCATGCCACCGCCAAACGTAACCGGAAGGCTCCATGCTGGACACGCCCTTGATGCCACTACTCAAGATATTCTAACTAGATTTAAAAGAATGAAAGGATACGAAACATTGTGGCTTCCAGGAATGGACCATGCAGGAATTGCAACTCAATCAGTAGTTGAAAAAATGGTCTATGATAAAGAGAAAAAAACAAGACACGATTTTACTCGTGAAGAGTTTTTAAAAAAAATCTGGGAGTGGAAAGATGAGTATGGTGGGATCATTGCAAATCAGCAACGAGCAATAGGTGCTAGCGCTGACTGGAACTATGCACTCTTTACTATGGATAAAAACGCTAACGATGCAGTTAAGAAAGCGTTCGTTGATTACTATAACGAAGGACTCATCTACCAAGCAGATTACATCGTCAACTGGGACCCAGAGCTCCGCTCAGCAATCAGTGACGCCGAAGTGGAGCATAAAGAAGTTGTAGGAGCGTTTTATCATATTCTGTATAAAGTAGTTGGCAGCGCTGAGCAACTTGAAATAGCGACGACGAGACCTGAAACCATGCTAGGAGATACTGCTGTTGCAGTTAATCCTAACGATGATCGGTTTAAACATTTAATTGGTAAAAAAGCAATTGTTCCAATCATAGATCGTGAAGTGCCGATCATTGGTGACACTCATGTTGACATAGAAAAAGGAACCGGCTGTCTAAAAGTTACTCCTGGGCACGATTTTAACGATTTTGAAATTGGTAAAAGACATAATCTAAAAATAGTTAACATTTTAAATGAAGATTGTACTCTTAATAACACACATCCCGACTATCAAGGACTAAGCTGTCAAGATGCTAGAAAAAAAATCCTTGAGAAACTAACAGAACAGGGATTACTGGTTAAAACAGAATCACACACTCATCAAGTTGGGCATGGCGAACGTTCAGGAATCATCATTGAACCAAGAGTCTCTAAGCAGTGGTTCTTAAATGTTCAGGAGATGGCAAAAGTTGCTGTAGCTGCCGTAGAAAAAGATCAGACAAAATTTTATCCAAAGAGCTGGGAAAATACATATTTTGCTTGGATACGTGAACCAAAAAATTGGTGTATCTCAAGACAGTTATGGTGGGGACACAGAATCCCAGTATTCACTTGTAGCTCTTGTAAGCATTCATTCGCTACAGAAGATGACCATCCATCGAAATGTCCAAAGTGTAGTAAAGCAAATCTAATCCAAGATCCAGACGTTTTAGATACGTGGTTTAGTTCTGGCCTTTGGCCACTTAGCACTCTTGGATGGCCAAGCAAAGAGAGAATGAAAGAGAAAGGGTTTGATAGATTTTATCCAACCTCAACTCTTGTAACTGGTTATGACATCATCTTTTTCTGGGTAGCACGAATGATGATGATGTGTATAAAAAGTTATGGAGATATTCCATTTAAGCATGTTTATAATCACGCATTAATCAGAGATAAGCATGGCAGAAAAATGAGTAAGTCTCTAGGTAATGGTATTGACCCTCTTGAAATGATCCAAAAATATGGTGCAGACGCCTTAAGATTCACTCTTGCGGCCGGCTCTGGATACAACAGAGGCTTAAATCTTGATCCAGAAAGAATTGAGGGTTATCGAAATTTTGTTAACAAAATTTGGAACGCTTTTAGATTTATCAGTCCATTTTTAAATGAATCAGATGGCAAAGTAACTCATAACAAATTAGATCATCACGAACGATGGGTACTCTCAGAACTAAATAGCGTAACAAAGATCATGAATGAATCAACTAATGAGTACAGATTTGATGATGCCTGCGCAGCAGTTTACTCATTCGTCTACGACAAATTTTGCTCATGGTTTATTGAACTATCAAAACCTATTCTTCACGGTGAAGACATCGCTAAGAAAAAGGAGCGGGCCGCTGTTTTAAAATTTACATTTAAAAAAACAATGGCGCTCCTTCATCCATTTATCCCTTACATCACTGAAGATATTTGGGACAAATTAAAAGATAAAAGTGATTCACTCTTAATATCTTATGAGTACCCAGAGTTCGATGAAAAATATATATACACAGAAGACCAAGAGCAAATGAATAAGTTTATTGACGTAGTTTCAACGATAAGAAATCTTCGAAGCAGCGTTAACATCCCACCAAAAGAAAAGGCCTCTATCGCCCTTTTTTGTGATGACGAAACCCTAAGAAAATATTTTAAAAATCAATCACTAGGCCTTAGCGAAATGGCAAAAGCAAATGAACTTCACATTGAGAGCAAACAAAAAGATAGGCCAAGGAAATCTATCATGAGTGCTACCACCCATACTGAAGTTTTCTTAATCCTTGATGGTGTTGTAAACATTGATCAGCAGTTAGCTAGACTCAACAAAGACCTCTTGAAAACTGAAAAAGATGTTCAGAAACTTGAAGATAAATTATCAAATGAAAACTTTATCAAAAATGCTCCACCAGAGGTACTAGACGAAGTAAAAGGAAAATTTCGACAAGCAAGAGAGAAGGTCGAATCATTACAGGCAACAATAGCAAGATTAAAATAAGTTTAGAAATATGATGCGAAAATATAGTCAACAAGCTGTTGTTCATTGGTAACTGGAGATTTTACATCTGCCGCAATCATCTGTTCAATAACAGACTCTTTATAAAGAACTGTCTTAGGAATATTTGGATAGTACCTTGTAGTTTGAAACTGCTCTGAACTATTTTTAAGTAGCACAACCTCGCTACCCTTGTACGAGAGAAAATTAGCGGCCCAATCTACATCAGTAATTACCACTTTTGAAAAAAGAGCTAGAGTTACAAGCTCAGTAAGAGATCCTCTTATGTCGACAGAAATTTCAAGCGTAGGCAAAAGACTCATTGAAACCAGCTCCAGATGCCTGGCTTCACTCTCATTCTGATCCCAGACTATCACCTTAATACCACTAAGTTTTTCTAGAAACCCTTTCCATAAAGAGTTCAAGAAAAATCCATTGGTGATAATTAACATATATGGCGATATTTCCATCGAGATGACATTATTATTTTCATTACCTTTTTTGGTTATAACATAACTATTCAAATCTACTTTATTATAATCCTTAAACAGATGTATATACCGATCAGAAAAAGAGTTAAGTAACTCGTCCTCTTTTTTTCTATTTATAAAAATACTTTTAAGACCTCTATTGTATCCAACCCTCTCTTTACTTCTAAAACAAAATCCTAAAAATGATCCTTTAAATGTGTCAGTCAGATCCAAAAAAAGATCGACATTAAACACATCACAATTATTATAACAGTAGTGGTGAATTCCAGATATTGTCTGTTTACTCTCTGGAATAACGTGAATACTCGCCTCAACATCTAACATTGAATATAGTTCTGCATCGTCTCTTTCGCAAACGATATCTATTTTAGTCTCTTCACCAAAATTATCTCGAACAAGATGAACAAGAGGAAAAACTAAAACCGTTTGCTCTTTGCCTTTTGGTGCCCGGACTAAAACCCTTTTCACGCTTTACCCCTCTAGGAGAGAATCTTTTTTTCTATTTTCAGTAAAGGACAGTGTGAAAAACACGACAGCAAAAGGTAACGCAAACAAATTAACGATAGGGACAGACATCAAAAAAAGAAACATTCCGCCAGCTAGCAAATAAGAAACAAATGATCCTTTAAAATCTTTTACACATTTTCCAAATTTCAAACTATGCCTGCACCAACTATAGTCTAAAAACTGCGCCGCCAGCAATGTAGCGTAAATAACAACGCTTATCGGGGCCAGCACTGGAAAAATACTTATGACAAACGCAAAAATCGTCATCAAAACAATTACTGTTACTTTTTTTGACTCATTAATTAACGTTTTAACAATACCAGTAAACGCTGTCTTAATTGAACTGATAACAGGAAGCGGTTCCTTCCCTCTTACTAAATTCTCTGTTCTAGCACTAAGTACTTCGTTAAACGGAGCTGCGACTACTGAAACAAAAATAACAAAACCCCAGTTAACTACAAAAAACATAATCGCTGTAAGTAGGCCGATAATTATGTAGCGTAGAAAAACGCCCCAGTTCCCATCTCCAACCATACTTTCAATCCACTCAGCACCAAAAGAGAGAACCGAGGTGTACAACCATGTTCCAAGCCCGAAAAAACACAGGAGCCCAATTACGACTGGAACCATCGACAACAGAAGTAGCTTTTTATCATCTCTAAATAGCTTTAACGTGGCCTTCAAATTTATAATTACGCTCTTCATAAAACCCTCTAAATACTCTCTAAATCGTTCTACTAAAAGGTAATGGCCGACCGCTTTCAATTAACTTTTCAAGTCTATAATCAAACAACATCGAAATATTTCTAAGGAATGGCCTGCCCTCTTCCGTAACCTCAATGGAGTTACCATTAACTTTAATTAACCCATCTTGTACAAACTCATTTATCTTATCACTATTTAAGCTACCAAGCTCGCTTTTCCCAATGCACATTATGTCATGAATTATTTTGCCGACCAATAAATCATTCTCATTTTGAATATGGCCTTTTGATATTGGCAACTTTTGACTATTCAAAACCAGATAATACTCATCAATCTCTTTAACATTTTGGATGAAACTATATCCAGAATTAGAAATAGAGGTTGTCCCAAGAGACAATAATACTGGAGCATCTTGGATGGTATATCCCATAAAATTTCGAGACATCTTTTCATTCTTATATGCTTTATATAATTCAGACGTAGGCAAAACAAAATGATCCATTCCTATCTCAATATAACCTAAAGCATTTAACAACTCTCTACCTTTTTCATACAGATCACGTTTTTTGTTTCCAGTAGGAATCTCATACTTATCTAATACTTTTTGATTTTTTGCAAAATGAGGAACATGAGCATAACTATAAAATGCAATCGTATCAGGCATCAATTTTCCGACTTCACCAAAAGTCTGCTTAATACACTCCAAATCTTGCTCTGGCAGTCCAAAGATCAAATCAAAATTAATTGACGTAAACCCTACACTTCTTGCGCAATCTGTTTGAGTTCTAACCATCTCAGATGGCTGCACTCTTCCAATAACCTGTTGCACTTTCAAATTCATATCTTGAACACCAAACGAAACCCTTCTAAAACCCAAATTATAAAAAGTTTCAAGCTGTTCTCTTGTAGTTATTCTTGGATCAGCTTCAAATGAACCAGAAAACGCTTCCACTTTAGGAATCTTATCGAAAATAGCATTAACAATTGTTTTTAAATCACTTGGCAAAAGAAATGTCGGAGTACCACCCCCGAAGTGAATTGAGTTTGTTTTAAACTCTTTGACATTTTTAGTATACAGATCAATCTCTTTTAACAAATATGATGTGTACTCACTCCCCTCGTTAACATCAGCACTAATTTTTCTATTGCAACCGCAATAGAAACAGAGCTTCTTGCAAAACGGAATGTGAATATAAAAATCTGCTTCTCTTTTTTTAGAATCTTGAAAACTTTTTTCAATGTGAGCAAACCACTCCTCAGCTGATGGTGGAGACTCCCAAAACGGTACTGGTGGATAACTAGTATAACGAGGTCCTGGAACATCATACTTATTTATCAGATCAGCAAACCTAGTCACGTAACGACCTCTTTCATTTTCATTCTAATAATGTAATGAAAAATTGCACCCAAAACTAAAAGTAAAGAGCCGAAATATTTAAGCGCTCTTCCTGGGTCCATATTTACACTTAGAACAGAACCAAACTGCCCATCTCCAATTGGAAAATAGGACGACTGATAAAAAGTTAGCTCATCTTTTTTAAGAGGATTATTCATATAAATATGGTGAACTTTATTTCCATTTCCGTCAAAAAGATTAACAAAACTCTCGTAGCTAGCAGGCATCTGAGTCCCTGGACTCATCTCCATCTTAAACTTACCAAGAGTAAGCTCGTACGGTAACTGATATGTTTTTTTTCCTAGGAACAAAGTCGCTTGTTCGCCACCCTTCCAAAACGTGACAGGATCACCACTTCTCACCCAATAAACTTCATTTCCTGCAGTAACCTTCACTGCCTTATTTGTACTAACCTTTCCATCTTCATTTTGCGCTGGAAAACTAAAAGAGGCACCTGTTCCAGGATAGCTATCACTAATTACTCGATTGAGAGTGATGTTCAAAGTCAGCTCTGGAAATTTTTTTAAACCATTATTAATTGTTTCAAACTCATTAAACTTACCATCTCGGTAGATATAACCATGATCACCAAACAAAACAATAACTCGCCCACTTTCTAACATCTCTCTAGAAATTAGCTGTACTGGGGCATTATAGGTTGGCCCAAATCTCTCATTGATAGGCATCGTACTAAAAGACGGAACAAATTTATAAACGGAACCATCAAGCGATAACTTAACAAGTCGATGTTGCATTTGAGGAGATGTATTATCAATAACGCCACCAAACTCTTCTACGTTCCCACACCTATTCCGCCACCGATCCCAAACAACAAACTCCATTTTATCATCAAGGATGCATCCTTTAATTTCATTTGGAAAAAGCTTTATCATCGTATTGCCAATAGACAAACTTGGAATAAAATTTACCGCACCATCTGGATAAAGAGTCATTAGTGCAACACTCTTCTTGCTACTTGTAGCAAATGTATACTCATACGTTTTAAAATTACCTTTTTGTGTAGATGGAAATTTTACCCACTCAATGGCACCAGCACTAAAAGGCAAATATGTGCCAACGTTGAGTCCATCAAGATTTTCATTCATCTCTTTGCCAAACGCAGTTCTTGGCAACTCAATCATTGACTCCTTTCCGCTTTCATAGCGCAAATATAAAACATCATCATCAAGTAGTACTACTCGATTTGGAGAATTTGGCCCTAGCGTAATTTGGCCATCAATACCTGAATGATAAGTGAGATACCCACCAATAAAAATAAGAATCAACCCAACGTGAACAATATAAAAACCAGTGAGGTTACGCTTATATGGTAGACGATTCATAAGAGACATCGCTACGCTTATTAAAAGAATCGCTTGTAAAAATATGAAAAATATAGACTTATAAATTAGTTTATTGGCAAACTCTGCCCCATAAAAACTCTCAACAAATGTTCCAGTAATCATTAGGGCAGTATAGATAACCAGAATGATCACTGCTAACTTGGTTCCACCTAGAAATGTCTCTATTTTTTTCCAATCAATATCGATCTTCACTACTCTTTCTGACACAATAACTCTTGACCATGAGGAATTATACTAGGGCCACGCAATATAAAATCAATAAATTGTTGTGACATACTTACTCTATTTTGTCATGACAAGCACTACACGTCTGAGGTGGCACACCCTCTGCTTTTGGCTCATGACAAATAGTACAATTGGCTGCATTTTCCTTGTATTTGGCGCTATGTTCTCCAAAAACGAATTCTGTACTCTTATGAGACTCTGGGGCCATGTCTATGCTATCATGACAATCCATACACTTTGCACTTACCTTTATCTTGGTATCTTTATTGCCATGACACCTCTGACATTTTTTAGAATCTTCATTGTAAAGCTCACCATGCATTCCATCGTAAAAATCACTCTCTGACAAATCTGCAATAGTGTTATGTGGATATGTTTTATGACAAAAATTACAGCTTTTTGCCTTTGGACCATTATCATGACAGATCGTACAGTTTTTAATACCAACTTCACTCACTTTATATCCGTGACTACTTCTTTTCATGAAACCAGTTTGATGTGGATTAATTCCCTTACGAGGATCATTACTATGACAATCTAAACATCCTCTAAATAGTTCAGGATTTCTACTTGCAAAACCAGACTCTTTTGTATGACATGTTAAACAGGCCGCAACCCCTTTTTCCTCAAACTCTTGCCCATGTATAACTTTGACCCAATTGCTTTTACCGTGTGGGAATGAGTGACAATCCTGACATGATTTCATCTTCTCTCTTTTTATCTCACCTTTACCTTCGACGATACGATTAGCTTTATGACAACCTACACACTCTCCAGAAGTAATAACATTCTCTTGACGCTGACTCTTTAAATACTCTGTTCCATGTTCAAAACTAGTTTTGAACTCATCTGTATGAGGATACGATTTGTGACAACTATTACAGCTAATCTTAGCACTACCACCTTTTAACTCTTCACCGTGACAGCTAGTACAAGAGGCACCCTTTACATAAAACTTACCGTGCAATCCCATAAAATTTTTAATCTCTGAATGAGGATACACACTCTCGATTGCCTGCTGAGGATCAATAACTCTCTTATTACTACCGGTTCCACCTGTTGCATCACCGCCAGTATTTACTTTGCTACAGGAAAAAAATGTAACAGAGAAAGCAATTGTTAGAGCGAAAAGGACAGCTAAATTTCGTACTAATTTCATAAAGACTCTTCTTGTTTAAACAAAATATTAAAATACAAACACCAACTTAACTTCTATCTTAAACAAAATATACACCATAGGTCATGGAAACTGTCAATTTTGAAATTCTTATAGTGGATGATCTAGATCAGTAAATCCATTCAACCATTATAAAACAACCACTTGCTCCATAATCTTTTCGAAAGTTTTCTCCTCTCTCAAAGAATACATCATATTATTTTTAATCTCACCTTTAGAGTAGTATTGCTTAATTGTCTCAAGTGGCAAATTCATACTTTGGGCCATATTATCTAACTTTGCCTCAAAATCTTTATCTGTAACTTCGATCTTATAATCACTTGCTAATTTATCTAACAAAAGACCTGATCTTAATTGAAATACTGCCTTTGCAGTTATGTCACTATCCCAATGTTTATAATAATCACTCAAGCTATCTTCACTGAACCCTTGTTGTAAAAGTGATCTCTTTAAATCATCTTTCACATGCTCTTTTTGCTTTCCTAGCAACACCTCTGGAACATCAAAATGATTTTCCTTCAAAATCTTGTCGATAATATCTTTCTTAAGTTTCTCAGTTGCCTCTCTCTTTTTGTTTTCTGTAATTCTCTCTTTAGTCTTAACGTTAAAATCAGTGATAGATTCAAAGCCAAACTCTTTTGCCAACTCTTCAGTAAACTCTGGTAGTTTTTTTTCTTTAATATCAAGAAGCTCAACTTCAAAAGTAACCGTTGCCCCTCTTAACTCTTCTGCTGCATAATCAGTCGGGAAAGTTAGTGGAATAGATTTTTTTTCACTTTTTCTCATTCCGATCATTCCATCTTCAAACCCTGGGATAAACTGTCCAGAGCCAATTTCAAGAGGAAACTCACTTCCCTTCATATTCTCAGGTCGCTCTCCATTTTCCTTAACACCTTCAAAATTTAGAAGAGCTTGATGACCTTTAGATAGAACAACACTACTACCTTCAACAGGAATAATTTCTGCTTTTGAATTCAAATAACCCACTTTAGTTTTTTCTACATCATCATCACTTACTTCAACTTTATCTTTCGTGAATTTATACTGTTTCATGTCTGCAATTTTAATCTCAGGAAAAATTTCAACAAAACAGTCAAAACTAATAGTTTTTCCTGGGTCGTATTTCATATTCTCAACCGAAGGGTAATCGGCCACTTTTAGCTCTTCTATCGTAATCGCCTTAATATAATTTTCTTGAATAAACGAGTTAATCGCATCTACCTCAACCTCTGGTCTATACATTTTTTCAACCATTGCAACAGGGGCCTTCCCTTTTCTAAAACCTTTAATTGCAACCTCAGATCTTTTCTTTAATAACGCTGCCTTAATTTGACCTGTTAGATCTAATTCCTTAAAATTAAAAACTATTTTCTTTTTACAGCCATTAATACTTTCTACTGTGTACGACATTTTTACCCCTGCTTACTTTATTATTTTGACCAACAACCAAACACCCATTAGTGCTACTAAACATATGAAAAATGGTTTTAAAACATGTGTAACTAGCTAGAAACTGCCAAAAAGTCAATTAAAATTTGCGAAATAAATTTACTGTTTAACTTGAAAAGTAAGTCTGCCCATCCTATGCTTTATAAAATTTAGATGATCTAATAAAAAGAGTTATGACTTAGTTTTCAGAGAAGATGATGATGTTACCTTTTATTCAAACAGTTACCAATGCCTTCAGAGATGATAATCTTGACTACGCTGTGGTTGGTGGCCACGCTGTGGCCCTTCATGGTGCGGTAAGAGGAACAGTTGATGTTGATATTATTATCAAGTGGACTGAAAACACGCTAATTCGTGCTGAGCAGATACTTTTATCACTTGGCCTGGTATCTAGGGTTCCGATCACGGCCACAGATATTTTTTTAAATCGTGACCAATATGTAAAAGAAAAAAATCTTATTGCGTGGAATTTTTATAATCCTCAAAATCTAACCGAGCAAGTTGATCTAATTATAATTCATGATTTGGCCCAAATGAATTCTAAAAAAATTAAACTTTTGACCGGAGAGATTATAATATTAGATATTGATGACTTAATTAGAATAAAAAAAATGAGTGGACGCCCTCAGGATTTAGAAGACATCAGGGCCCTCGAACTTGTCAAAAAAAACAGGGGAATACTATAAAAACTGTACAGTTCTTTTCTGAAGCGTATCTTATTGAATGCGCCAAAATGACACCCGATCAGATTATTGTCTTTTTAGAAAATTTTCGTTTGCTCTACTCACAGCTTGGATTGATCGTATAAAAAAATGCGTTAACTAATATTTTATCTCTTTTAAATATAGACCTTGCGGTGGAGCAACACTGCCTAGTTTCCTATCTAACTCTCCAGCAAGAGATCTTTCGAGATCGTTGATCGAAACTTTACCTTTTCCTATTTCAAAAAGAGTTCCGGCCATTAAGCGAACCATCTGTTTTAAGAATCCTGTCCCTTTCACTCTTAAAATATAGTATTCTGGCAAGAAATTAGAAAAAAAGCCACTCTGAGACTCTTTTAAAATTTCACACTCAAGGATCGTTTTAACTGTTGTCTCAAACTCACTACCTGTGCAGTAAAAATTTTTAAAATTATGTTCCCCGACAAAAACTTTACAGGCCTCTTGAATCAAACTCATATTTAAATCAGATCCAACAGGCGCAATTAAATCAGATATACATGGCGAGATGAGAGGATCCCTTGTGAACAGATAATTATATTCTTTCCACAAAGAGTCACGTATTGGATGAAAATCAGAACTAACCGCTGTACACTCTTTCACTCTTATTCCATCACCTACAAGTGAATTAATACCTTTTAATAACGCTTTCGCTGGCAGCTTTATTGGGATATCTACCTTTGCAACCTGAGCAAAAGCATGTACCTTAGCATCTGTTCTACCAGCACCAAGACTCTTGATGTTTTTTGATTTTGAAATTTGTTCAAGCGCTTTGTTTAATTGGCCTTGAATAGTCAGGTGATCGCTTTGTACCTGCCAACCAAAAAAAAATGTCCCTTTATATTCAATGATTAATTTATAACTAAAAATACTCAAAGCTAAATCCAAAGCCTAAAGAGGCACCAGAAACTTTCAAGTCTTCGTTTTTGAAATTTGTATAATTAACAGTTCTAGCTAATATGTACATATATGTTCCAGTAACATCTGACTGCGAAAACGTCTCTACCGCATTACTTTTTGACCACGGGGTAATTCCAAATTTCACTTTCCCAGAAGCAAAGTAACCAAACCCAACTTGTCGTCTTGTTTTTTTCTCTTCACCATACTCTCTATCACCTCTTGATTGAATCATGCCTAAAGCTGATGGGCCGCCAGAGACATTGAGTTTAATCCAGTTACTAAGAGCTATTTCAAATGACATAGATAGTTCAACTGGAATCGTCCACAAGGTGAACTTAACATCATCGACATTTTCTGTTCCACCAACAAAGATAGCTGGACCTCTATGATAACCGACACCAGTGTTAGCACCTAACCCAAGATTAAAAAAACCTCTCAAAAAGTAATGATCCATAGAAAGCTGAAGCGTAAGTGGTACTTCTGCTCCATCACTTTCAAAAATTTTCTCATAAGTTCCATTCTTGCTTGTATAATCATAACTATCTTTTAAAAACTCGAGCGATAAAACATCTCTCGAACTATGTTTAAACTCATCCACTATTTCACTATTTTTAAATTCAAGAAACGTATCACTCTTAGCATACGCTCCAGCAACTCGCTGCCCACTCTCTTTTAGTGAAATTCCATCTTTATTTTTCGGAATATTTTTTTGAGAAATTTGAGGGCCATCACCTTTTATTTGTTCAGGTATCATTGGACTCTTTTCAGTGACGTTTTTCATCCAAACAGAAGGGGCCGCCGAAACTCCTGAATTCGGAATATGAGGGGTGTCTCCAACGATGTCCTTAAACCTATCCTTGCTAAAATCACTCTCTTTAATTTGTCCTGGCATATATTGTCCATCTTCAACAGTTGGTGCCCATTTAACAGTTCCACACCCGGCCAACGACAAGAATAGCACAGAAAAAAATAGTTTAGAGTTCATGGCAAATATTCCTCTAACTCTTCAGCATCTTCTATTTGTTCACTCTCTTCCCACTTAAACATATCTTTTAACTCTCCTCTGTGTAAGAAGAAATAGATACATCCTGCAAGAACATAAAAATTGACGATCAAAATCACCATATAGGTTTCAAATGTAACCGTGAGTGATAACAGAACGAAAATAATAAACAGAGCACTTCTTCTGTGTGTCTTAACCCATTTTGAACCTTTAAATGAGTTGAAAGGAATATTAGAAACCATCAAAATGGCATAGAGTAACGTATACGGAATTGCAAGATAAGGGAGCTTAAATAAAACATCAAACTCTGTCGCTATTAATACATAACCAACAATTGCCAGCGCGCCACTGGGTATTGGCAACCCTTGAAAAAATGTAGAATCAACTCGATCAATATTTGCATTAAATCTAGCAAGTCTTAAAGCACCACAAAGTAAAAAAATAAATGAAATCAATCCTCCAACTCTTCCATAATGAAACAAAAATCCATTATAGACAAGAATCGCTGGAGCAAATCCAAACGTCACGACATCACTTATCGAATCAAACTGTTCACCAAAAGCTGACTCACCACCAACTAATCGAGCGACTCTTCCGTCAACAGAATCAAAGATAGAGCCTAAAACAATAACTATCGCTGCAAAATAAAATTTACCTTGAAAAGCAAACAAAACAGATGAAAAACCACATCCCATATTTAAAGCGGTAAATACATTAGGAAGAAAATAGGCCAATTTTTTAGAATCACCTTTTAATTTCATCTTTCCTCTCAACTATGTTGCTTTGATGCAACGACTGTTGTGCCAGCAACAACCATTTGCTTGTTTTTTAATAATATCTTAGATTCCTTTGGTAGGTACAGTAAAACCGATCCTCCGAACGGAAAAATTCCGATTTCTGCTCCCGCCATCGGCCGATCTCCTGGAATAACTCTCATAATTGGCAAAAGCCCAAGTAAGCATCTTTTAAATCCAATAATAATACGAGAATCATTAAAATTACCCTCGAGTACAACATCTAACTCGCTACTTGTAATTTGCTTATGAAAATACCTAAAACTTAATATCGAGTTATTTCTTCTTTCTAAACTAACCACTTCACCTTTTGCTGGTGAACGAATACCAAATTCATCAAACCAAGAAACTAAAATGTGAATGATGACATGACTGCTACCATCTTCAATTGAAACAACCTTGCCATTAACAGGCGAGACAAAGTTATTAACAGATATATCATATAAAACATTGTCTGCTTCTAATCTATTTTTTCTAAAAAGAGCAGCTGCGGCGACATAACAGAGTAGACAAATAAGAGTGATTGGCCAAAGACCAATGTATCCTAATAATACTATAACTAAAATTGATGATACATGTGTCGTGGTTGAAAAAAAAGTCATCACTTATTAATTTTAAATTCATTACTCTCACTGCGATAGTAATATGGGCCAAGCCTTAATCCTCTTTCTTTAACTTTTTGGAATAAAATTTCTGGATTTTTTGCTACCATCTCACCAGTTGATAATAAATTAACTCCTTCAATTTTAAATAATTCAGTTATAAAATTAGTATATGCTTCCGAAACTCTCAATTGAGCAACAAATTCATTACACTTCTCTATCGGTATTAACTCTTTACTATTTGCATCGATGTTCCACTTATATACAAATAGTTCACTCTTAAATCCGTTTGCAATCCAATGACCGCTTGAGATGCCAAGAATACTTGGAACTTCAAAATGGTAGAACGAATATATATTACAATTTTGCCATTCAAGAACAGATGAAATCCCTTCTGATACACGCATTCCAGTATATGAGCCAGGCCCTGCCGCTTGAAAAATAGTCTCAATTTTACTTACTTCTAATTTATGTTTCGATAACACATCATAAATAATTTTATGTATTTTGGTGGAACTATTTCTTAACTCTTCATCTATATAATCAATCCAGCCAAATTTCTCATCTAATAACCCAAGGATCAAATGGTCGGTTGTGTCCAGATAAAGAGAAGCCATTCTTAAAATAACCTTGAGACATCGTTAAAAATTGCAAATACCATAAGTAGTAATAGAAACGACAATCCTACTTGCTGAGCTATCTCCATTTTTCTTCTTGATAGTGGCCCATTATTTACAAGCTCAATTCCAAGAAAAAAAATGTGACCGCCATCAAGCACAGGAATTGGCAGTAAATTCAGTATCCCAAGGTTAACAGAAATAAGCGCCATAATTTGGAAAAAATACGAAATTCCAGTATTAAATGAACCAACTGCCACTTGTGCAATAGCTATTGGCCCTCCAACCTTTTTAAATGCATCTGATGTTGTTACAAGTCTTTTAAAACCACTAAAAACTTTAACCATTGTCGACCACGTACGCTCTATCGCCATAGGAAAAGATTTAAAAAGACCACGAGATCCAGTAAAAACCATTTTCCCTTGTAAATATTCCAGTGAACTCAGGACACCAATTAACTTCGTTGATTTTCCATCAACATCTTGAACCGTTGGAATGACTTTATATGATTCTAGCTTACCTTGACGAATTATTCCGATATCAACACTAAGGCCATTGGTCTGTTGCAAAGTCTCTCTTAGCTCTTCAAAGCCATAAATATTCTTGCCATCAACTGAAACGATAATGTCACCATTTGTAACACCACTCTTTACCGCTGGAGAATCTGTTGTCACACTACGAATAAGAAGATCTAGTGGATAATACCCTTGCTGAAATAAAATCTCTTCAAACCGCCTTGAACCATCCATTGATATCTCTAAACTTTTTTCAGAATTTCTGCTAATAGAAAATGCATCATTTCCTTTTGCTGAAAAAAGATACAACTTCTGCGTCCCAGTAAAATACGATAACTCTTCAAGAGAAGTTTCCCAAGTCTGCTCATCTGGTTTAGCAGAAAGTGCAAATTTTTCACCTTGGCCATTTACAAATATTGGCTTTCTTAACAGTGGTGGGTATTTCATTAGTTCTTCGACAAAAATTCCACCCTTCATAGCAATCGGGAGAACAACCATCTGCTCATCTCTTTCTACAGTAATAGTTGAAACTATTGTGTCTGGATCAATATCAATCTCAGCAGGACCAAAAACTTCACTCTCGTTAATCTTCTTTAGCGCGTCACCAGCATGAATTTGCTTTCCATAAAAAATAGATCCATTTTGAATATGGCCAAATCTAATTTCAGGAACTTTCTCTCCAAATAGAAACAGTAGATAGAAAATGCCAAACGCTAGTATAAAATTAGCAAGAGGGCCTCCAAAGACAATTACAAACCTTTCAAGTTTACTCTTATGTAAGAATGAAAATTTCTTTTCAGCATCAGTAATCTCTTCAATTTTGTTTGGATCATCTCCAAACATTTTAACATATCCACCAAATGGGATCACAGAGAGCGCGTACTCTGTCTCACCATACTTGTATTTAAATATTTTTGGGCCAAACCCAATAGAGAAAACATCTACTCTCACCTTGAAAAACTTCGCAAAAAGAAAGTGCCCTAGCTCATGAAAAAAAATTAACGGCCCAAGAAAAACAATAAAGATAAGAACAGTTTGCATCTAACCACCTTAATTAAAGGATAACGTACTCCAATGATATAATAAAAAACGGTGATAAGAAAACCAAACTATCAATTCTATCGTAAATACCGCCATGACCTGGAATTAGCGAAGAGCTATCTTTTATTTCAAACTGTCTCTTAATTTTTGATTGAACAAGATCGCCAATTTGACTAACAATGCCTGACAAAATAAATATGATAATATAAATCAGTCCAATTTTTCCAAAGAACAAGTATAGAGTTAATGAGCCTAAAACACCTGAAGTAACCGACCCACCGATTAACCCTTCTATCGTCTTCTTAGGACTAATTTTGGGCCAAAGTTTATGCTTCCCGAAACTTTTACCAAAAAACCATGCGCCTGTATCCATTCCAAAATTAACACTTAAAAGAATTACGACTAGTGGTAACATCGACTCCATTCTTACAAGATATACAAGAGGTGACACTAACATCGCTGTAAACGGTCCAACTAAAAAAATAAGTTTCTGAAACTTTGTAACATTAAGCCTCTTATCGTGAGGATAAAAAAACAGATACCCTGCCAACAAAACATTTAACACTGATGAGGCCATAAGTTGATAGTATCCCAAAACACGCCAAGCAGGGATGAACTGCCACCATAAAACCAAAGCAAAAAAAAGAATCTGCTCAAAAAAATATAAGCTATTAAAACGTCTACATTTGAAAAAATTGCAATAAAGCTCATCAACAATCAATGAGCCTGCAATAACGATCATCACTGCCGTCGGAAGAGTTCCTAAATATAAGGATAGCGCTACTCCAAATATCATTAGCAAACCAAATATTACTCTATTTGCTGTATTTGACATTAATTGCTCAATTGATGTGTATTGTACTCTTTTTTATTTTTGGTAGCTTTACGTTTACTAACTTCAAAACCATTTGATGGTTCAACCATTCCAAAACGTCTATCCCTCTTTGATACATGATCAAGAATATTGCGAAACTCATCGACAGTAAAATCTGGCCACATCGTCTGAGTAAAATAGAGTTCTGCATAAGCCAGTTGCCACAAAAGAAAATTAGAAATTCTAAAATCGCCACCTGTTCTTATTAAAAGGTCAATATCACCAACACCGTCATTTGAAATAAGCTTTCCAAATATTTCTTCATCAACAGGCGTTCCTGGATTGTTTATTGTAAAACTGTTAATTTTATGAATAATTTCAGAACGACTACCGTAATTAAAAGCTAATACTAGTTTTAAACCACTATTAGCGGAACTATCTCTTTCTAAATCTTCAATAAGTTTTTTTGTCGTTTCAGGTAGAACTGAAATATCTCCCAAAATTTTAAACACAATATTATTATTTAAAATCGTAGTTCTCTCTCTGATAATATATTTCTTTAAGATCGCAAACAGCGCTGACACTTCAGGTCTAGGCCTACTCCAATTCTCTGTTGAAAAAGAGTAAAGTGTTAAACTCTTTAAACCAATCTTCGAAGCTTCACTAACAATCTTATTGACAGTTTTCACACCTCTGACATGTCCCCAAGTACGCCCTCTTAGACGCGCCTTGGCCCAACGGCCATTTCCATCCATAATAATAGCGACATGGTTAATTGTTGACATCTTTATTGGCCCTAATCCTCTACAACACTAAATTGTCATCAATTCATTTTCTTTTTTTACAACAATCTCATCAACTTTTTTAATAAAATCATCTGTTATTTTTTGAATTTCTGTTTGAAATTTCTTCGAATCATCTTCTGAAATTTTTTTATCTTTTTCCGCTTTTTTTACAGCATCGTTTTGAACTCTTCTAGAATTTCTCACCCCAACTCTTGCATCTTCACCATATCGTTTAATCTCTTTAACCTGGTCTTTTCTTTTCTCTTCTGTAAGGGCCGGAAAAGGTATTCTGATTAAGTTGCCATCGTTTGATGGTGTAACTCCAATATTTGCTGCCATAATAGCTTTTTCAATTGCTGCAATCATAGTTTTGTCAAAAGGTTGAATTTGAAGCAATCTAGCTTCAGGAGTACTTACTTGACCAACACCTTTCATTGGAGTTGGTGTTCCATAATAATCAACATGTATTCCATCAAGAACTGATGCCGACGCCCTCCCAGTCCTAATTTTAGTCAATTGGTGTTTCAATGATTCCACAACTTTATTCATCTCATCGTTTAAAACAACTTTAATATCTTTCATCATAGATTACCTCCATAATTAATTTGAAACTACTGTTCCAATTTTTTCACCTTTAATCGCTTTAAGTAAATTACCTTTTTGAAACATATTCACTACCAAAATATTTATGTTATTATCTTTACATAAAGAGATTGCAGTGGAATCCATAACAGTTAGTTCCTGTCTTAAAACATCCATAAATGTCAGTTGATCATATTTAACCGCATCTGAATGCTTAACAGGATCCTTATCATAAACACCATCGACTTTTGTTGCTTTAATAATAATATCTGCATCGATTTCATTTGCTCTAAGTGCTGCAGCTGTATCCGTCGTAAAATATGGATTACCAGTTCCAGCTGCAAAAACAATAACTCGTCCCTTATCTAAATGTTTTGTCGCCTTTCTTCTAATGTATGGCTCGGCAATCTCTGACATTTCAATTGCTGACATTACTCTAGTAAAAAGCCCTTTTCTCTCTAGTGCGTCTTGAAGCGCCAAAGAATTAATTACAGTTGCGAGCATACCCATATGGTCGGAAGTCGTTCTATCCATTCCTTTAGCAGTCCCGGCCACTCCTCGGTGAATATTACCGGCCCCAATAACTATCGCTATTTGAGCTCCTGCCTTATGTAGTGCTACAACTTCATCGGTAATGTTATTTAAAACATCTTGATTGATACCACTTCCATCATTTCCAGCTAACGCTTCACCTGAAAGTTTTAACAATACTCTTTTATATTTTAACGACATATTTACACCCATATAGTAAAAAGGGGCCATTTGGCCCCTTTACGTATCAACAAGATCTTATTTCATTGTCATTTTTGCGACTTCATCCGCAAGATTATCCGTCTTTTTTTCAATCCCTTCACCAAGTGTTAGCATTCTGAACGAATTAACACTAATCGTTCCACCAATCTCTTTTGCAACAGATTCAATATGCTTTTTAATAGCAATATCTGGGTCTTTTACAAATTTCTGTTCTAGGAGACAAACTTCAGACGCCATCTTTTTCAACTTACCTTCAACAATCTTAGGAATCATATTTTCAGCTTTACCCTCTTCTCTTAATTGAGCAGAGTAAACATCAATCTCTCTCTTCTTAAAAGCTTCATCAATTTCTGACTCTTTTAAAAATTTTGGAGCAGCTGCTGCTATATGCATTGATATATCCTTCAACAACTCTTGATATTTTCCATCATGAGTATTTCCAGTAGCAGAAACATCGACCATAACGCCAATTTTTCCATTATGGTTGTATGAACCTATACCACCTTTTGCATCAACTATATGAAATCTTCTAATTTCAACTTTCTCTCCGCATTTAAGAGTTAGTTCATTGACAACTTCACTTAACCCTTTTCTTAGGATGTCTAGGTTTTCTGGTCGATTGACGTAAACATGTTTCGCAACACGTTTTGCAAAGTTTTGGAAATCATCACCTTTTGAAACAAAATCTGTCTCGCAGTTAACTTCAACCATGACACCAACATTTCCTTCAACAATTGTAGCAATCGCTCCTTCTGCAGCAACTCTTGCCTGCTTTTTCTTCGCATCCGCAAGACCTTTTGCTCGAAGGTAATCAACAGCTTTTTCCATATCTCCTGCACACTCATTTAGGGCCTTTTTACAATCCATCATGCCTGCGCCAGTCTTTTCTCTTAAGTCTTTAATAACTCCTGCACTAATTTCCATTGCAAACTCCTATCTTCTTTCTTTTTCTGTTGTCAGTACAATTCGCGAACTAATTTATCTACTCTGCATCCTCATCAACAACTTCTTCATCGTTTTCTAAATCAATATCGTGCTCGTATTTTGCAAGAATCTCTTTTTCTAGAGAAACATCTCTCATATCTTCACCGCTCTCTTTTGCACTAATTTTCTTTCCTTTAGAACCTTCTGTTACCGAAGCTGCAAAATAGCTTACGAATGTTGTGATAGATTTTATCGCATCGTCATTTGCTGGAACAACAAAATCAATTCCTGTTGGATCACAGTTACTATCTGTAATTGCTACAACTGGAATTTTTAAAGTATTTGCTTCTTTAATTGCGATGTGTTCAGTGCTTGGGTCAATAACAAAAATAGCTCCAGGAAGCTTTCTCATATTCTTGATTCCACCAAGATCTCTTTCTAATTTCGCAACCTCTTTCTCCAGTTTTGATCTCTCTTTTTTAGTTAATAATTCGATATCGCCCATCTCTTTCATTTTTTCAACTTTCCTTAGTTTATCAATAGAAAGAGTAATCGTTTTAAAGTTTGTAAGTGTACCACCTAACCATCTGTGAGTAACATGGAATGCTCCACACTCGTTAGCCGCATCAGCAACAACTTTTGAAGCTTGTCTTTTTGTACCAACAAAAAGAACTGGTCTACCTTGAGAAGAAACCTCTTTTAGAAAATCATACGCTTTTTTTGCAAGCGGTACAGTTTTTGTAAGATCAAGAATGTAAATCCCATTCTTCTCTCCATAAATATACTTTTTCATTTTTGGATTCCACTTGTGTGTTTGATGCCCAAAATGTGCACCGGCCTCTAACAACGATTTCAACTTCAACTCACTCATCACTTAGCTCCTTTGCTTGATGGTTATACCAAATCACCCCAGGCGAAAATTTTCGACCATCAAAATGGGATGATTAGCGTTAAATACTAATTAGCCTATTTAACACAATGAAATAAAAGGGGCAACTACTCAATCAGCTGCAACCAATACTTTTCTTGGTTTTGCACCCTGCGCAGGGCCAACGATACCATCACTTTCCATTGCATCAACTAGATTTGCTGCGCGATTATAACCGATATTAAGTCTTCTTTGAAGCATAGAAGCGCTTGCTGAACGATGCTCTGCAACAATCTTCACTGCCTCATCGTATAATTCGTCTTTTTCTTTACCGCCAATTTGACCATTTGAGATATGAGATGCGTATGTATATTCATCACGAGCGGATTCATGTTCACTCTCACTATTTAAAAAATCAATCGCATCATCTCTGAATGTGGCAGGAATAATTGCCAACTTATTAGTAAGAACTTCAATTTCATTTTCATCAACATAAGGCGAATGTACCCTGTTGATATCGACCTCACTTCTAAACAACATGTCTCCTCTTCCAAGTAATTTTTCGGCTCCAATTTTATTCAAAATTGTTCTTGAATCGATACTCGTAGTAACTCGAAAAGAGACTCTTGAAGGAAAATTATTTTTAATAAGGCCTGTGACAACATCAACACTCGGTCTTTGTGTCGCAAGAATAATATGAATTCCGGCCGCTCTTGCCTTTTGGGCCAATCGACAAACATTTGCTTCGATATCTTTTCCTGCTTTTGTATGCATCAAATCTGCAAACTCATCAACAATCAAAACCAGATATGGTAGATAGTAGTTATCAGCTTCACCTTCAGGATATAAACCATGAATTTTGGTTAACATCTCTGAAGTTGCGCTTTTTAATTTATCATTGAAGCCAATAATATTTCGAACGCCAAGCTCTCTTAGGATGGTATATCTTTTTTCCATTTCTTGAACGGCCCACAAAAACGCAAGAGAAGCCTCTTTAGCGCTTGTAACAACAGGCATAATTAAGTGTGGTAATTTAGAATAAAGAGTTAATTCAAGCTGTTTGGGATCGATCAAAATTAATTTCATCTCGCGTGGTGATCTTTTCACAAGAAGAGATACCAACAAACTATTGATAAATACTGATTTCCCAGCACCAGTCGAACCAGCTACTAGCATGTGAGGCATTGATGCCAAATCTTCAACAACTATCTCACCAAAAGCATTCTTTCCCATCGCAATAGGTAATCTTTTATTGCAATTTATAAACTCTTTATCTCTTAAAACATCATCCAAATAAATTATCTCTCTTGGGTTTCTTGGCACTTCAATCCCGACAGTAGTCCTACCTCTCATCGGATACACAATTCTTATCGGTGCTCCATAAAGTGCCAAACTCAAATCATCGACAATTGAGTTAAGCTTAGAAACTTTTACTCCGGGCCCAAGTTCAAGCTCAAAAGTGTCTACAACTGGCCCTTTAAGAATATTTAATATCTCTCCATCAATTCTAAACTGCTCCAACTTTTCATCAATTCTATCAATAATATCTTTAAAATACTGATTATCAGGGGCAATCACAGATTTATTGTGCTTATTGCATGACACACAATTTATTAACTCTTCAGACGTAAACTCAACATTTGGTTTACAAACAATTTTATCGCTCTTAACTCTCTTCACAACTGCAGGTGGAGCTACCTCTTCAACATTATCCACATTTGAAACCGCTACGTTTTCAGCATCAACCACTATCTCATTTTCTACTTTCTTTTCTTTAACAGGTATCGATGTCACTTCAGGACTACTAGAAATGTTAGTGTCAACTGTTTTAACTTTGCCTCGAAGAAAACCTTTGATCCAAAGTTTCGTTCTCATTGAAACTTTCAACTCACTACCAATTTCAGACGGATTCAATCTAAAAACAAACTTTAAAAGCCGAGGAGAAAATCTTACTGACCACAAAATATATTTGAAACTTTTCCAGACTACTATTAAAAAAGAACGTCTAAAAATTAGCGTCAAATAAATTCCAAATGAGCAAATAGCAATTAAAGCAAAGTATTCATAACCCAAACCACTCTCTTTTAAAAAAGAGACTAATCCTTGCCCTAAAAATTCAGGGGCCAACAAGTAAAAGGATGGTACAAGTGCAACAACTAAAAAAAATGTTGTAACCGAGTCTAAAATAAAATTTCGTTTAGAAAATAAAAAAGCATGTGTTATTGCCAGTATTATGAACTGGAAAAAAATCCATGGGCCAGTATAGTAACCGACGAATGAAACAAACGATGCAAGATAATATGTTAAGAAATTAACAGATTCTTGTTTTGACGAGATCGCAAGATAGTTATCAGGTAGCGAGTCACCATAGTAAAACGCAACAAACGATGTAATCGTGAATAAAAAAAATATTAATAACTCAATCCTGAGTATCTTTCCAATCATAAAACCATTCTAAAATTACAAGAGTGAAAACACAACTTATTAGCGCTTAAAATAAAAAAGCCCCGATCAAAGATCGAGGCTTATAAAAATAGG
>DYOQ01000040.1:0-11419 GCA_020720455.1 Bdellovibrio sp.
TCGGCCTGTGAATACTCATAACTGTTATCTGATCGTAGCCTTGGGCCGTTGACATATATTTAGCAAAGTATTTGTTAATTTCTTTGAAGCGAACAAACTGGTTAGCACTAACAGCGAAAGCGCAACACTTGGCATATAATACTGTCGGGGCCGTCGCAATGAAATATTTTGATTCAACATTTGACGTAACAGCAACGCCAGAATTGATTTTTGGATGGTTTTTTATAAGTTCTTCAAAAGTTAGATCTACGAAGCTATTTAAGTTACTTCCAAAAACTACCTCTTTGTTATTTGTGTCATAGATTACGTTCAAATACCCTTGTGATGACTCAAATGATTTCACAAAACTTTTAGTGTGAAACGCTAACTCATAGGTTAGAACGAGAGCAAGAGGTAAGTCGTTTGCTTGATGCTGGAAAGAGTGCGGATGATATGTTAGCAATTATTTACGTTGGTTTAAGTGAGGAACTTCGAAAGTTTGCTTTGATGAATATTGAAGCTCATATAAAAAAATTAAAGAGGCCCTAGAAACTCGTATGAAGCTTTTTCAATTGCTTCTTGGTGGTTTGGATGGGCAATATTAATTAGAGCGCGAGCTCTCTCTCTTAAATTTTTTGCATAAAGGTGAGCTACTCCATATTCAGTTACTATGTAGTGAACGTGCGCTCTTGTTGTTACTACTCCAGCTCCAAGTTTTAAAAATGGAACAATTCTTGATTCACCTTTGCTAGTAGTTGAAGGTAGAGCAATGATTGGTTTTCCTCCAGGCGATAGAGATGCCCCTCTCATAAAATCCATTTGTCCACCAACGCCTGAATACATTCTTGGGCCAATAGAGTCGGCGCAGACCTGTCCTGTAATATCAACTTCAATGGCACTATTAATTGCTGTTACTTTTGGGTTTTGTCTAATGATTGCTGTGCAATTAGTATATGATGAGCTAATCATGTGGATAATAGGATTATCATCAATGAAGTCATAAAGTTTTCTAGTGCCCATCGCAAATCCTGAAACAATTTTGTTTGGATGTTTAACTTTTTCTTCGCCAGTAATAATTCCTCTTTGAACTAAATCAATAATTCCATCAGAAAACATCTCTGTGTGGATGCCGAGTCGTTTATGATTTCCAAGAGCGGCCAGTACAGCATTTGGAATACTTCCAATTCCCATTTGTAAAGTAGCTCCATTTTCAACCAGTGATGCCACATGATTGCCAATTCTTGATTCAACATCATTAATTTTAGGAATTGGAATTTCAAAGATTGGGTGGTTTGCTTCAACAACTGCCCCGATGCTATTTATTGGAATAATTCCATCACCATGAACCCTTGGTAGTTGTTGATTTATTTCAGCAATGACAAGCTTGGCACTTCTTACTGCTGCAAGTGTGATTGCAACAGCAGGGCCTAGTGAACACATTCCATGCTTATCAGGAGGAGAGACTTGGACTAGTGCTACATCTAATGGCATAGCACCACTCTCAAATAGATGAGGGACTTCACTTAAAAATATTGGAATATAATCTGCTCTAAATTCATTTACTGCTTTACGACAGTTTGATCCGACAAACATCGCATTGACTCTGAAGCTATCTTTGTATTTTTCATCTGTGTATGGTGCTGGCCCCTCTGTATGGATTTGGACGATCTCTACTTTTCGTAGTTCGTTGGCCCTTGCGACCATAGCATTTATTAGATCGGTTGGAGGACATGCAATTGAATGTATAAAAACTCTATCTCCAGATTTAATCAGTTTGGCAGCTTCTAGTGCCGAGGCATAATTTTTCATAAATGAGACTCCTTTGAAATTATTGTAAGACTAAAAAAAGTGTCAGTTAAGGATCTAGCTTAGGTTTTTTATAGGAAAATGTCGTTATCGCTATATGAAAATTATAAATTTTCTGCTTTAATGCAGTAAACAATTTTAAGGGGAATCATTTATGTGTACTAGCTATTTAGATGATAAGTTTGTGACCTTTAGAAATTTACCTATGGAACAGAGAATTTCCTGCTTTACGAAGAGAGGAAGAGTGTTCGATATGATTATGTCGCAACAGATGGATAGACAATTTATTGATGATATTTATCACCTGACTAATAAGCTCAGACATATTTCAAAAAGTAAAGCTGGATACATGTTTTTACAAAATATTTTGGCCCATAAAAGAGCGATGCTCTATTTTAATCAGCCATCATCGAGAACGTTTTTATCATTTCATAACGCTTGCCATATTCTTGGAATGAAAACTTCTGAGATTAGAGATCCTGCACTCTCAAGTGAAGTAAAAGGTGAGAGCGATGATGATGGTTTGCGAACGTTTTCATCTTATACAGATTTAATTATTATGAGACATAGTAAATCCCACATGGCCGAAAGGGCCGCTTGGTTACTTAATACTTTTTCAAATAGGCCGATTCCAATTATCAACGGTGGTTCTGGACAGGATCAACATCCAACTCAGAGCTTATTAGATATATATACTCTTCAACGTTCATTTAATAATAAGGGTGGCTTTGATGGAAAAACTCTGCTTATGTGTGGCGATTTAAAAAGAGGAAGAACCGTTCGATCTCTTAGCTTTTTAATGAGAAATTTTAGCGATGTTAAAGTGATTTATGCTGCTCCTAAAGCTTTTCAAATTAGAGAAGATGTTCTTGAGGCGCTAGAAAGTTATGGTGTTCCTTATACAATAGAGACGGAAAGTTTACAAAAGGTGTTACCTTTAGCTGATGCCATATATATGACAAGAATTCAAGATGAGCATGACAGGGACCACGGAGATTCAGGTAAAATAGATATTTCTAAGTTTAAACTTAAAGCTTCTGATATGGTAAATGTTAAACCAACAGCGGCCATCATGCACCCATTTCCAAGAAGAGACGAGGTTGATGTTGAGATTGATGTTGACCCACGGGCAATGTATTGGAGACAAGAGCGTAATGGTATGTGGACTAGGGCCGCTCTTATCTCATACATCTTTGGTGTTGAACATGAGATTTTAAACTACTAAATCAATTTAATCTCATCGATTGTTTTTTTGCCATAACAGGAGCGTCGTCTGGAACAGGCCATACGATAGGTTTTAATCCAGCATTCTTGATTTCTGTTAGTAAGCTTCTATACCCATCAGCATTATTTACCATTTTTGACTTCTACTTGATATTTTTCATTAATAGATGAGATTAGAAGTAAATCGTAGCGAACTAGAAATACTCATTACTGATAATTTTAAGCTTGTTGCCGTTTAGGATTTACTTGAAATCTCAAGTGTGTTCAATATATCATGAGTTTATCGAGTTTTATTTTGACTTGTTTAGTAAACTTAATAGCTGAGCGGCAATTCCTATCGCTATTTCTGTTGGTGTTTGCCCAAGTCTTTTGTCGCCAATTGGGCAAATGACGCTATTTAAGCAGGTTTCGCTAATATTTTTATTTAATAGATAATTTTTTGAACTACTCCATTTATTTTTACTTCCCATTAAACCAAGATACCGACTCTTTCGCTTTAGTATATCTTCAACTATTTGAGTATCGTATTTGTGATCATGAGTCATTACTACAACAAAAGTTGTATCGCCATCCCACTTTGCACTAGCTGTAAACTTGTCCCACTGTATGTTATGACGAACAATAGATTCAGGTATTTTTTCAGAGAGGGCCCACTCACTTCTTTCATCAATTACATGAATAGTAAAAGGTCCGCCGGTAAGAGCTCGACTTAGTGCTTGGCCAACGTGGCCGGCCCCAAAGATGTAGAGATCATTTTGCTTGTTTGTTATTTCGTGAAAGACTTCAACTGTACCACCACAACTCATTCCATGTGATTCATCAAGGGAGTACTCTTTAATAGTTGAAATTCCATTTTTTTCTATCATTTGGGCCGCATCACGAGTTACTTCAAACTCAAGTTTTCCACCTCCAATAGTTCCAAAAATTGCACTCCCTTGCTGATTTAAATATGTAATCATTTTTGTGCCAGTCTGCCGAGGCGTTGAACCAATAAATTTAGTGATCGTCGAAATAACAAAAGGGTGCTTGTTATTTAGTAGTTCTTCAATTTTTTTAATAAACTCATAATTCATCTTGATACCTCACTATTTTTTTCTAAAACTAGCAACCGATTTTAATGCCTTTTCCATAGGGCCAGCGATGTGACTAAACCCATTCTTACGTAGATAATGAATAACAGCATTGTAGTTGATTCTTCTTGAGAGCACAAACGTCATCCATGAAATTATTGCTGCCCGAGTAGTTACTAGTATTAACTGAGTAGTAGTAAGGTTTGAAAAAAAATAGATAATAAATGTTGTTAACGCAAAGGGGAGAAGAAAACGTTTTAAAGAGAGATCTCGAAATGCTCCTTTTACTGATTCTTTCCACGTATATGTTTCAATTTTAATATCTTTAGGTAGATGGTTTTCAACTATGCCTCTCCATTTCAAAAGAAGTGATTTGAAATTTAGATGGTATGTTACAGTTGCCAAAACTATTCCGATTATAATTTTTAAGATGCTTAGTGCAGTAAACAGTGTCCAAATATTAACATTTGGGAAATTAAGATTAGAGAGTAAAAGATTGGCACCATTTAAATAGGCGACAAAAATAGCAGCTCCAAAAGTTATATATGCAGAGAAAAATTTGAAAATAAGAGCAGACATTTGAATTAGAACGCTACCAAGCAGTACCGCAAGGAAATTTTTTCCTAGAATTTTTATTGGTAGGAGATAACAGTTCCCTTGCAAAAAAATATAGAGCATTGGCTTTATTCTATTTCCAGCAGGTGAAAATGATTTCATACCTGCAGAAATTGTTGTAATCCAAAAAAGACCTCTTCCATTTAACTCTTTAGTAAAAAGAATTAATAAAAAATTTTGAAGCCCGACCATGATTTGGCCAGTAGATGGAAAGCGAATAGCATGGAGTGCTGAACCAAGTAAAACCTCTGTGGCCCCATTAATCATTGAGTAAACGCCGATATCTTCACTATCATTTTTTTTAAGTTCTTGTTTTATAAAATTTAGTTTTGGTTTAAACAGATTGTCTGTAACTTCTACGACGAGATAGTTTGATATGTTTTCTTGCTCTAGTAGGGTGGAAAGATTGTTAGACGTAGTATGTTTAATAAAGAGCTCATCTGGACGCCACTCTTTAAGTAGCGTGGGATAGATAAATGAGATAAACTCCTCGAGTAGTTGCTCATTATTTGAGATCACGATTATAATTTTATTTAGGGCCACCTATACTATCCAAGTTTAGATATGATACTTATAATGGTTATATGATAGATCAAAAATTTTATCAAACAGAGTTTTTAGAAAGAGTTGAAATACCTCCTGTTTTAGTGGAAGAGGTAGTGCTTTTTCATCATACCGCAATGGTTAAAGTTGCCGGTGCCGTCGGTATTTCAACAATTGTAGGTCGTGACTCAGTATCATCACCTCGGGATTGTGGATCTTTGCATTTAGAAAACTTAAAGAGTCTTTCATCGTTATACCTATCAGATAACTATTTGGAAGCGGCGATTGGGATGGCCTCAATTAACTGTGCAATTAATTTAAAAGTTGTAAATCAAACTTGTGAATTTAATGCATATAATTTTTTAGACGGCCGCCAAGATAAAACCGTTTCTATTATTGGAAGATTTCCATTTGTAGAAAGATTGGTTAAACAAAATAAAATTAAAAAAATTTATTGTTTTGAGTTAACACCAAAAACAGGTGAAATTGGCCCTGAACGGTATGCCGATTTTATTCCCATATCGGATGTTGTAATTATAACAGCAACAACCTTTGTGAATAAGACCTTTCATAAGATCTATCAACATTTGAATGATTTTAGTTTTAATATATTGGCCGGCCCAACGACGCCATTATTGCCACTTTTATTTGACTATAAGATAAATGCTTTGTCGGGTCTTTTGGTTGAAGATTATCATTTGGCCAGGCAGACTTTCTCTCAAGGTGGAGCGAGTAGACATGCGAAGGGTGTCAAAAAAATTACTATCAATAAAAACGGAATTTAAAAAAATCTCGACTTTACCTGAATAATGTTGAATCATAAACTATTCAATAGAGGGAGTTATGGTGATTGAATCAGTTAAAAGACGGGGAAAGACTGTCGATGCTGAGATTGAGAGCAAGGATCAGCGTTGGCATTGTAGAAATAGAATAACATTGGTGTTTGGAAGTAATGATTACGAAGAATTGGATACCTATCTTTATACAGAGAGTGGGGTTGAGTTTAAGAAAGTTCAGTTCCATCAAGCAAAATCAAAGGCAATCGAAGAGATACTCGATAACTGTATAGATGAGTATTACAGAGGACATGTAACAGAGATCCATATCGCTTTAAGTGAAGATGGGACAAGAGTTAGTATAGAAGATAATGGGATAGGTTTTCCACTTTCAAAAGTGGTTCCAGTGTATACAGAGTTTAGAACTGGCTCTAAATTTAAAGATGAAGAAGTCGATCAGGAAGGTTTTTTACATCGAACACTAGGGCAAAATGGCCTTGGTGCAGCAGCTACTTGTCTAACTAGTGATGAGTTTAACGTAAGAATAAGACATTATAATAGTAAAGAAGAACAGACATTTAAATTTGTTGATGGCGCTGATCAGGTAAAAAAAGGGATAAAAAAAACGTTTGCTGGCCACTCCGGAGTAAGGATTGAGTTAGTTTTAGCAACTGAGGTTTATAAAAGTAAGCTCATTGACAGAGATTTATTAAGAAAACGAGTTATTGATCTTGCTTATAATAATCCAGGTCTTGGTTTTATTTTTAATGAGGAACGTTTCCATTTTAAGAGTGGGCTTTTTGAGTTAGCACAAAGGATCAGTAAAGAGAGCGCTCAACTTTTTGGTGAGGATGCTTATATTTACGAAAAACTTAATAATAAAGGGAAAAAAGTTAAGGGTAAGATTGATATTTCATTCTCAATTGTTATTGATTATAAATCTGAAGAGCGAGAAAGATTTATTTCGTTTGTAAATTCAACTCCAACTTTCGACGGTGGGTTTCATCACGATAGATCGAGAAGAATTTTTGTTAATATGATTAAAGAGAAGTTAGAGCGATCGGCAAAAAAAGAAAAAGTTACCATAGTGGATAACGATATTTTAGTAGGTTTAACATTTATTATCGGTATTACAATGCCAAATCCACGTTTTGAGTCGCAAACAAAGCGTAAATTAGTTAGAGATGCTCAGTTAGACAAAGCTATTGATCGCTTTGTTGAAAAGCATATGGAAAAATTTATGAAAAAGAACAAGGAGTTTTTAGACCTTGTTCTTGAAAGGGCCAAAAGCCGTCTCCGTTTTCAAGAGTTAAAAGATGCCACGATGAAAGGCAAAAAGCAGAAAAAGATGAGAGTAGAAAAGCTGCTAGATGCCAATGAGCGAAAAGATCGCACTAAGTGTACTCTTTTTATTTGTGAGGGAGATTCTGCTATTGGTGGACTTCGTTCTGCTCGCCATAAAGAGTACCAAGGTGGAATTGCGCTTAAAGGTAAGCCGATGAACGTCTCTCAGTCTACACTTGGAGATGTTTTAAAAAACCAAGAGTTCTTAGATATCATGGCCTCGGTTGGCCTTACTATTGGAGAGAAGGCCCAAGTTGAAAATCTACGCTATTCAAAGATTGTATTCCTTGCTGATTCTGATGTCGATGGTGGACATATAAATACGTTGTTAACCAATTTCTTTTTTACTTTTTGGCCAGAACTTTTTGAAGCTAAGGCAATTTGCTTAGCGAAGGCCCCTCTCTTTGAAGTTGAGTTAGAAAAAGGGAGTAAGGTTTTTTTTGAGAGTGATGAAGAGCTTGAACAGTTTAAAAAAACTGATAAAAAAATCAAATCAATTTCAAGAAACAAAGGTCTTGGAGAGATGTCACAAGAGGCGTTTCGCCATGTTTTAGATCAAGAGACATTTACGAAAATAACAGTTGAAGATGTATCAAAGGCAAAAGAGATGCTTGAGATCTGTTTTGGTAAGGATACTAGTGCAAGAAAAGATCTTTTGCTCGATGAGGAGAGTTTGTCAAATTGGGAAGAGATCTACTCAGAGATTTCGCTTACAACAAAAAAGAAAGTTAGTAAAAAAAATAGAGAGTAATCTATGGCGGATAAATATTTACATTCAATGGAAGAGATTCCGCTAGAAAAAATTGTTAGAGATGAGTATCGTAATTATCAAATTTACACTTTAATGGACAGAGCGATCCCTCATCTTGGAGATGGGTTAAAACCTGGCCAAAGAAGAATTTTATACACTCTTTGGAAAAACCGTTCAAAAGGGTTGATGAAGGTTTCGTCAACTACCGGTCTCGTCTTAACTATTCATCCTCATGGGCCAGCTTCTGTTGAGTCTTCAATTGTCAACCTAGGACAAGATTATACCTTTTCAAATAACTATCCTCTCGTTGGTAAAAAAGGTTATTTTGGAGAGAGAATGGAGACAAGCGCTGCTGCTGGAAGGTATATAGAGTGCCGTTTAGGAAAAGTGGCGGAGATTTTACTTTTCGATGATATTAACCAGGTTGAGATGGTTCCTAATTACGATGAGAAAGTTTTAGAGCCAGTTAGTTTTTTACCGAAACTGCCAATAATGTTACTTAATGGAGCTGAAGGTATCGGTACAGGTTTTTCATCTGTTATTCCGAGTTTTAATCACAAAGATGTGGTGGCCTCAATAATTCATTTGCTAGAAAATGGTAAAACTAAAAAGCTACGTCCATTTGTTCGTGGCCATAAAAATCAGATTGAAATTGATGGAGATGGAAAAAAGCATATCTATACAATGAACATAGAACAAATTGGTGAAAAAATTTATATTACCGATTTGCCAAAAGGTTATGATGCTAAAAAGCTATACTCTCATTTGACCAAGTTTATCGACAAAGATTTTATTAAAGATTTTTTTGATTACTCTGTTAATAATGAAGTTATGGTTGAACTAGTTTTTAAAAGAGGCCAGACACCTGATCTTGAAACAGTTCAAAAAACAATTGGTGTCTCTACGTCGTTGACTCCAAACTATACACTTATTTCTGAAGGAGGAGTTCAAATTTTTTCCTCACCAGAAGAGATTATTGAAGTCTTTACAGCAAGTAGGTTAAGAGTAGTAAAAAGAAGATATGAACTCCTAGCAAAAGATTGTGAAGAGCGAATTGGATTAAATAGTGAAGTGATTCGCTTTATAAAAGAGAAGCATTACCAGATTGCAATTAAGACTAAAAATAGAAAAAGTTTCGTTGATCATTTGCAAAGTAGTAAATTTAAACATTTTGATTACCTGGCAGATATGCCAATTTATCGGATGACTAAAGAAGAAGTCGCCAAAAGAAAAGATGCGATAGATGAGGATAAAAAAGCATTTGCTGAGTATTGTAAAATTTCAGAATCGGGTGTTAGAGTCAAAAATAAGTTAATTGAAGAGCTCAGAGATGTGGACAAACTGTTAACTGAGTGGATGAAGCTTGATGATAAGGAAAAAGCGGACGCGATTGCTGCAAGTAAAGGCAAAAATAAGAGTACGAAAAGTAGCAAAAAATCTAAAATTGATGGATAATTGGTTTAATGCTTGAATTTTGTGCGGAGGCATTGAAATGAATAATGATCAAGATACTAGTGTTGATTCTAAAGAGTTAGGTGAAAATGAAAGAATGGGTAGAAAGTTTTGGGTACTCTTTCCTGATTGGCAGTTTAGAATTGTCGATCCAAAATTTCAGTTTACCATCTACGCATATTTTGGCGGCCTTGCTTGTTTGACTATTGGATTAGTTGCATTTTGGACTAAAGATATAACAAATTTCGTAGTCTCTTCAGACTTTATGTATTTTGTACTTTCAGTGGTCTCTTTTTTTGTTTTGTTTGCAGCTATTTTATCACATAAATTGATTGGGCCTATTTACAATTTAAAACATCATTTAAGAAACATTAAAGAAGGGCGTACCTCAGAACATATAAAATTTAGAAAAGATGATTTTTTCTTGGATTTGGCCGAAGAGTTTAATTCGTTATTAGATTTTTTTACAAATAAAAAAAGATAATTATTTTTTATTGTTCAAGGCCAAGAAGTCCGTCGCGCAATTTAGGATCGCTAGGATTTATAAACCAAACAGATAAAACTGCAGTAGCAAAATCCCCATTTGGGATACTATTTTTTACACTTTTTATCTCGATCTCTAGTGCGTTACTGGTAAAGGTTAGACTCATCTCATCTTTTTCTTGCATCTCAATGAGCAGAGACAAAAATTGTTCAATCTCTTTTTGGAACTTATTTTGATCAGCTTTGCTATCATTAAATGCTGTCTTCCATCCATCTCTTAATTTTTCAACTCCAACTGTTCTAAGGAAACTCATTCGTATATGTTTTGCTCCACTCTGTTTTAGAATCTCTTCCCAATTACTCGTTTTTTTTGAAACATAGAGTCCCCCGACGTAGACTTTAACAGCAAGAAATGTCGCTTTTCTGATTCCTATTCCATTTAGAAGAAGTTGTTCCTTGTTTACCTCAATAGTGTCTTGAAACTCGACATCTTGAACCGTTTTTGCTGATAGTGATAAAGAAACAACAGCAGAAAGGATAATTAGTAACCATTTAATCATAAGAAAACCCTCTGTTTTTTGATAAGTTTATCAGCAAATATGTGGTCTGGATATTTTTCTCTACATCAAACCTGTGATTCCATCAAAATAGTTTACTATGTAATAATGTCGCTGTGCTCTCATCGGACTTGACCGGTCAAGTAAACTGCGCTATTTTCCATTTTTAATTTTTTATCTTGGAAATATTTTAAGAAGTTCGATAGAATTTTAGAGTTATAATTTAGGAGATGGGTATGGATCAAAAGTTTATGAAGAAAGGTCAACTTTTAAAAAGCAGCAGTGGTGATTTGTCGCTGGTAAATGGAAGTTATAAATCTTACCCGGTCGATGAAGATGTTATTGATGTTTGGAGCAGGCTTGATGGTACCAAGACTGTAAAAGATGTTGCCTCAGAGATTGGAGACATTAGGGGTAAAAGTATTGATGAGGTTGTTCCTCATATAACACTTTTGATTAAAGAGTTAAGTGGAATTGATCTTGTGATAAACGCCTAAATCTGGCGAAATTTCTTATAAAAATTCGAGTAAATATTTCATGATACGTTGATTAAACTGTACCACTGAGCTAATAACTACAAATATTTTGATGAAAGAATGTGTGCTTTAATTGAACGTATCTGTACTAATTAGTTTTTTGAGGTTAGTTATGAAATTGCCATTGATTATGTTTATAAGTATCTGTTTGTTTTTTACTCTGCCAAGTTGTGGTAAAAAAGGTCTGACAATTAAAGCACCAGGTAATATTCAAATTGATGATGATGATGATGATGGTGATGATGACCAACAAGTCCCATGTAATGAACCGTTTAAAGTTATC
>DYOQ01000040.1:11519-26557 GCA_020720455.1 Bdellovibrio sp.
TGATGATGGTGATGATGACCAACAAGTCCCATGTAATGAACCGTTTAAAGTTATCGTTAGTTGGACCGACAGTTCTTCTGGCGCAGCAACTGGTTATATTGTCTATTACGGGCCGGGACCACGAAATTATGACGTTCAACTTGATGTAGGATTAACTTTAACGCCTAGTGCTCCGGCAGCGGTTCTTAGTGGACCGTTTGTAATGGATGTAGATTACTATTTTGCTTGTACATCATATAACAATGAAGGAGAGAGTTATTATTCAGATGAAATAGTCGGTCGATTTGAGTGCGTTGATGGTTACGTTAAAATTAGCGATAACATTCCTAGCGGTCTTGTCGCTACTCGAATAAAATCACGCTAAAATTAATTTTTTAATCTCATTGATCTCCATGCTAGCAAGTTTTGCTGGAGTGATTTTGTCTTTTGTTATAGTCGGAAGTTTTGTTAAGTTTTCAGAAAGAACAACCATTTTGTTAGCGTTAACCTCATCAACTTTTCTTACTGGTGTAAAGTGAGGAGTGCCTGTTAGGACTTGAGGGGCCTCGCTTACAATTTCGTGAATCGCTTTTAAGATTGAGATAAAACGGTCTAGCTCATTCTTGGTAAAACTCTCTGTAGGTTCAATCATAAGTCCAAACACTTCTGGAAAAGCAACTGTTGGTGCATGCATTCCAAAGTCTAAAAAAAGTTTCCCAAGCTTTGCAATAACAGTTGGACGAGGAGTTCCACCATCAACAGCTCTACTAAAAAGTTCATCCGTTAATGTTATGATAAACTCATGCATTCTTGGGACGTTGCTTGTTCCTGCTGGTAAAGTAGGATAAGTATCTTTTAATTTATGAAATAGATACCGGGCAGAAAGAACGGCCACGCAGGACATTTTTTTCACTCCATCAGTTCCTAGTGCCTTTAAGTAGGTGAGGCACCGAATGTTGTGGGAGTAGTTACCATAATGTCTATGGATTTTTCCCATGCTTTTTGCCGGTCTGATTAACTGATATTGATTTCCATTTTTTACAACTTGGGCATCAGGTAAAAAATCAATAAGTTTCTCGCTTACAGCAACTATCGCCGCACCAGGCCCTCCTCCTCCGTGTGAAATAGACCATGTTTTGTGAAGGTTATTATGAACAGCATCTACTCCAAGTTTTTCAAGGTCAACAATAGACGCGATGGCATTCATGTTGGCACCATCCATGTAAACAAGTCCACCGACAGAGTGAATAAGTTCACTCATCTCTTTAAAATTTGTTTCAAAAATTCCGCTAGTATTTGGATTGGTAACCATGACACCAAGAATTCTGTTGCCATAAGTTTTAACAACTTCTTTGAGCTGATTCATATCGATAGTTCCGTTTGAATCTGCTTCAATAAGTTTTATCCCGTAATCAACACCATTAATTTTTTTAGATTCAAGACCGGCCATAGTTGCGGTAGCAGGATTAGTTCCGTGTGCTGAGTGGGGAATCAAAATGATGTTTCGCTGCTTACCCTCGCCTTTATCTGCGTGGTAGCATTGAAACATTTTAATTCCGACTAACTCTCCTTGGGCACCGGCCATTGGCATCGTGGTAACAGCTTTAAGTCCTGTAATTTTTTTGAAACTCTCTTGAATTTCGTAACCTATCTGTAGAGAACCTTGGATATCTTCAACTGGAGCTTGTGGGTGAGCATTGGTAAACTCAGGTAGGTTTGCGATAAAATCATTTACGTATGGATTATATTTCATCGTACATGAACCAAGTGGATAAATAAATTCATCAGGGCTTACGTTTAGTTCTCCAAGTGTTTGATAATATTTTCTCAGTGTCTCTTCATCAAAATTTGGAAGGTTGGCACTACCTCTACGTTTATATTCTTGAGGGATCTCTTGTAATTTTTCAAAACTACAGCTCTCACCAAACTGCGTTTTAAAAAGGTTGTAAAGTTCGCTTAACTCGGCAGTTGTGTGAATGTCGGTAAAGCAGATTAACAGTTGATTATCTTTTCCAGTTCGCTCTTTTAACGAGACACCGACATGAATATTATTCTTTGCGGCCTCTTTTATAAATGTTTCAGCACTTACTGGAAGGTCTAGTGAAAACTCGTTAAAGCTAATAGCATTTGGGTATGATAGTTTTACCCCATTACATTTAGTAAGATTTTTCGCTGCTTCTTCCGCATTTTTTCTAGAGGTTATTAAAGTTTTTTTCATTCCCTCTTCGCCCCTTGCTAGAATTCCAGCTCCCGCTAGTGTTGCGATGAATGCTTGATTTGAGCAGATGTTTGATGAGGCTTTTTCTCTCCTTATGTGTTGCTCTCTCGTTGAAAGAATCATGGTGTATGCTTCATTTTCTGCTTCGTCTTTTCCTTTTCCTACATAACGTCCAGGCGTATTTCTAATGGAAAGTTTATCTTGTTCATTGTACCTAACTCCAAAAATTCCAAGTCCTGGGCCGCCAAAATTTGGAGCAAGTGCGAGATGTTGTCCTTCGCCGACAATCATTGTTGCTCCCTGTTTATTACGCCCATATTCACTTGGAGGAACAAGGCCATTTGTTGCAAGAAGCATTGGATCAATTACTGCAATCGATTTTATCTTTAACTCGGTAGCAAGATCGGTAATTGCATGAACATCTTCCAGGTTTCCAAGACCGTTTTGTTGAGGGAATGCAACTGCGGCCAGATCATCTTCAGCGTTTTTTGCCGCTTGGCGAATTGCTTCAAGCTCGGTTACACCTTTTTCTTTATTAAATGGAACCGTGATAATATTTAGTGTAGTTCCAAACGCTAGTGTCTTACATACTTCAACATCACCAGGGAAAAGTGATTCTAAAACCAAAACTGTATTTTTATCTTTCATCATTTTGGTGCCAGCATTTAGAGCTTCAAATAGACATGTCGCTCGATCATACATGGAAGAGTTAATCGCTTCGAATCCCGTAAGTTTTGCAAGTGATGATGAGTATAACCAGATTGAGATTAGTGATCCTTGGCTTCTTTCTGGTTGGTACGGTGTATACGCCGTTGAGAGTCCTCTAATATCAGCAACAGCACTAACTAGTGGTGGTTGATGATAATGTTTTAGGCCATCTCCAATAAAAGATGTTTTAATTTTATTTTTTGAAGCGATCTGCTTCATGTTTGTAATAAGGTCATCATATTTTAGAGCTTCACCAATGGCCGGTGAGTTAGAGAATTTGACATTAGTTTCTATATGATTAAAGAGTTGATCAAGCGATTCAAGGTTTAACTCTTTTAGCATTTCAGAAATCTCTTTTTCTGTTAAAGAGATATAGTATTGTTTTAGCTCTCGTGGCAACATTGTTGGATTGTAAGGTAGGCAGTGTGAACTACTCATAATTTCTCCGCTTGATTATAATTTTCTTTGATGTTGTAGGAGTATACAACTGGCCAACACTGCTGTAAATAATTGGCATGAAACTATTTTTAACCAAGTTTACCCCTAGCGATCTGTTTGTTGAGGAGCTTATGCGAAGTTGTCTTGATCTTCAGATCACTTCGGCGCACTGTCCAATTGAAGATAAAAACTATCTAACATTTGAAGAGGAAGGCCTGACTCTTGTGTTTAATGAGATGAGAGTCTGTTTTGATTTTATCTCTCTTTTGAAAAGACATTTAAAACAACATTATGCAATAACAAAAGAACCACTCGCAAAGAGTCTTGGTATAAAAGGTGGTAAAGAGAGAACCATTTTAGATGCAACGTGTGGAACAGGTGCAGACTCAATGTTGATGCTTGCTTTTGGAGCTTCCGTTTTTGCTTATGAGAGAGATCAAATTGTCTATGCGTTGTTATTGGACGCTTTAAGACGGGCCTTTTTAGTTGAGTTTTTTTTACCTTTTAAAGATAAGTTCAATCTGTTTTTAGGTGATGCTAGAAATGCAACATCATCTATTACTTCTTCTTGCCAGACAATATATATTGATCCGATGTATGAGATAGAAAAGAGAAAGGCCAGACAGAAAAAAGAGATGTTTGCGCTAGATGGACTTCTTGGAAAAGCTGGTGATGGTGAGGAGCTGTTTCATTGGGCATTAAGAGTAGCAAAAGAGAGAGTAGTTGTTAAGCGGCCAATAAAAGCGAAAAAAATATTGGATCAAGTAACAGCATCATACTTGGGAAAAAGCACTAGATATGATATGTATATTTCTCATAATTTGGAGAAGTAATGACAAAATTTGATGTATATGGGATGGGAAATGGCCTAGTTGATACCGTTTATAGAGTAGATCAAACTTTTTTTGAAAAAAACAGGATCGAAAAAGGTGTAATGGAGTTAATCAATGAAGAGAGGTATCGGTCTATCTCTCAAAAATTGGGGCCATTTATTGTTGAAAGAAGTGGTGGCGGATCTGTTGCTAACTCTATGATTGCTATTTCTCAATTAGGAGGGAAGGGGTTTTATTCGTTTAAGGTAGCAGATGATAATGATGGCCACTTTTATCGAGAGGATATGACAGCTGCAAATCTAAAGTTTAATAATAAAACTTTAGAAAAAGGGACAACTGGCCGTTGTATGGTCATGGTGACTCCGGATGCTGATCGCACTATGAATACATTTCTTGGTATCACTGAGCAGTTTTCGTCGAATGAGTTAGATATTGAAGCGTTAAAAAATTCTAATTATTTATATATTGAAGGATACTTAATGCCATCTCCTACAGCACTTGAAGCGGTGATAAAAGCTTCAAGGATAGCAAAGTTGACAGGTGTTAATAGAGCTCTTAGTTTTTCAGATCCAAACATGGTTAAATTTTTTAGAAAAAATTTAGATTTAGTTATCGATGGTGGTATCGACCTACTTTTTTGTAATTTAGATGAGGCCAGTTGCTATACGAACTGTAGTGAGTTAACTCAAATAGTTCAAAAACTAAAAATAGTAGCTCAGAAATTTGTTATCACTCTTGGTTCTAAGGGTGCTTTAGTTTATGATGGTACAAACGTTGTAGAAGTTGCAGCAAAAAAAGTTAATGCCATCGATACTGTTGGGGCCGGAGATATGTTTGCAGGTGTCTTTTTACACGGAATCACGAGCGGAAAGAGCTTTGTTGATAGCGCAATGAAAGGTTGTATTGCCGCAGGTGAAGTCGTGTCGAGATATGGGGCAAGAGTAGAGACTGAGATATTAAAAAAAGCAGTGGAGTTGTAAGTGAAAAGAACAAGAACAAGAGTTAAAGAGATTATCGCGAAAGAGTTAGTTGATTGTGACGTAACGGTGATGGGGTGGATCAGATCACTTCGAAATAGTAAAAACTTTTCTTTTATGGCAATTAATGATGGTAGTTGTCAGAGTAATTTTCAAGTTGTTCTGGACGCTTCACTTGAAAATTATAGTGTTGTTTCAGCTCTTCTTGCAGGTAGTGCGGTTAGTGCGACTGGAAAATTAGTTCGTTCAAACGGAAAAGGGCAACAGATAGAGATGCAGGCATCTGAAGTAGAAGTGATTGGTATTGCCGATCAGAATTATCCACTACAGAAGAAGGCAACGTCGTTAGAATTTTTAAGAGAGAATGCCCATTTGAGATGTAGGACTAATACGTTTGGTGCGGTTTTTAGAGTGAGAAATGCGCTAGCTTTTGCTACTCATAAGTTTTTTCAAGAGAGAGGATTTTATTACCTCAACACTCCAATTATTACAGCAAGTGATTGCGAAGGAGCAGGTGAACTATTTCAAGTGACCACTCTAGATTTAGAACGTGTTAAAAATGAAGGAGTCGATTATTCAAAAGATTATTATGGAAAACGCTCATATCTCACCGTCTCTGGCCAGTTAGAGGCAGAAACCTATGCGATGGGAATGGGCCAAGTGTACACTTTTGGGCCAACGTTTAGAGCTGAAAACTCAAATACGTCGAGACATTTATCAGAGTTTTGGATGGTTGAACCAGAAGTAGCTTTTGCGGATTTAGAAGAGATTGCTTCTTTAGCTTCCGATTATCTTAAATATTTAATAGGTGAGGCGTTAACTACTTGCCCTGAGGAAATGGAGTTTTTGCAAAAAACTTATAAAGAAGATCTTCTAACAACTCTTACTCATGTTAGGGATAGTGAGTTTGTGAAAATAACATATACAGAGGCAATTAATATTTTATCCTCTTCTAAAAAGAAGTTTGATTATCCAGTCTCTTTTGGCCTAGATCTTCAAACTGAGCACGAGAGATATTTAACAGAGGAGCATTTTCATACTCCAGTTATCGTTACCGATTATCCAAAAGAGATTAAAGCTTTTTATATGAAGCAAAATAGTGATGGGAAAACTGTTCGAGCAATGGATATTTTGGTTCCAGGTATTGGAGAGATTATTGGTGGTTCTCAAAGAGAGTGTGATCTTGAAAAACTCACAAAAAAGATTGAATCTATGGGCCAAAATCCTCAAGATTACTGGTGGTATTTAGACTTAAGAAGGTATGGGTCAGCTCCACACGCAGGTTTTGGACTTGGGTTTGAAAGAGCTGTAATGTATATTACGGGCATGAATAACATTAGAGATGTTGTTCCATATCCACGTTATCCAAAAAGTGCAGAGTTTTAATTAATCGTTTAATTTTTTCTGCTCAATTAAAAGTTTTCGGCCTGGGCCATCGTAAGATTTATTAATGATACCCCAAATTGCGGTTTGAAGTTCATTAATCTCACCGAGTACTACTACATCTGAGTTTTGACAGAACCTTTGTTTCGCCGTTTCTGGTACAATGGTAAAAGCGTGTCCATGCTTGGTAACAAGTTTTAAAAGTTCAATGTCATCAGCTTCACCAATAATTTTTGGGGTTAGTCTGTTTTTGGAAAAAAAGAGTCGGATCTCATTTTTTAACATCGATTCATTTGCATAGTTAAAAAAAGGCATATTATTCAAACACTCAGGGAAGTCTGTTTTATTTTTTTTAAATTTTTTGTGGCCAACTATAAATGTCTTATTGCTCGATAATCTGTAAGCATCCATTGATGGTAGTAGATTTTCTCTTGAGTCGGTAAAGACAAGATCGATCTTCCCTGCTTGTAAATCAGCAAGGAGGAGATGGCGCTCATGTTCTTTCACATTAACCGAAACATCTTGTTGTTTAAAAAGTGGTAAAATTGTATCGTACAAGAAATAATGAGAGAGAAAGTGGGTGATCCCAATATCGAGACTTTTTTTGGGAAGGAGTGATTTATTTCTTAGTCGAAAGGTTGCATCACTAGATAGGTCAAAAATCTTTTCAGCATATTCGAGTGCAATTTTTCCTTCTGGTGTAGGAGTTAGTTGACGGTGGCCTCTTTGAAATAGAGAACATTCAAAATACTCCTCAAGCAGTTTTAGTTGGTCACTGATTGTTGGCTGAGAGACGTGTAATTTTTCTGCCGCGGATTTAATTGATCCAATCTTAGAAACGATGTAGAAATAGTAAAAATGGTTAAAGTTCAATCGGTCCATTTGAGCTCTCCTTGGAGTTCACTTAGTTTTATCCTAAGTAAAGCTGTTGATAAAACGATTTTACCAAGGTGTCAAATGGGTTGATAATTATTTTTGTATACTTAACTTAGGAGGTTTTGGTGAAATATTTAGTGTTAGCGCTTTGTTTAATTATCAATGCGCCAGCATTTTCAAAAGCAGCTACTACAGATTGTAAGAAAGGTAGCACTGATGCGAAATGTAAAGAGCTCAAGGAAAAGAAAAAGGCCAAGAAAGCTAAAAAAAGTGGTGAAAAAGCGGCCAAGAAAGCTGCTAAAAAAGCCGCTAAAAAGGCCGCAAAAAAAGCGGCAGTAACTGAAAAGGCCGTAGAAAAAGTTGAAACAACCCCTGTTCCTGAAGTAACTCCTGAGGCAGCAGCTACAGAGAGTGCTAGTGAAGCTGCACCAGAAGAGTCAGCAGAAGATGTTGAAATTACTGATGGGGAAGAGGCGATTTAATTTTTAAGTATTGCGGTTTAGCGCTAATGTTTGACGCTTGGCCGTGTTGTTTTATTGGAGGTTTTTATGTCTTTTAAAATGTTAAGTAAATTTGTTGTTGTTTTTTCAATTGTTGCTACTTGTGGTGCGTTTATTCAAAGTAAAGTTTTCGCAGCTGAAGATGGTGACACTATAACTACTGAGTCAACTGATTCAGAAGCTCCTGTAGTTGTTCCACCAAGTGAAGAAGAGACGACTGAAGACACAACTGAAGAAGCAATGTAATTTTTTGTTTGCAGTCTAGATCTAATCTAATTATCTAGGCTGCAAACTATCTTTTAACGGGTGACATTATGCCACCAGTTTGGCATTTTGCTCCTAGTCATTTCTTGAAATAGGGCCAAAATGGCCCCAGCTTTAGTCTTAAAACATGGCGCATTATTTGCTTCAACAAGTAATATTAGAAAACATCCTAAAGGAGGGATTATGAGATTTGCAGTTTATACTGTTGCTTTGTTTACTTTATGTAATGTTAGTCTGTTTGCGTGGGACGATAATTATCTAGGCTGTGTTGCTACTAATGATGGCCTAAAAGAACTGCATTCGGGCGAACATATGTGGGTCGGACATATAACATGTGGTGAGTGTTTAGAAGCGCATGATGATTGTACCATGAGATGTAATGAATTTGATTTTACTGCTGTAGCTGAAGGAATTGATGTTTATGGTAAATCTTATAGAGTTGAAGCCACTGATCTTCGTTCATCTACAGCAAGTGTTAAAGCGATGGATAAATGTTATTACGACCAACACCTTGGACAGTGTCATATCGTTGATGAAAAGATTAAAACGCGGTTCATAAAGAGTTATCAATGTGAGCGAATAGAATACTATATGGCCGATTAAGTTACTATAACTACTGAGTCAACTGATTCAGTAGCTCCTGTAGTTGTTCCACCAAGTGAAGAAGAGACAACTGAAGACACAACTGAAGAAGCAATGTAATTTTTTGTTTGCAGTCTAGATCTAATCTAATTATCTAGGCTGCAAACTATCTTTTAACGGGTGACATTATGCCACCAGTTACGGCATTTTGCTCATGGCCATTTCTTGAAATAGGCCCAAAATGGCTTCAAATTTACTCCAAAAACATGGCACCTTATTTGCTTCAACAAGTAATATCAAAAAACATCCTATTGGAGGGATTATGAGATTTGTAGTTTATACCGTTGCTTTGTTTACTTTATGTAATGTTAGTTTGTTTGCGTGGAATGATAATCATCTAAAATGTGTTGCTACTGATGATGGTTGGGAAGAGCATTGGGGCGGACATGCAACATGTAGTGAGTGTTTAGAAGAGCATGGTGAGTGTACCATGAGATGTTATGAAAATGATTTTACTGTTGTAGTTGAAGGAAGAGATTATTATGGTAACTTTCGAAGAGTTGAGGCCGCTGATTTTAGTTCATCTAGAGCAAGAGTTAAAGCGATGGATAGATGTTACGACCGAGGCCTTTCAGAGTGTCGTGTTGTTGATGAAAATAGAAATGAGCGGTTGGTAGAGAAATATCGATGTCAGCGAAGAAGATGATGGTTATGGACAAGGTGGACAGGCGCCAGTGCCAGTGGTAGGTAATGGCAACGGAAAGACTTGTATTCATGAAGGTATGTGTCGTCCAAGATAGTTAAAAGTATATATTTTTTGTTTTGAGTTGATAACAAGAGGCCCCATAAAAATGGGGCCTTTCTATTTTGTTGTTAAAAAAGCATGAGAGATAGGTTACACTCCTTGGCCATGGCCAATATATATCAGAAACTTTTAGAAGGGTTACCTAGAATAGAACTTATTTGTAGCGATGTTGATGACACAATTACGTCGGATGGCAAGTTACTACCTGAAGCGTATGAAGCTTTATGGAGAGCAAGACGGGCCGGAATAAAAACTATTCTGGTGACAGGAAGGCCTGCTGGTTGGGCCGATCAAATGGCGAGGTTTTGGCCGGTAGATGGAGTCGTTGCTGAAAATGGAGCTTTGTTTTTTTATTTAGATAATAGTGTAATTCCAGCGAAAATGAAGAAACTTTTTGTTGCAGATTTGAGTGAGTTAAGTAAATCAAGAAATAAACTAAAAAAAATTGAAGAAGAAGTATTAAAACAGGTTCCAGGTGCAAAGGTTGCATTTGATCAAAGTTTTAGAATGTTTGATTTAGCGATAGATTTTGCCGAAGATGTCACCCCTTTATCAAAAGATGAAATAAGTTCTATTTGTAAAGTTTTTGAGAAACATGGGGCCAGTTATAAAGTGAGTAGTATCCATGTAAACGGTTGGTTTGGAGATTTTAATAAATGGGATGGATTAAAGCTTGGTTATCGAACTCTTTTTGGCAAAGAGCTAGTTGATGGACTTGATAGCGCAATTTATTGTGGAGATAGCCCGAACGATGTTCCACTCTTTCAAAAGTTTACTCACTCATATGGAGTTTCTAATATTTCTGTGTTTCTTCCTGAGCTAACTTATCCTCCAAAGATTATAGGTTCTCGGCCTGGAGGCCTAGGTTTTGTTGATTTAGTTGATGCTCTTATAAAAAAAATTAATTGAGGTAGTTTGTGATAGTTAAAAAAAGAGATGGTTATTTGTGCTGGGACGACTACTTTATGGGGGTCGCACTGCTTTCAGGAAAGAGGAGTAAAGATCCAAGCACTCAGGTTGGTTGTTGTATCGTTAATCCTGAAAAAAAAATAGTTGGAGTTGGTTATAACGGATTTCCTAAAGGGTGTAGTGATGATTCACTTCCGTGGGGAAGAGAGGGAGATTTTTTAGAGACAAAATATCCATATGTTTGTCATGCGGAACTAAATGCAATTCTTAACTCGAATGGTTTAGTGCTAAAAGGCTCCACTCTTTATGTTGGTCTTTTTCCATGTAACGAGTGTGCAAAAGCGATTATTCAGTCTGGAATTAGTGAGGTGGTTTATCTTTCAGATAAGTATCATGGAACAGATTCTATGGTTGCCTCAAGAAAGATGTTTGAGCTTAGTGGAATTAAAACAAGACAGTTGGTTCCTTTGGTGAAAGATATTGTTCTTTCACTTAATATTTAGTAAGGGTGATTTAATTAAATGAAATTTTATGCAGACTTACATTTACATACAGATTGTTCTGATGGTGTTTTAACTCCAGAAGAGCTAGTAGAAAGAGCATCGATGATTAAAGGTGTTAGCGCTATTAGTATCACAGATCACGATACGTTTGATGGAATAGATAGAGCTATCTCATTTCCTCGTCGTAGCGTTGAGATTGTGCCTGGTATTGAGTTGTCTACTGATGTTGATGGCAAGGAGCTACACATTCTTGGATTTTATGTCGATTATAAAACCTCACCGCTAGTTGCTAAAATTTCTGAGTTTAAAAATGCAAGGATTGAGAGAGCAAAAAAAATTGTTAGTAACCTAAATGGTATGAACGTTAACATAAATTATGAAGATGTCTTAAAAATTGCAGGATATGGAGCAATCGGTAGGCCACATATTGCAAGAGCGATTGTTAATGCAGGTGTTGTTGAAAATAGTTGGGAGGCGTTTGATCGTTATCTTGGAGATGATTCTCCAGCTTATGAACCTAAGCTTAAAATCTCGCCTGTCGAGGCGGTTAGGTTAATTAAAAGTTCAGGAGGAATTGCTATTTGGGCCCATCCAAAAACTTTGAGTGTTGCTGATCTGATTAATGAATTAGTAAATGCTGGGCTAGATGGATTAGAGAGCTATCATCCTAAACACACAGAAGAAGATAGTTCGTTTTTATTAAATGTTGTAAAACAGTATGGGTTAATCTCAACTGGTGGAAGTGATTTTCATGATGATGAAAGAGGAAAAGATATTGGTGATTGTGGTATATCATGTGAACTCTTTCAAGAATTTAAAAAACGGGCCAATAAATTGGATGTAAGGATTTGAATCTAATTTCAGGAATCACATTTATAAAAAATGGATTAACGCTTGGATATCCTTTCAAGGAGAGCATTGAGAGTATTGAGCCGCTCTGTGATGAGGTTATCATAAATGTTGGTTTTGATGATCCAACTCTTGTAAGCGATGATGGAACATATGAGTTCTTAAGAGACACTTTTACTCACAAAAAATTTATTTTCTTAAAATCATGGTGGGACCCCAACCTTCGAAGCGGTGGTGAGGTGCTCTCTTTGCAGACTAATTTAGCGTTGGCAAAAGCTACAGGAAAGTATTGTCAGTATATTCAAGGCGACGAAGTTTTGCATGAAGATGATCTGCCAGCTATTCACAACGGTGTTATAAAGCTAGAAAATGAGCGTGATATTGATGGATTAATTTTTAATTACCGACATTTTTATGGTGATGTTTCAATTTATAAATATTCTCGAAATATTTATCGAAGAGAGGTTCGTCTTATAAGGAATGGCGCTAAGATTAAGAGTTGGAAGGATGCTCAAGGTTTTAGGTTTTCTAACGATCTGAAAATTTCAGCGAAAGGTGTTGATGCGAAAGTCTATCACTATGGTTGGGCCAGAGCGGAAAATGTAATGAGAAAAAAAGTCAAAAGCTTTTCTAAGCTTTACCATCAAGATAGCTATGTTGATAAGGTGCCTGAGTTCGTATATGAAAAAGGGTGGGGGATGAAACAGTTTTTAGGAACTCATCCACAAGTCATGAATGCTTGGATAGAAGCGAATAAAAACAGTATTGATTTTTCATCGATGAAACTTAAATGGGAATGGAATATGCCAGGCCTTTGGATAAGTGATTTACTTGAATCTTTAACAAACTATAGAATAGGTGAGTATAAAAATTTTAAATATAAGGGTGAGATATAAAGGCCAACGAAATTTTTGTTGAGATAGAAAAAATTAGTGATCCATACTGTGGGTTAGGCCAGTTTTGTACACACCTTGGATTAACATTGGCCTCAAAGTTTGGCGATCAGATAAAATTTTACGGTACAAATGATTCTGTACGAAATAAATTATCTGGCGTTCCTTATAAAAAAATTCATCGAAAGCTTCCTTTTTTACTTCCAAAATCGAAGCTATGGCATGCAACTCACCAAGACTCAGAGTTTATTCCTTTTGGAAAGGCCAAAAAAATTTTAACCATTCACGATCTAAACTATATTCATGAACGTTTTTACGATAAAGTAAAGTGTAGTAGGTATTTAAAGAAGCTTCAGAAAAAAATTAATAGGGTAGATGCAGTCGTGTTTATTTCTAAGAGTAGTTATAACGAGGTAACAAAATATCTTGATTTAACTGGGAAGAGAGTTGAAGTTATTTATAATGGGGTTTCTCTAGAGCGTGGACTTAAAGAGAGGCGGCCTTGGTTTGTTGAAGAGAATGAGAACTTCCTGTTTTCGCTTGGAACAGTCGTTCCTAAAAAAAACTTTCATGTTTTAGTTGAGCTGATGCGAGGGCTGCAAGATTATAAATTGGTTATAGCAGGTACTGATTTTCATAGTTATGCTCACTCGCTAAAAGACCAAATACGAGAAGAAGGTTTGGAGAAACGGATTTTAATTCCTGGTATTATTTCAGAAGAAGAAAAAGTTTGGTGCTATAAAAATAGTGCTGCATTTTTATTTCCATCGATGCTTGAAGGCTTTGGCCTTCCGGTAGTTGAAGCGATGAGCTTTGGTAAACCGCTATTTTTATCTAAGATAGATGCCCTTAAAGAGGTTGGTGGTGACGATGCATTTTATTTTGAGGAGTACGACACAGTCTCGATGGTTGAGTTGTTTGAGTCAAAAATGAAACTGTTTTTTTCTGATGATAAAATCAGAACTCGTTTAATTAACAGAAGTAAAAATTTCTCTTGGGAAATGGCCGCTGAATCCTATTTTAAACTCTATCAGGAACTTTTGTTAACATGAATTACTTGTCTCTTTTGATGATTACCTATGGGACGCTTTTTGGTCTCGGGCTAATTGATAATTCAAGAGGTGCTTTATACCCTCAAATTTTAGAAACACTTAATGTTGGCCCTGCCTTTGGTTCTTGGATGTTTACAGCTGCATCAATTGCAGGAGTAATTTGTACTTTGATGAATCAGTTATGGTTAAGAAAATTTGGGCCAATTATATCTCTTCGAATTTTTTTGTTTATTCAGTTTGTAGGAACTGTTATTTTTAGTTTTGCTGGAACATCTCCACAACCTTTTTCATATTTCGCTTTAATCATAGCTTCAGTTTTAATCGGTAGTAGTTTTGGAGGACTGGGGATAGTTCTTAATATTATTATCAGCAAGGAGGTTCCAGAAAAATTTCGAAAAAGAGCGCTTTCAGGATTGCACGCTTCATATGGTGCTTCGTCTTTTTTTGCTCCTCTCCTAGCTCTTCTTCTTGTAGTGAATGGACATATTCATTGGAATGAACTTTTTTTATATTACTCATTCGTTCCTCTTGTGATGTTTGCTTCCTCTTTTGTTTTAGCTAAAAGTTTTTCTACAGCTGTTATTATTGTCGGCCCAAATGTTCAAACTTCAAAACTAAAATATTTGTTAAGTTTATTTGTTGGGTTTTATGTAGCAGGTGAGCTGTCTGTTTCAACTAGGTTAGTCTATTTTGCCTCTAAGTTTTCTTCTCCAATATATTTTAATCCTAAGACCTATTTGGCAATTTTCTTTTTATTACTTTTGATTGGAAGGGCCAGTTTTTTCTTTTTTCACTTTCCAGGAAGTAATTGGTTTTGGTTAAACGTATCGCTCCTTACATCTTTTGTGCTTTATACTCTTGGACTATATGTTGATCCTTTGTATATGGCGATGTGTGGTTTTACAATGTCTATATTTTTTCCCTGCTTTATGGATTTTATAAATCAAAAAGTTGCAAAAGAGTTACTAGAAAAGACTATTGGCCTTGTCATGATTACTATTGGCGTAGTCGTAATTTCGATGAACTGGTTGATCGGTTACTTAGAGGGTAGTGTCGGCGTAATATCTGCAATGAGTGTTGGCCCACTATTCCTTGCAGTATCTTTTTTTCTTGGCCTAATATTTTATCAGTTTGATAATTCAAAAAATAATTAATTCTTCAAATTACAGAACGGTTGTTGTGTTACTGTAGATGATAAAAAAATTGAAATTGATTTTTCGTCCCGGACGAAATTTTTTCATTGGTAGCTCTAGCACCACTTTCACGTCT
>DYOQ01000041.1:0-15252 GCA_020720455.1 Bdellovibrio sp.
GGGACAAACTTAGCTATAAATATTTAACCCTTTCACATTTACAAACTCTCTTAACCCCCACTTGGAAAGCTCTCTCCCTATCCCACTCATCTTCACTCCACCAAAAGGCATTCGAGGATCGGACTTTACCATTGAGTTTACAAACACTGAGCCACACTCCAGCTCAAGTGCTACACGCTCTCCCCTAGCTAAATCTTTTGTCCAGACTGAACCCCCTAGGCCAAACTCAGTGCTATTGGCAATCTCAATCGCTTCGCGCTCGTTCTTCACTCTTATAATTGGAGCAATCGGGCCAAAAACTTCTTGAGTAACTACAGACATCTCTTTGCTAGCATTCCTTACAACAGCAGGATTAAAGTAGAAACCACCATCGTTAGTTTTCTTTTCGATGATAGAGATATCACCGCCTCTTTTTCTTGCATCTTCAAGCTGAACCTTGAGTTCATTTACAGCAGCAATATTAACAAGTGGGCCAACTTCAATTTTTGAAAGTTCCCTAATAAATGCATCAGTAAAACGATCAGCAATACTCTCTATAACTATAAATCTTTTAGCCGCAATACAACTTTGACCACAATTTAGTAATCTTCCTGCAGCGGCGCCCTTGGCAGCGGCCTCAATATCTGCATCCTCTAAAACGATGAATGGATCGGAACCTCCAAGCTCTAACACAACTTTTTTTAAATATTTCCCAGCTTCACTCGCAACTTTTTGGCCGGCTTCAGTACTACCTGTTAAAGATATTCCCCTAACCTTCTCTGCCCTTATTAATTTTTCTGTAACTTGCTGATGAGTTGCCAACACTGCTTGAAAAACACCCTCTGGAAATCCGGCCCGTTTAAACAGGTCTTCAATTAAGAGAGCACAACCAGGGACTTGATTTGAGTGTTTAAGAATCGATACGTTTCCAGCTAAGATTGTTGGTATCCCAAACCTAAGGGCCTGCCAAAACGGAAAGTTCCATGGCATGATAGATACAATTACTCCTAAAGGTTGAAAGACCACTCGGTGCTGCAATCCATCTGCCACAACTACTTCGTCGGCCAACCACTCTTTTAAATTTTCTATATAGACTTCACTAAGCCAAGCACATTTATCCACTTCGGCCAGCGCCTCTTTCTCCACTTTACCCATCTCATCTGTCATCATCTGTGCCAATTTAACGCGATCTTCTTTTAATAGCTTGACCAGATTTTTTAAAAGTTCACATCTCTTATCGATTGTAGTTTTTTTCCAACTATCAAACCCTACTGTTGCCGCCATCAATATTTTATCAATTTTTTCATCACTATATAATTTATAAGTTGAGATACGTTTACCTGTTGCCGGATTTACTGTAGATATTTCCATGGTTGCCTCACTATAATTGCCAAAATTATTCTCTCATGTTAACAAGTTTCATGGGAAAATTTAATGAAAAAGATGATGTTTTTAAACGTAGTAGTGGTGGAATAACATCTAAATTTGAGTTTAACGAAGAGGTCGCAAACTGTTTTGATGATATGGTCAGCAGGTCTGTCCCCTTTTATGATGAAATTCATAACATTATCCTCGATTTGGCCAACAGATACTGTAGTTCAAATGATCTCATTTATGATCTAGGTTGCTCAACAGGAACTACGATACAGATACTAAACAGCTTTTTTAAAGAACGAGAAATCTCACCTAAATTTGTCGGAATAGATAACTCCCCTCACATGATAAAAAAAGCTCACGAGAAACTTGCAAAATCAGAAGCGAGTGTAAAACTTCTTTGTGGAGACATTGACAATTTTGAGTTTGAACCAGCAAAAATCATCATCATGAACTACACTCTACAATTTATACCTGTACCCAAAAGAGAGAGACTATTAAAAAAAATTTACAACGCATTAACCAGTGGTGGCATTTTTATTTTAAGTGAAAAGATCAAGCCAGAGTGTGGTGAATTCGATCAACTTATAACCGATTTATACTACGACTTTAAAAGAAGAAACGGTTATAGCGAGCTAGAGATTGCCAGAAAGAGAGAGGCCCTAGACAACGTCCTAATACCAATAACGCCACCAGAGCAGATGCAACTGCTAAACAGAGGCGGATTTTCAAAGGTAGAAACCATTTTTCGCTGGTATAACTTTGCCTGCTTCGTAGGACAAAAATAGATGGTTAAATATTTATTACCTTACAAGGAAAAATGTGACGTTGAATCATTACAAAAAATTATTAATGAAAGAGAGTCATGGAAAACGAGAAAAGGAAGCGAAAAATATATCGATGCCCTAAAGAGTCTTCCAATTTCATTATCTAGTAATGATGATGAAATCAAAGTAAAACAAGTAGCAGAAAACCTTATTCCATGGAGAAAAGGTCCATACAAAATTGGGGCCCTAGAAATTGACAGTGAATGGAGATCGGATCTGAAATGGGATAGGTTCAAAGATGTCCTTGAAAATCAGCAAGGGAAAACCATTTTAGATATTGGCTGTAGCAACGGCTACTTTATGTTTCAAATTGCAAAAGATAACCCAGCGCTTATTATGGGAATCGACCCTGTCCCTCACTGCTACTACCAGTTTAAATTTTTAAACCATTTTCACAAATACGATTTTATTAAATTTGAACTATTAGGAATTGAGCATGTCTCTTATTTTACGAATATGTTTGATACTATTTTGTTCATGGGAATAATTTATCACCACAAAGACCCTATCAGGCAGTTACAAAACTTATATAAAGCACTTCGACCAGGTGGAACTGCAATCTTAGAAACGATTGGTATTCCAGGAGATGGTTCCTACGCTCTTTTTCCACCTGGCCGTTATGCAAATATGAGAAACGTCTGGTTCATTCCAACTATCCATTGCTTTGAAAACTGGATCAAAAAAAGTGGATTTAAAAATATTAAAATTATTTCAAATTCAACACTAACAACAAACGAACAACGTTTAACAAAATGGTGCCCACCACCACATCAGTCACTCGAAGATTTCTTAGATAAAAATGATATCTCAAAAACAATTGAGGGGCATCCTGCTCCACATAGATTTCTAATTTCTGCAACAAAATAAAAAGGCCCTCGAAAATTCGAAGGCCCTTTATAGTTTAACTTCAAAACAAAACTGATTACTATTTCATTATTACTTGATACGAGTCGATCAAAAATCCCCAATCATTAACGCTTCTATCTGCAACAAATCTAATCGTTACACTTTCGCCATCAACGTACTCAGAGACACTATTCTCACCCTTTCCAGAAATTTTATCAACAACGACCCCTTTATCATTTTTAATTTCAATAAAATCAAAACGAGCTTCAGTGCTATACTTTTTCAAATTAACTCTTATCCAAGCTGCGCCAGGAACAGTGATTGTTTTTTCCATCACAGTGCTCGCCAAATATGGGTGAGCTGATTCAAATGGAGCATCCATTTCAACAGTTACCCATTTTTTTGGATCTGGCTCAAATCTAACTGGTCTTGTATCAGTAAGAAGATTGTATAGATCAACTCTACCACCAGAAACAACTTTCCCTTTAAATGCTCTTAGCGGAACACTTGTAGCAAGTAGTCTCTCTCTCATTACCTCATGTGGCAATCTACCCACATGTGAAACTAAAGAAGCTAGCATACCAGAAACATGTGGAGTTGCCATTGATGTACCAGAGTATGAAGCATAAGCTCCGCCCTTAACTGTTGAAACAATGTTATGCCCAGGAGCTGCAATATCAACACTTCTTTTTCCATAACAAGAAAAATACGCCATACCATCTGCTGATGTTGAGGCCGCAACGCTAATTACGTTTGGTGAATTATAGTTAGCAGGGTATGCTGGAACAGTATCATTATCACCACTGCTGTTTCCAGCTGCTGCTGTAAAAATAATTCCTGCATCACTAGCTCTTTGAATCATATCTGCTAACAACTGAGAGAACGGGCCTCCACCCCATGAGTTTGACATAACATCAACATCAAGTTTGATTGCATACTCAATACTTTTAAGTGCAGCTTCACTTGTTCCTGAACCATCATCTCCAAGAAACTTAACAGGAACTAGGGTAACTTCATCAACGACTCCTGCTACACCCATTTCATTATTATGAACAGCACCGATTGTTCCAGCACAATGAGTTCCGTGACTATGTCCGTCCATTGGATCACTGTCGTTATTTGCAAAGTCATATCCATGAACATCATCAATATATCCGTTTTTATCGTCGTCAACACCAGCTTTTCCGTTGGCCTCTGCTTCATTAGTCCAGATATTTCTTGCTAAGTCAGGATGGTTATAATCTATACCGGTATCAATTATAGCTACTTTAACATTTGGAGAACCTTTAGTTATTTCCCAAGCTTTAAGAGCATTTATATCCGCACCCGCAACCCCTGCAGTTCCGCTTGGATCGTTAGTTCCGGTATTTTTCATACCCCAAAGTTTTGCAAACATTGGATCATTCGGAGTCATCGGATCACTAGATTCATCTAAAGGAGCAAGCATTGATTCTAATGATACACTCTCTACCGGTTTAATTAATCTATAAATGAAATTTGGCTCAGCTATCTCAACTTCAGGAGAACTCCTCAAGCTACCAAGCACCGAAACCATACTTAATGATCTATTTGTTGATTTAACTACGTAGACCATCTCATTAGCAACTTTAAAACTATGATCCACATAGACACCGCCAGCAAACCCTTGCTTTTGGAAAAAACTTCTTGCAGCACCACTCTTAAACTTAACTAGCATTTCACCAGGAACAACTTCTACATTTTGAGAAGTCATAAATGGAGCAGCATAAGCAGCTATCGATGATATTGCGAGGGACCCTCCTATTAGTGATTTTGAAATCACCTTATAATTCAACATAAATTCCTCCCTGACTTAAACTCACAAACTCATTTTGTGACGACTATCATTCATTCTAACATCAATATTTACGTAAATTTCATAAGTAAGAAAAAGTTAGAGCAATGTTAGCTTTCTTACTCGTAAAATAATTATGAGTATAGAAACCAGCAACAAACAGACTATAATGATCGGGAATTGGGGGTGCAAAATATAGTATTTAATGATAAAATTCCAAGAAATAAATAACTGATTATTACTTTTGGAGTCAATAATGAAAGAAATATATAAGGACCTAATTAGTAGAGGATTGATTGAAATTTCCTCTGATGAAAATGGAGTAAAAGAAGAGTTAAACAAAAAAATGATCACCTTTTATTGCGGGTTTGATCCAACGGCCACATCTTTGCAAATCGGAAATTTCCTCTCTATCGTAACGATGATGAGATTACAACGGGCAGGCCACCGTCCCATTTGCCTTATGGGTGGGGCGACAGGAATGATCGGTGATCCTTCAGGAAAAAGTAGTGAGCGAGTCCTTCTTGACGCTGATACTATTGCTAAAAACATTGCCGGCCAAAAAAAACAGCTTGAGTCTTTCTTAGATTTTAACTGTGGGGAAAACTCTGCTATTCTTGTTAATAATTACGACTGGTTCAAAGAGTTTAGTTTTTTAGAATTTTTAAGAAATGTCGGTAAACGCTTTAGGCTTAGTGATATGCTAGCAAAAGATTCTGTTAAATCAAGACTGAGTAGCGACTCAGGCATTAGCCTAACCGAGTTTATGTACCAAACTCTTCAATCATATGATTTTAAATTTTTAAATGAAAAATATAGTGCCACAATACAGATTGGTGGCAGTGATCAATGGGGGAACATTACCGCAGGAATTGACCTTACCAGGAAGATGAACAACACTACTGTTTATGGAATGGTTACACCTCTTGTAACTGACAGTGCTGGAAAAAAATTTGGCAAGTCTGAAGGTGGAACATCTATCATGCTTGACCAAAATTTAACATCACCGTATCAAATGTATCAGTTCCTACTTAACTCTTCAGACGAGATGGTTGATACTTACTTAAAGTTTTTTACTTTTTTATCAACTGAAGAGATTAATGAACTAAAAAAATCTACTCAAGAAACACCACACGAAAGAAAGGCGCAAAAAAAACTAGCAGAAGAGATTACTAAGCTTGTTCACGGACAAAAAGGGGCCGATGCCGCACTAAGAGCAACTAAAATCTTTTTTGGTGAAACAATTGAAAACGTAACAGATAGTGAATTAAGTGCTATATTTAAGGATGTACCGTCCGTAACTATGGACCGAAATCAACTTGCCAAAGGAATTAATATAATTGACTTAATCTCTTCAACTCCGATCTTTCCTAGCAAAGGAGAAGCAAGAAGATCACTGCAACAAAAAGGTGTCTATCTTAACAATATTCAAGTCGAGTCTCCTGATATGATTATAAATGAATCTAACCTAGCAAGTGAAACCACTATCGTTATAAGAAAAGGTAAAAAGAACTACTCTGTTATTCAGTTTAAATAATTACTAAATAATTACTCAAGTTTTAGTTAACATCCTCCGATCATAATATATTATTATATGTCCTAAATAATGGGACCAGAATAAAATTATGGTAAATAAAAAAAACAATATTTATCACCTGACTCCGCTATCGGCTTCTATTGGGCTAATAGCGCTATCTGCTGAAATAGAGTCCCTAAAACAACAGCACAAGCAAATTTGCGAGATGGCGGCCAGAAGCATTCTTCAAGCACTTGACCTAAGGGATCACTATACATATGGCCATAGTATGAGAGTAGCTTACTATGTGCTTCTACTTGGTAAAGAGTTAAAAATGTCAGAAAATGAAATCTATGACTTAGAATTCTCAGCGATTTTTCACGATATTGGAAAAGTTGGTATTCCAGATTCTGTTCTTCTAAAACCAAGCAAACTAACAAATGAAGAGTTTGACATGATGAAAACTCATCCCGTTAAATCTGCTGAAATTTTAGATGGATTTGATTATTTTCAAAAAATAGCAAAGATCGTTCGTCATCACCATGAACGATATGATGGAAAAGGATATCCTGATAAAATGAGCGGTGATGAGATTCCATATTTTTCAAGAATGATACTGATAGCAGATACTTTTGATGCCATGACATCATCTCGCCCATATCGAAAAGGACTTCCTTACGAGGTGGCATTTCAAGAACTAAGAGATTTTGCAGGTACACAGTTTGACCCTAAGCTAGTTGAACAATTTATCCCTGCGATTCAAAATGATGAACAAAAGAAAGAATCAACATTCAAGCTTACTATAATTAAAGGCGAATTCGAAAAAGACGAAGCCGCTTAATTCTGTTTATCAAAAATTACATTATACTATTTTTCAAAGAGATAATCTGTTCAAGTTCAGAACGAAGAAGCTGACGAACATCTTCTTTTCCGGCATCAGCAAGATACTTATCTAAATCACTAAATTGATACATCATAAAATTAATGCTCTTACTTAGCAACTTCTTTGACTGCGCTGTTTTAACCGCATTTTTCACTGTCTCAACAATTGCCATACCATCAAAAGGTTTTTCTACAAATCCTGTAACACCTTTTTCTAATGCACACAGTATCACCTCTTTAGAAACATACGCACTAACAACAATAACAGATCCGCTTAAATCTTTTTTTGCCAAACGGTTTATAAGATCAAACCCACCAACCCCCGGCATCTCAAGGTCTGTCAAATAAACGTCTGGGTCTATCTCATCGGCCTTAAGTAACGCTTGAGTTGCATCATTGAACTCATAAACTGTAAAACCACTTGCTCCAAGAAAACTACTTAGAATACTAGTAATATCTGGCTCATCATCTATAACAAATACCACTGGCCCTCTTTTTCTCTCTTTATTCTCGATTGCCTTGCGAATACTCGCTGTAGCATCTGTAAGTTTAGTGTCAGCATTTTCACTCACTACAGAAGTTGGCGCTTTATTAGACTGCGTACGCCTAGATACCATGTTCCCGCTTAAAAAATCACTCTCTTCAACTGGGGTAAACTCATACGGCTCATTATCAATTATTTTTTTCGCAGAATCGATGCCTGCAAGAAAATAATCTATCTGCTCATTAGTTATTGTCCCAATCTCTTTTGTTCTAGCAAATAAACTTTCAAGGTTATGCATGTGCTCTTGAAGCTCATCAAGACCAAACATACCTGCCGCACCTTTAGAGCTATGAAATGCTCTAAAAATGCTATTGTAATTACTCGCAAAATCTTCACCTTTATCTATATTCAAAAGGCCATCTTCAGCATCCTCAAACATCTCCATCGCCTCAAGCTTAAACTCCTGAAGCATATCATCACTTGCCATACCTACTCCTTTACAAAACAAAAACTACGCTGGTTTTTTATATACCAACGTGCCATCAATAATCTCTTGTTTAAAATCTAGCCCAAGTCCTATAACACTCTCTCCACTCCCCATAAAGAAAACTCCACCGGGAACAAGTGCCTTATAAAATTTTTCAAGAATAGATTTCCGATTATCCTTATCTTGATAAATTAAAACATTGCGACAAAAAATAATATTATACTTAGAAGCTGGAAAATTATCGGTCAGCAGGTTAAATTCACCAAACGTAACCCTAGATCTAATAGTGTCATTTATTCTCCACGCTTCATCACTCTCTTTAATAAAATACTTTACAAGCAGTGGTGCTGGAAGACCTCTTTGAACATCCAATCCATCATATGTCGCTTTTTTAGCTTTTGATAATGCATCAGTTGAAATGTCTGTTGCTGTAATTTCTGTCTTAGTTAAAACATCTGGTGTACACTTGTGAGCAATAGACATAAGTATGCTATACGGCTCTTGTCCTGTGCTACAGCCTGCACACCAGATTGATAACTTAGTTAGTGATTTATTATTTGCCAAAATTTCTGGAATAACTTTATTTACAAGTGTCAAGAAAGGTTTGTTATCTCTCATGAAATATGTTTCATTATTCGTAGCTATGTTTATAAGAAGTGAATGCATATCCTTCGTTACGTTTGTAGTATATGCTTTGTGCAAATCTTCAACGGTTGCACAACTTAAACTCTTCATCATTGTATTTAGCCGAGAATCTAATCTATAAAAATCAGACTCTTTATAATATATTCCAGAATGTTTATAAATATAGTCCGCAAAAAATTTATATATGTGCTCGCTGGTCATTAGAACCCTCCGAGTACCAAATCAATTTTGTTAATCAAAATATCACTAGTAAACGGCTTCATTATGTACTCCGAAGCTCCCATCTCAAGCGCTTTCATGATATAGTCCGGTTTGTTTTCTGTTGTCATCATGACGATGGGAGCGCTTGTTAGATTTTCAGACTTTACTTTTTCTAAAAACTCTGGGCCATTCATTACAGGCATATTCCAATCAAGAAGAATAAGATCAACCTTCTCTTTAGCAATTATATCAACGGCCTTTTGACCATTTTCGGCCCAGAGCGACTCATGCCCAGCTTCGTGCAACATGTCTGATACCATTAAATTAATTGCTTTTGAATCATCAACTATCAAGATCTTCATTTCAAATCTCCTCTTACTTCTTATTTAATTTGTCCAATTCGTTTTTTACACTAATATACCTAGCTTTAAAACTTTCGTTTGCCCAAAAGTTTTTCTCTGATCCATCAGTCACTAGCGATGTTCTAATTAGCCACAACACCTCAACTGCTTCTATTACGTGATGGATATAATCACCTACCCAACAACAAAGATCGGCCTGTTTAACTGCAAACAACTTAGCGACTAAGACATCAAGAGCTGTTACCAATTCTTTTGTTACACTAATCTCGGCCAGTTTTGAAGCACCCATCACGATATGAACCTCTCGATAAAGTGAATTAACGACGTTAGCAACATCGTCACCATTTTGAGCAATGCTCATCATCATATCAACAATCTTTTTTAGTTTATTTTTTTCGTTCTCATTAAATGCATTCAAGAATTGCCCAACAAAAACCTCAGGTAACTTTTTACTAAAGTCAAAACTACAACCATCAGCAGGTGTTACCTTCTCACAAACAGTTCCAATATCTGTTGAAATATTTTCTCCATCGAACTCACCGGCCATTCCCAATTCTTTTAACGATTCAAGTGCAGCCGCACTAATCTTTGAGCTACCAGATGGAGCAGATGCCATCGGTTTAGCTTTTGCATTAGTATCTATGGTTAAGTATTCATCAACCAAAACATTAACATCAGCTTCAGACAAGACTCCATCAGCAACAAGAATCATACCAAGTGGACGTCTATTTTCGGCTTGAGCTTTAAAGAGATTATTTATCTGATCTGATGTTAAAACTTTTTTCTCTCTAATGATTGCCAACAGGTCTGTCTCTTTTCGAGCTTGCTCACCAATTAAATCTACAATCACATCATCTTTAAGAACGTTAGCACTCTTTAACATTCTTAAAAGAGACGGCATCTCTTCTACCTGCTTTGCAAGAGCATCAATTAACTGACTATTAGTAATTTTTTTCTTACTGATAAGATACTCACCAAAATACATAACCCACCTGACCTACACTCTATTTAGCAGAGTGGAAAAATCGTTCAACGACAAAACGTACGGAGCTATTCCAGAGCTAACTACAGCTCCAGGCATTCCCCAGACTACGGAAGTCTCACTATTTTGAACACACGGTAAAACATTTTTTTTACTTAAAGCAACCATCCCACGTTTTCCATCTTCACCCATACCAGTAAGAATAATGGCCAAAACTTTTCCTGAGAAATTTTCCGCAACTGATCTAAATGTTACATCAACAGATGGCCGAACATAACACTCCTTTTCACCCTGATCTAATTCAATACTGTGTCCACCAGCTTGCTTCACTATCCGCATATGAAAATCACCTGGAGCTAAATAAGCTTTTCCAGGCATTAAAGGCTCACCACCTTTTGCCTCAGATATCTCTAAATATGATGTGGCCTCATTTAAAGATTTAGCATAACGAGAAGTAAAAACTGGTGGCATATGTTGGACAATTAACACAGGAACATTGATTTTTTTAGTTACGGCCTTAAGAATTTTAGTCAGCGCCTCTGGCCCACCGGTTGAACTACCTATACAAATAAGATCAATTTTTCCAAGTTCAGGCATTCCCTCTTTAACATTTTTTGAAGAATCACTTGATTGAGGAACACTCGTATTAATTTTATTATCCGTCTCTAAATCTCTGCCTACTAACGCTTCTATTCGAGGAAGAAGCTCTCTTTTAATTAGTTCAACACCCTCTTCTGGTGTTCCACCACCACTGTTTTCAACTTTTGTCACAAAATCATTGGCCCCAAGCCTAAGCGCCTCCAGCGTTTTAGTTGCTCCTCTTTCACTAATTGCAGAGAACACAATGATTTTAACATTAGTATCAATTTTTCTTATCTGTTTAATCGCTTCAATACCATCCATGACTGGCATTTCTAAATCAAGCGTTATCAAATCAATAGTCCCTTTTTGTTGTTTTATAACTTCAACAGCAAGTTCACCGTTACTAACGGCCTTAACTACTTCAATCGATGACTTTGATGATAATGCCTTCCGAATACCAGATCTATATACAACAGAGTCATCAACGACCAGAACTTTTACCGACATTTCTACTCCATTAAAACCTTATTTATATCAACATGCATTACAAGCGATGCTTCTAGCTTATATACTCCCTTAACAAATTTTTTAATAGCCTCATCTAGTGTAGACGGTGTGCTTTCAAAGTAGCGTTCATCTGCTAAAAATACGTCCAGCACTTTATCTACAACCAGTGAATATAACGCATCTCTACCTGTAACAATTATGTTCATATGAGGAGAAGCCGCATCGTACTCCATACCGAACAACTTTCTTAAACTAAGCGCCGTTACAATTTGTCCTCGTAAATTAATTAAGCCATTAATATAAGCTGGAGACTGTGGAACGCTTGTCGTATTCTGTTTTCTAACTATCTCCTGAATATCTTCAACACTTATTGCGTACTGTTGATTATTAACAATAAAACCACACAACTCACACAATTTCCCATTACCCTTTTCTTTACTCACACATTACCCCTGATTCAATTACACTATTTATCAAAACCAAGTAGATTATTAATACTTCCAAGAACCTCTTCTCTATTTAGCTTCTCTAGTTGAGACGTAAAACCCGCTTCCTCGCCTTTTGCTTTACTCTTATCATTTACCCTTGTCGATACGGCCACAACAGGAAGCTTCTTATATTTATCAACCTGTCTAATTTTATGCACCATCTGATACCCATCCATAATTGGCATCTCGATATCAGATATAACCAGATCAACCTTTATCGCATTTTCTAGTAATAGATCCAAGGCTTCTTTCCCATTAACAACAGCAGTTACGGCGAAACCATTATCAGTCAAAAATTCCTCTGTAACTTTTCGATAAAGAGGCGAATCTTCCACTAGCAAAATATTCGCTTTATGTTTCACAGAAATATTCTTTAATACTTTCGAACCAACGCCATGTTTATCAACGACGCCATGTATATCTAAAACAGTTATTGTCTTTTCTCCAACCACAAGAGTACCCAACAGCCCGTCCCGATCAACTGTTTCAGAGCTAATCATATTTGTAGTGGTCGCAATGTCTTTAATCTCACTAACAACAAAGCCAAAGCCATGATTTTTAATACTAACAACAACACAAGGAACAAATTTAAGATCGCTCTTATCAAAAATATCCAGTGTTGATTTACCATTTAATCCTGACATCTTTTCAACATTAATGAGTGGAAGGGACTCGCCAGCATATTGAACTAAAGCTTGATCAGCACTCCACTCAACCTTATCCCTTGGAAATTCCTCTAACCTTTTCACTAAACATAGAGGTATCCCATAAATTCGCTCATCACCCAACTTAACCATAACCATTTCATGAGTATCCACATCACCCTCGAAATTTCTACTGTCTGCCATCATCTGCTGTTCGTTATCACTTGTAACGTCGTGACGAACCTCTGTATAAATTCCTGCAATATCTAAAATAAGAGCAACACGGCCGTCTCCCATTATTGTTGCACCTGCAAACTTTGACAGCGATTTAATTTTTTGACTAAGTGGTTTTACAACAATCTCTTCAGTATCTAAAATTGTATCAACAACTAGACCGTAGGATTTACCATCAACATTAACGACTACAACGTTAGTAGGCTTCAACGCCTCCTGTGCTATTTCGCTTGAAGAACTAAGTCCCAAAAGTTTATTTAGCCTCACTATAGGAATCAGCTCTTCCCTTAACCTAAAAAATTCTGCTCCATGCAATACCTCTATCCCTCTATCCGTGCTTGTCCCATCATTATCTAGCTGAACCAACTCAGTTAAATTTATCTGCGGGATAGCAAAAACCTCTTTATGGCTCTCAACTATTAATGCAGGTACAATTGCGAGAGTCAGTGGTATTTTCATTTTGAATCTTGATCCTTCTCCCACAACTGATGACAAGTCAACAGTACCACCTATTCTGTCGACATTGCTCTTTACAACATCCATTCCAACACCACGACCAGAAATGTTTGTTACTTTTTCAGCTGTAGAAAAACCTGGAGCGAAAATAATATTTAAAATCTGAGCTTCGCTCATTCTATCTGCTTGTTCTTGAGTGATTAACCCTTTCTGGACCGCCTTCTCTGAAATAACTACAGGATTTATACCTTTACCATCATCCGTTATCTCGATAATAACATGGCCACCTTCATGGTAAGCTCTAATTGTAATATTACCCTCTTCAGGCTTACCATTACTTAATCTTATATCAGGTTCTTCAATCCCATGGTCAACGGAGTTTCGAATCATATGTGTCATCGGATCTCTAATGGCCTCAAGCAAACTTTTATCAAGCTCTGTATCTTTACCAATTACAGTCAGCTTAATTTTCTTTTTTTGCGTTCTAGATAAATCTCTTACTATTCTTTCAAACTTCCCAAGCACTGTACCAACAGGCTGCATCCTTGTTGTCATAATATCGTTTTGCAAATCTGATGTTATTACATTTATTTGTTGCGCTAACCGACTAAGCTCAGGTGAATTTTCTTTTGAAGCATATTGCAAAATCTGATTTCTGCTAAGTACCAACTCTCCAACAACGTTCATGATCTTATCTAACAAGTGAACATTAACTCTTACAACTGAGTCTGCAATATTTTTAGAAGATCCTTTATCTGATTCATCACTCGGTTCTTTCGCCTCTCTCTCTTCCATACTTTTAACTCCATGCTTACTATCGTTCAAATTTGTTTTGACGATTTCTTCATTCTTAACACTTGCTCCACTTGCTCCACTTGCTTCTACACCTTTAACCATTTCAACATTTTTCGGATCTATTTTTATATTAAGCTCTCGCTTGCTAGCAAGCGCTGTCACCTTCGCATTTTTTGCTTTTTTTAAACTACTCTGGTCATCGAGAACAATTTTATAACCTTCGCCCAAGATGCGTTCATTCACATTTTGAATTTTAACATTACGCTCTCCGCTTTTTTCTATTGACGATGACTTGCCTTCCTCTATCAACCTCAGCTTAGATATAACCTCTTCATATACTCCACCTCCCTCTTCGCCTGCACTTTCGATCTCTCTTAAAACCTCTAGACAGTTATCAAAAGAGAGTAACAATACATCAATTATCACTGGTGATATTTTCAACTCGTAACTTCTGAGCTTATCCAAAACATTTTCAGCGGCATGAGTTATCGATTGCAATTTCTTAAACCCAAGAAAACTTGCAGAACCTTTTACCGTGTGGACTTTTCTATAAATCGAGTTTAGCAGATCAGAATCAGATGGAACTTGCTCATACCTAGTAATATCATCACTAATGTTTGACAAATTTTCAAATGACTCAATCAAGAATTCATTTATTAATTCACTACTATTTACCATCACAACACCTACGGCCCTCTTAATCACCAACTCTAAATACAAAATTCATTAACAAATATATTCTAACATAATTAACATTTGAGAAAAGAGAAGTTAGATATAAAATCCCCAAGCGATAAAGTATATCATTGACAAAATGGGGTCTTGATATACATATTCACATTATACTTTTGTACTGTAACACAATCACTTAACGAGTTATATATATCAACAGGAACACACCTCTTAGATGAATTATTTTGATCTATCCAATCCGACTCTTTTTGACAAGCAATATAAGGTTCTCTATCAACGCACGCCCAGTGCTTATCTTTACAATTATAAACTAGCCCTCTACCCTCAGCGCCATAATCTGGCGATGGCGGTTGTGGTGAAGGAGTAGCAGAGGCCGTCTCATTTGGTTCGGTACTATTTTCCGTAGCTTTCTCTTCTATTTTCTGAGCATCTATAGAAGCTGGGGTCTCAACAAT
>DYOQ01000041.1:15352-26538 GCA_020720455.1 Bdellovibrio sp.
CTACATTTTTTTTAGTTTTTTTTGCAATTTTTCCCGTCTCACTATCGGCCACCGTACTAGTATCATCTGCTGGAAAAAAATAATCATATACATAACTGCCGCCAACAAGGACTACCGCTATAAGCAACCCTATACGCATATATGTGGCTATCTTTTTCTTTCTTTCCTCTTCTGGTGTGCGAACAATCTCACCACTACCGAGCTCTTCTGTTTTTGTATCATCATCTAGGGATTTATCATTACTTTTTTTTAGCTCAACAGGTTTCACCTTAACTGTTCGATCAGCTTCAAATGCCTCACCTAACGATCCTTCAATACTTGAAAAATCTTCGTTAACATCTTTTAATTTTGAGCTCTCAATAAAAACAGTTCTATCCTCTTGATCGGCCTCATCTATTTGTGCAATACCCGTCAATTCGACAGAATCTAATTTATTTTTTGAGGGCACTTTTTTTGCCACACCTTCTCCAACAACGTGATCTAACAAACAATCTACACCAATGCTATAAACAACTTATCGTTAAATTTAGTAATTAAATTAGTGTAATTAAATTAGATTTTCCTCAAATTTATAGTGAACAACTGCACCAACTCCCGACCAATCCGCTCATCTATATTTGAAAAGTAGACGTAATCAAAAAAAATTTGGTAAACTAAATAATTACAAAAGAGCTAGGGATTCTGTATGACTAATGCATTAAAATGGTTCGAAAGAGCACAGTATGATCTAGATACTGCCAAGTCCCTTTTAAAAGAGATGAGGCTTCTATATGTGATGTTTATGTGTCAGCAGGCCGTTGAAAAAGCGCTAAAAGCATATTACCTAGATAAATTGTCAATTCAACCACCATATATTCACAATCTCAACAGAATTGCAAAGGAAGTTGATTTAGTGAACGAATTAGACACCGCAGATATTAATTTTTTAGATGACCTTAACTCGTATTATATTTCCTCTCGATATCCGGATGAAATTGATGAAATAACAAATCTTTGTACCGTAGAAAAATGTAATCAAACAATTAACACTTCTGAGAAATTGCTATCATGGTTAAACAACAAGATGAAATATTAAACACTTCAAAGGCCTTTCTTGAACTTGTTGCAGAACTATTCCCTGTTACAAATGCATGGCTTTATGGATCATATGCAAAAGGGAAACAAAACAAATGGAGTGATATTGATATTGCAATCTGCTCACCTGATTTTGAACATATCCCTCGCCCTATTGCCATCAAACTTTTATCAAAACTAGCACGGAAAATTGATTATGCAATAGAGCCATACCCACTCAGACCCAAAGAGTGTCACGATCAAGTTATTGGTACCATGGCATTTGAAATTATCTCTTCTGGTATTTTAATTAAGTAATTGTAGATAAAAAAATACTTACCTGTTTTTTTTCCTAAACCTTGAAAATTTTGAACCAACTTTTTCGTTATTTGCTCCACCACCTGACGGCCTTTTATGAAATTTAGAACCGCCACGACCGTTATCTTCAAAATCTCTTGCCCTACGTTCAATATTTATTCTTTTAAAACATTTTTCACAAATTCTAAACTTACTCTCTTCCTCTAACCTTACTCCACAGCTGCTACAAGTTCGAACACTCTTTTCAGATAATAGATCATTTAAACAGGAGACGGCCTGACCTTTATTTTCAAGTAACTCAGCAAGAACATATTCAAAATTTTTGTTATTAAAATGTCTAGATAACCACTGATATAGCTCTATACATTTTATAGATGTTTCAAGGTAATCAATATCTTTGGATGAAACATCTATCTCATCAAACTTAACACCTCTTCCTGCAACAAAATTTGACAAAATATGAACAAAAAATTGGACATGTTCAACAAGACCTAGATTAACAGGCGCACAAGCAAATCCAAAAGTTTCAGCCGAAGTAAGAACTCCTGTGCGGTCAATATCTTCAACTGTCTCCGTTAGTTCGATCATATCTGTCAAATTGACACAGTTAAAAGGTTTAATAAATTTCATTGTATTAAACAGACGTAAAAACTCTGACAACTTAAGTTGTGGCAAGCTATTTTTTTCAAGTGCAGAATTTACTTTCGTAAAAATATCAAGATCTGGCCCAACCATTACTCTATCTTGTTGTGGCAGCTTTGAACCAAGCGCTCTATTTAATCTAGATATCCCATCTTTTTCTTTTGCCAAACAGGTAACATAACCAACAGGAAAACGTTGAAAACGACCAGCACGACCAGCAATCTGCTTAATCTCACTATCTGTAAGAGCATACTCTTGTGAATTGACAAATTTCGATAAAACAGTAAACACAATTCTTTTGATCGGTAAATTCATGCCCATTGCAATTGCATCAGTACTAACAATTATATCTGTCTCACCCTGATCAAACTTTCTTGCTTGTTCTCTTCTGACTTCAGGGCTTAGCATTCCATACACGACCGAGACTTTATAACCAACCTGCTCTAAATCAGCTTTATACTTAAGTGCATTTCTTCTAGAAAATACAATTACAGCATCACCTTTTTTTAGATCTCCCATAACAACATGGCCAGCTTCAACTTTCAGCTCTGTCATACGTTCATAATGCTTAATCTCTAACTCATCGCCAGTCAGTGAAACAACCTCTTTAATCATATTAAGAGATGAGGCATCACCGCAAATATGAATTTCAGGTGCACAAATATTAACGAGTGCCCTTGTCCATGCCCAACCACGATGTGAATCAGCAATCATTTGTATTTCATCAATAACACAACAATCAAAACCCTGTCCCAGCTTTGCCATTTCTATCGTAGATGAAAAATGGTTTGCACCATCAACTTCAACAATCTCTTCACCAGTTAAAAGAGTAGTCGGTACACCTTTAGCATTCATCGTATCATAAAGTTCAGCGGCCAAAAGTCGAAGTGGTGCGAGATAACAACCGGTCTTAGCACTACACAAACTATTTATTGCAGCATAAGTTTTCCCTGAATTAGTTGGGCCCATATGATAAATGATCTTTCTATTTATTCTTCTTGCACTTGAGTGAAGCCAAAACTCACCAAGATACTCTTTCAAAATATTTGCTGAAATATCCTTTCTCTTAAATGCTAGAACAACTTTTATCAACCTTCTTATCTCTTGGTCCAACTTTTTTTCGTCTTTCCAAATTCCAACTCCTAACTGATCAAAGAAACGGCCAAACTCATCATCATCTATAAGTTCTTCACGCAACCCCTCTTGCTTTAATTTCTGACGACATAATGTTTTTATTGTTTCCGAATATGCTAGAACAACGGGGGCCGGATAAGCCAGGGAATCTTTAATCATCTCTTTAGCGATAGAATTTAATCGATTTGATGTCGCTCTTTTTAATCTTTTTCTAGCAATCATTAACGTATGATCAATCTCATCTCTCATTTTAAAAAAATAAGAAGCAGCAAGATCAATTGACACTGGCCTATTTTGTTCAATTGTAGATTTAAAATGATTGATACTATCTTCAATCTCTCTCATTGACATTAATCTTGCATTTGAATAGTAACCTGACACACAGTTAGAGCAGCTACAATTTAGATCTTTTAACTCTGTATCAATTGAGAAATCATTTTGCAACAACTGTTGTGTAGCGAGGTGCATCCCTTCAATAGTACTAACCCATCCATGAAATAAATTTTTGGCACTAGCAAAATCTAGAGAGCAAATATTTTCTAAATCAGTGCAGTAGCAAGTTTCATTCACTCCGTGAATAACGTTACAATCAAAAAAACATAATTCTAAAATAGATTCTCTTGATGATAACTCTTGATATGAAGTCAAATCCTTGTCGAAAACTTGCTTTAGTGATGGATATTTTTCAAAGAAATCCACAAACTCATTAAAAACTTCACGCAAAAAAACTAACACTTTTAAAGCATCGCTAGAACTTCTGATAAACTTATCATCACTGACTTCGTGAATTTTTTTAAACAGTTCTCGATCAGTTTGGATATATAAAGTTAACTCCGTGAACAACTCGTTCATTTTAGATTTTACAACTGACATATTTTTCTCTTTCTACCATTTACCATTTACCTTTTTAATATTTTTCGCACTATAATATCTATTAATTAACTATACCACTAATTAATAATAAATGTAATCAAGAGGCCCTTTATGAGTACATGGCTGCAAACAACATTAAATATTAAATACCCCATCATTTTAGCTCCAATGTTTTTAGTATCTGATGAAGCAATGATTATCGCTGCTTCTGATGCTGGAATTATAGGAACGTTGCCAGCGCATAACTATCGATCTATCGCTGGCCTTCAAGAAGGATTAGCTAAAATTAAAAAAAATATTGGGAATAACTTTGGTGTCAACCTAATCGCCAATAAAAGTAACCTTCTTCTTGCCAAGCAATTAGATGTATGTATCGAAAGCAAACCGAAATTTATTATTACCTCTCTTGGAAATCCTAAGCAGATTATTGAGAAATGTAAAAAAAATAACATTTTAGTCTTGTGTGATGTTATCGATTATAAGTATGCAATCAAAGTTCAAGAGCTAGGTGCAGACGCCATAATTGCCGTCAACTCAGGTGCAGGCGGCCATGCTGGAAATATTCCAGCCTCTGTTCTTATACCATCACTGATTAGCAAACTAACCATTCCAGTAATTTCAGCAGGAGGAGTTGGTGACTATTTGGGATTTAAGAGCATGGCCACTCTTGGTGCCTGTGGATTATCTGTCGGTACCCCATTTATCGCAACGAAAGAGTGCCCTGTTAATAAATCTTATAAAGATGCTATTGTTAACTCTACCTCAGATGATATTATTTTAACGGATAGAGTAACAGGGACAAACTGTACGTTCATTAAGACAAATCATCTCCTAAAAAAAATCAACAACCCACTAGCGCCAATATCTGCCACAGATAATGGTTGTAAAAATCAAGTATGGTGCGCCGGCCCTTCGCTAGAGTTTTCAACCAAAATCACCTCTGTACAAGAGGTCGTAGAGCGCATTATTGGAACTATTTGAACCCAAACTTTCTAAGTAACGGCGCTAGTTCAGGATCACGGCCCTTAAATTTTTTAAATAAAACTGCAGGATGTTCACTTCCACCTTTTTCTAAAATATTTTTTCTAAATGACATCGCCACCTTTTGATTTAAAACACCATGCTTTTCAAACTCTGCAAAAGCATCTGCCTCTAAAAGCTCCGCCCATTTATAACTATAATAACCAGCAGAATACCCACCAGAAAAGATATGTGAAAATGCTGTGCTCGTGCATGTCCCTTCGATTTTTGGAAATAGATCGAGCTTTTCTAATATCTTTTTTTCAAACATAACTGGATCTAAATCTTTTACTGGAGTTTTTAATGTGTGCCATGCCATATCTAGTGTTGCGAACTCCAACTGTCTAATAAACGAGTAACCTGCCATAAATTTCTTTTCTTCTTGAAGTTTCACTACATACTCTTCTGGCATATTAACACCAGTCTCATAATGTCTAGCAAACATCTTTAATACTTCAGGACAAAAGGCCCAGTTCTCCATAATTTGAGATGGGAGCTCAACAAAGTCCCACAAAACAGTTGTACCAGAACAAGCTGTATAATGACATTTAGAGAGAAGGCCATGAAGGCCGTGGCCGAACTCGTGAAACAATGTTACTACCTCATTAAACGTTAATAGCGAAGGCCGATCATTTGCCGGCGGCGTAAAATTACACACGATAGATACATGAGGACGACTGTCGACACCACCTTCAAAATATTGATCTTTGTATTGAGTCATCCACGCTCCTCCTTTTTTTGACTTTCTTGGAAAAAAATCAAAATAGATAATGCCTAGATGAGTTCCATTCGTATCAAAAACCTCGTAAGTAGAGACCGCATCGTTATATAGATCTATCGTTTTAATCTCTTTAAAGCTAATCCCATAAAGCTTATGTGACAGTTCAAAAATTGCATTCAAAACCGTTTCAAGTTTCAAATAAGGCCGGAGTATCTCATCCGATATGCCTAAATTTTTTTCTTTGTACTTTTCACTATAAAATGCAAAATCCCATCTCTCTAGTGAAGATGGACAACCAAGCGATTTTGCAAAACTTGAGATTTTCTCGATATCTTTTTTTGCATAATCTTTCGTTGCTTCAACTAACTCATTTAAAAATTTTGTCACCGTCTCCGTTTTAGATGCCATTCGCTCTGTAAGTACATATTCTGCATGTGTTGCAAAACCTAAAACATTGGCCCTTTGCAGACGCAATTCCACAATCTCTTGGATATTTTTTCTATTGTCATACTGTTCTCCAAGTCCCTTTGAAGCAGCTGCCATATATAGCTGTTTACGATAATGACGATGCTCACAATATTGCATAAAGGGAAGATAACTTGGGATATTTAGAGTAATAACATAACCCTCAAGCCCTCGATCATTTGCCTCTTGTTTTGCACTCTCTTTGTACCAATCAGGAGCACCTCGCAAATCATCTTCCGATTTTAAATTTAAAACATAATCACTAACATTTTTTCGTACATTTTCTGCAAAGTTGATCGTAAGCGCAGAAAGTTTTTCATCAATATTCTTAACTTTTTCTTTATCGGCATCACAAAGCGAGACACCATTGTTGACAAAACCTCTATGCGAGTTAGTAATAACTGTTATCTGCTCAGGCGTATAGTTAGCAGATGACATCTCTTTAAAGATCTTATCAACCCGCTTAAAGAGCATCTCATCCATCGAAATACTGCTAAAAAAAGACTTAATCTTCCCCTCATAGGCCAAAAGAATTTCATTTCTAGTATCATTAGTATCTGCTGTCCAAAGGTTAGAAAATGAAGCGTAGACTCTACTTAAACCTCTCAAACCATTCTCTAACATAACAAGAGTGTTTTCAAATGTAGCTTCACTCTTGTCATTTTTTATCGCATCTAAACAGTTCTTTGACTGTTCAAGCAAAACTTCAAACGCCTCTTTAAAATCTTCATCTTTTATTTTAGAAAAAGGTATCGTATCAAACTTAGTAACAAACGGTTTCAGTAGGGTATTCATAAATCAGTTACTCCAAAATAATTTTCTGCTAATATTATCCTATAAATATACAAACGAGATTAAGATGAATGATAACGAATTATCGCTAGTAATGCCAGTTTTTAACGAAGGAGAGTGTATCGCAGAAGTGGTTACCTCTTGGTATAATCAGTTAGCATCAATGAATCTTAAGTTCGAGATATTAGTAATTAATGACTGTTCTACGGATGACTCAAAAGCAAAACTGGAAAAACTGCAACAACTACTAGGAATCAAACTGCTCAATAACGAAGTAAATCTAGGTCACGGAGCATCACTAATGCTTGGCTATCAAGCTGCATTGCAAACTAAAAGCGATTGGATTTTTCATGTTGATAGTGACAACCAATTTATCGCCAAAGATTTTGAAAAAATTTGGAATGCAAGATCTAAAAGTGCATTTGTTGTTGGCACAAGAAAAAATAGGAAAGATGGAATCGTTCGTTTTTTTATTACTAAAATATTGCAATTAACGATTGTAGCTCTTTTTCAAAAATATATACGAGACGCTAACTCTCCATACAGACTCATAGCAAAATCTTTTCTTACCAACTCGCTTCCGATGATTCCCAAAGGTTTTTTTGCACCAAATATTTTACTATCTGTTATTGCCAAAAGATCTCTGCCAATAATTATTGAAATACCAATCACTCACCTAGCACGAAAAACTGGGAAATCATCAATAATTAAGTGGAGCTTAATACGTGCATGCCTGATCTCTGCTAAGCAGCTACTTAAAGCAAGGAATAATACGAGTGAACGAAAAGCATAAAAACAGTGAACAAGCGATAAAGATCTGGCCCATCGTAATAGTAATTATTGCTGGATTTTTTTTAAGGATATTGAATATAACCGATCGGCCATATCATCACGATGAATCACTTCATGCAATTTATGGCCTTTACTATTACCTTGACCATTATAACGGATTTTATAAATATCTCCCTCTTATCCATGGCCCGCTCCTATACAACATTGAACCATATTTTTATCATCTTTTTGGCGTTAATGAACTTACACCTCGACTAATTCCCTTTTTCATTGGAACGATTATTATGCTGATACCGATAATCTTTAGACGTTATCTCAGCAGATCAATTTTACTTATTGCCACCACATATTTTGCGCTCTCACCATCTCTTATTTACTGGTCAAGATTTATAAGACACGACCATTTTATAATCTTATTTACTATACTAATTTTCTGGGGAATCTGTGTTGCAAAAGATAAGTATAAAACATACTTTATTCTTATCCCTGCGATTCTTCAGTTTACCGCAAAAGAAAACGCCTACGTTCACCTTGCAATCATTACTGGCTTTATTCTATTTGAATGGTTTCTTGTAAAGATAAAAGTCGTAGACGCAGTAACAACTATAAAAAAAATAAACCTGTACATTAAATCCTATCCTTGGCACGTCTTAGCATCATTTGCCATTGGCGCGTTGTTATACTGTTACTTTTACTCGGCCGGATTTCAGTATCCACAAGGAATACTTGATGGCCTATATCGAAAAAGTTTGGCGTACTGGATTGAACAACATGCAAGTGAACGTATAAAAGGTCCGTTTCTATTCCCGTCATTAATCATTTTTGTATACGACACTCTTTTTGTTTTTACATTTATCTATCTGACTACTTCATTTTACATAAAAGAGGGCCGCACCTACCTTAAGTACCAAGCTTATGGCACCATGCTCTCCGCTATCATATATGTAATAGCTAAATTTTATGGCGTAAAAATTCCAATCATTAACTCAATATGGAAACTAGGAAAACTAGATCTCCCTGTCGATATTTTTTTCTTTATCTTAATTCCAGTTTTCGCAGTTACTACTACAATATTTCACCTACGTGAAAAAAACAGAGCTTTAGCAACATGGGGATTCCTATTTGGAGCAACACTTTTCACTTATAGTTATCTTGGTGAAAAAGTTCCTTGGTTAGCAACCTATCCACTGCTATCTGGAATTATCTACCTTATGCTTAAGCTTAAGGAGACTAAATACCACATACAAATAACTATCGCTTTAGCTTTATATTTAATCCCACAAGCAGTTCTTACTAACTATACGCTAGCTGGAAGCGACAAAGAGTTGCTCTCTCAAGTGCACACAACCAAAATATTTGAAACACTAATCTTAGATATTAGAAAACAGCTAAACTCACCGCTACATAACGACCAAGATAAAATAGCAATAAAAGGTGCGGCCATTTGGCCATCAACATGGTATTTACATGGCAATGAAAAATTTCATTTCAATTTTGACAAGTCTAACGTTAGCGATTTTGCTTACGTAATCTTTGACCCGGAAGATAGTGAGATAACAACCAAACTACAACTGACACATACAATGAAAAGGTTGCCTCTTCGCTCTTGGTTTGTTCCAAACTATTCAACAATTACTCCATATATGTTAGCAAGGTATATTATCTGGCGAATTCCATGGAACGAAACAGGATCTCAGCAAATAATGTTTGCAAAAAAAAACAACGAGGCAAAATGAAAAAACAACTACTTATCACGTCATCAGGAAAAGACGAATGTCCGACTTTACACTTTGATGGATCAATAGACTCTAAAAGTGATATTTACCATCCAATTTTGGTTCCGACCCCTCCCCTAAATATTAACATCGACCTAGAAAATCTATTGAGCATATCAGACGCTGGAACAAGAGTATGGATCAACTGGATTTACGAACTATTCAGAACAAGTTCAATTTCTATTGAAAATGTCCCCTTTTTTTTCATAGAAAGACACAACTCCATATCTCATTTTTTACCAACAGGAACAAGAATCACCTCTTTTAAAATGAAGTACTCATGCATCAACTGCTTTAACTCAGAAGAGCGACTTCTCGTTGACGGGAAAGATTACACGTTTAAATCAAAACTCCCTAGTTTTAAAACAATCATCTGTAGCAAATGTCAAAATGATTCTCATCCATTTATTAGCAGGGCCAAAGAGCTATATTTTCTTAGCGGAAATGAACAACACCGCTACCAACTACTAAACAATATTAAAACCGCGGGAGTGGTAATATTTGATGATAAAAAAAGGATAACGTTTGCCAACGAAAGTTTTTCAATGTTGCTAAACATTTCGCACAAAAGACTGACGAGCAACTATCTTATAATTCATGACATTTTAAAAGTTAGTGATCCAAATCTTTTCTGTTCAAAAAATGGAACACTCGGAATGGATGCTCCATACGGGCCTGTACCAATTACAATCAATAATAAAAATGAAGAGATTTCTAATTTATTAATATCGATAGCACCAGATGAATGCATCCAAAATAGATGGATTATCTCTCTTGAGAATAGCTCTATTGATCTTCTTATAAAAAATAAACTTCCTCTATCTGACAGACAAAACAATGAAGATACGGAAGAAAAAATAAAACAAATTCTCCAAAAACCTTTAACTGGTCAGATTACTGAAATTGATAGACAGACAGAAACCCTGACACTTAGTACTTTTTTAGCAAAACTCAAGAGTGAAATAATGTTATCAAAAACAAACAAAAGATGCTTTAGTGTTATATCTATCCAAATTGATTTTTTTGGTAAAATTATTGAAAAATATGGCCAAGAGTTTGGCGATATAATTCTAAAAAATGTTGCTATTACAATCAACTCATTTACTAGAGAGATTGACATTATCGCTAGAACTGGGAAAGCAAAATTTAGTGTGATAATGCCAGGAACAAATATAGATGGACTTAGCATTGTAGTAAATAAACTTAAACGATTGCTAAATAAACAGATTCAAAAAAACAGAGAGGTTCCAGGCGAAGACTCTGTAACGATAACCGCATCTATTGGAGGCATCTCTATAAGTGAAAAAGTAACTCCAGAGATAGAACCAAGTTACTCAACTATCATGGCAATTATCGATGAAACAAAAAACAACCTCCACACCGCAATTATGAGCGGTGGAAACAAATCGATCACTACCAAAATGGAGTTAGGAAATTTCCTAGCGTAAAAGATTAATCAGTTATGTGCAACTCTGATCGGATCAGAGTCATTCTCCTCTTGGATAAAGGCTGAACATTCTCTAAAAAATACGTTTTACTGCCCCAAAAATGGTAGTCAGGTTATTTCGTCCCGGACGAAAAAAACCTTACGGTAGTTTTAG
>DYOQ01000042.1 GCA_020720455.1 Bdellovibrio sp.
ATTTACAAATGGGCCTATTTGGGATTAGCGAAGATTATTTAGAAAAGTCACTATCGCTTGATACCTTACTTATTAAAGATCGGGCAGCAACCTTTTTTTTTGAAGCTTCCACAGATTCGATGGAACCACTAATAAGTAAAAATGATGTTTTGGTCGTTGATAGGTCAACAAGGCCCACTAATGATGATGTTGTGGTTCTTGTTTTTGAGAATGAGCTGATTTTGCGTAAATATGTTATTGTAAGAGGGCGCCCATGTTATTTGGCCAACTCTCCTGAATATCTACCAATTGAGGGTGAGGTTGCTGATAGTTGTGTTGTCTGGGGAGTTGTTACATCGGCGATCAGGAAATTTAGATGATTTACGCATTAGTCGATTGCAACGCATTTTTTTGTAGTTGTGAAAGGGTGTTTCGGCCAGATCTTTGGAACAGACCGATCGCAGTTCTTAGCAATAATGACGGATGTTTTGTTAGCTGCACTCGAGATGTTAAAGAACTTGGAATAAAAATCGGAGAACCTTATTTTAAATACAAGCAACTTTGTGATGAAAAAGGCATTGTGCTTTTTTCTTCTAATTTTGCTCTTTATACTGATATGTCAGATAGGGTTATGAGTATTCTCTCTCGCTTTACTCCTGATTTAGAAGTTTACTCGGTGGATGAGGCATTCTTAGATTTGAGTGGGTTTGTAAATAGGAGCTTGAACAAATATGTAGAAGAGATTCAAAATACAGTTTTTAAATTAACAGGAATCCCTGTTAGTGTCGGTGTTGCTAAGACTAAAACCCTTGCTAAGATTGCAGCGGGGTTAGCAAAGCGAGAGATTACCTCTGGCGGGGTAAAAATGTTGTTAGATGGTGATGTCGTAAATAAAAGCTTAAGCAAGATTAAGGTTGAGGATATTTGGGGGATTGGAAAAAGTAGTGGCCTAAAATTGAAAACTCTTCAGATAAGATCGGCAAAAGAGTTAATAGATTATAAGAATGATAGTGCTATACAGCGAGTTCTTGGAAAAAATGGATTAACAATTAAAGATGAGTTGTCGGGGATTTGTTCTATAAAAGAGAGAGATTGTAGTATAAAAAAATCTATTCAATCATCTAGAAGTTTTGCGGGGACTGTTTCGGATTTAAGGTTGATGAGAGAGACGATATCAAAACATATTTCGACTGCTTGTGAAAGAGCGCGTGCTCAAGGAAGTGTGATTGGAAGCGCTGAAATTTTTTTTGGAACTACACCTTTTTCAAGTGAAGATTCCAGACAACAGTTTGTTCATGAGACAGTATCGTTTAATTTGTCTACAGATACGAGAAAGATTATTAAATACTCTCTTAGCGTAGTCGATGAGTGGTTTAGAGATGGCCTGAAATATAAAAAAGCTGGAATCACTCTTGGTAAGTTATCTGATAATAAAAATATTCAGCTTGGACTGTTTGAAAAATCTGATTCGCCAAAAAGTGAAAAGCTTATGTCTGTTATGGATAAAATAAATGCAAAAGATGGAGAAGGAACTCTTCGGTTTGCCTCATGTGGTACTGCTGACCGTGAGATTCGGTCGTTTAAGGAGTTTCGTTCTCCTAAATACCAATCATCATGGAAAGAGTTACCGAAGGTTTTCTAGTCGCTCTTTTATTTTCTTTTCAATTCCGATTTCAGCTGGCCGATAAAATTTAGGGATATCATTTTTAGCGTTGAGTGAAACTTCTATCGTGCAACTATTTTTTACATACTCAAGGGCCTGGCCAATTGCTAGATATGCAGCGTTGCTTTTAACCGTTGATGCTAGATAGGTGGTTGCTTGCGCCAAAGGAATTCTTGCTTCTGGCATTCCAATATTTGACACAGCTGTCATTGTTGAAACTGCAAGAGTTAGCGCTGCTGGATCGCTGTTGCCAATATCTTCTGAAGCAAAAATAACGAGCCTTCTAGCAATAAAAAGAGGGTCCTCGCCTCCGTCTAACATGACAGCTAACCATAACAGGGCCGCATCTGGATCATTTCTTCGCATGCTTTTAATGTATGCGGAGACTACTTGGTAATGGCGATCATTGTCCCTGTCATAGCGTCTTCCGTTTTCTTTAACGATTGCTAAGACATCTTCTTTAACTACGATTTCTCCATTTGATATTCTGCTACTAATTAATCCTAGGGCGTTTAAAGCAATTCGACTATCTCCATCGCTATATGTAACGATTGGAGAGAGAAGTTCATCATCTATTTTTAAGCAGAATTTTTTACAACACTGTTCGAGGATTTCTAAGATATTCTTTGGGGCAAGTTTCTTTAGTTCAATTAGTTGAACTCTGGAGCTTAGCGCTGAGTTAATTGCAAAACGAGGATTTTCTGTCGTTGCTCCGATTAAAACAAATGTGCCGGACTCAATATATGGGAGTAAGGCATCCTGTTGTGCTTTATTAAAGCGATGGATTTCATCAATGAAAATAATGGCCCCAGTTTTTTTTTCTACTAATAACTTTTCACACTTTTCAATAATCTTTCTAAGCTCACCAACTCCACCAAGTACTGGACTAAAGGTGAACAACTCTTTCTCGCTTTGTTTAGCAATCAGGTGAGCAAGTGTTGTTTTTCCTGAACCAGGTGGCCCATGAAGTATTAAGCAGGGAATATTTTTAGATTTTAAAAATTTAAATTTATTAAAAAGTTCATCATGGCCCAAAAATTCCTCAAAATTATTCGGCCTTGCTAAAAATGGAAGAGGAGTGTGATTAGTGGAGCTTAAGCTCTTATTTTCCATCTTTTCCCTTGACTTTATGCTTCATGAAAATTAATTTACTTTGGTTTTATACGTTTTTTTCAACTCTTGGTAAAGAGAGTTTAATGTTAGGCAGAGGGGGTGATTGTCGTGGCCAAAATGAGTTCAATTGAAGTTAGTATTGATGATAAAGCAGGTGTTGAGCGTTCACTAAAAAAATTCAAGAGAATGTGTGAAGCGTTTGGTGTAATCAGAGAGTACAGAAAGAGACAAGAATATAAGAAGCCTTCTGTTAAGATGAAAGAAAAATTAGCCGCTGCAGATAAGAGACGTAAAAAAACTAACGTAAAATTTAAAAAAGTAGTAAAAATGTAAAAAATTAGGGCCAGCTTCTGCTGGCCTTTTAATTTCTATTCAGATGGAAGTGACATCGGTTTTTTGAGCATTACTTTTAAGATCGATACCCATCTAGCATGAATCATTCCTAGTGTTTGGTTTGTTTGAGAATCAATTTTAAGATTTCCTTTGGTTAGGTTTTGATGGAAGCTGTTCCAGGCCATATTTAATTCTTCTAGTCTAGATGCAAGTTGTCTGTAGTCTTTAGTTTGCGAGAGATGATCTTCAATTGGAGCAATAAAATTGGACATAACAAAATCAAGATAGTCGTGCAAAGCTGTTGGTGATTGATCTATTAATGCCATTCTGGTGCGGATTAATAACTGGTGAATTTTTAGTTCGATACCCTGTTCTTGTATAAATAGAGTTAGCTCCTCTTTTTCAAGTGCTAATCCTGCTTCGAAAATATGGAGTAATTCATAAGTTGAATTGGTAATTTTGGAGCTATCCATGTTTAAACGAAGAAGTTGCTTGACAGAAACTTGAGATAAGTCTGGCCAACTATTACTTAACTTCAAAAGATCAATTTCAAAGGCGTTAACTTGTTTGTATATTTCGACATAATTGGTTTCAATATTTTTTTCATTTATTGTCTGTTTTAATTTTTTATAAACGGCAACGATGTCAACAATCTCTGTCAGTTGATTTAATTTTATTATTTTATAAAAATCAGTCACAATCGCGCTTAGTTGTGGTTCTACATACCTAGTGAAACTAGCTTGAGGCATCTCAATCTGAGTATCTTTAAAGTGTAGATAAGGGTACGAGGCTAAATTCTTAGTGGAAAAAAGTATAATTGTGATTAAACAAACTATTTTTGTCATAACGTATGAACGTTAGTTTAACAAATTTTTAAGGTGATTTGCTAGGATATTTTCAAACTTCGATCTATCTACGTTAGAATTTGTAAGATCACTAAGGTTGGTCATGATTGAGTTATTCATGCCGCACGCCTTGATTCCTGTGAATGCTGATTTGTCCTGATATAGATTGATGGCCAGACCATGGTATGTAACCCATCTCTTAATCGCAATTCCAATTGATGCTATTTTTTTTCCCTCCACCCACACTCCAGTAAAATCTCGATTACCAGAGCTTTTTACTCCGTAGCTATTTAAGCTTTGAACAATTGATTCTTCAATTGTTCGAAGATACCAATCAATATCGTTATTATGTTTTGATATGTTGATGATTGGGTATGATACAACTTGAGATGGGCCATGGTAGGTGGCCTTCCCACCTCTAGTAATTTTGGCGACTTCTCCTGACCAGCCACACAGATCATCTTCTGTCGCTTTTTTCCCAAGCGTAACAATAGCTTGGTGGTGACAAATTATAATTTTTTCTTCTGCTCCTTCAATGACAGCATCGACTAGTAGAAGTTGCTTTTTAAGAGCATCTTGGTAGTTAATTAGTCCCCAGTTCTCGATTATCATTTTGGCCATTCCTAAAAAGTTCTCCAGCTCGGTATGAACTTCTAACAAGAGGTCCACTTGCGCAGAATTTAAAACCAAGTGACGTTGCAATCTCGTTGTATTCTTGAAACTCATCTGGATGAATATATCTTGTTACAGGATAGTGTCTTTTTGTGGGTGAGAGGTATTGGCCGAGAGTGACGATATCACATCCAACATTTCTTAAATCTTTTAGTGTTGAGATCACTTCATCTTTTGTTTCACCAACTCCAAGTAGTAGCGAACTTTTTGTATATTGATTGTTCTTTATTAATTTTATAGTTTCCAAAGTTTTCATAGAAGTTTTATATGTTGATCTGCGGTCTCTAATAAGCGGAGTAACTCTTTCAACCGTCTCAATGTTATGGCCATATACTTCTGGGCCACTGTTAATCACTTTATTAATCATCAATCTATTTGCTCCAAAATCTGGAGCGAGAATTTCTACTACAATATTTTTGTCTTTTATCTTGATAGCTGAAACAGTTTTTGCAAAATGTTCACTTCCACCATCATCTAAATCATCTCTGTCAACACTAGTAAGAACGACATATTTTAATTTTAGTGTTGAAATAGCTTCCGCAATTTTTGTCGGTTCAAGATGATCAAGTATGCCGCTTGGATCACCTGTTTTGACGGCACAAAATCGACAGCCTCTTGTGCAGACGCTACCCATAATCATAAATGTGGCAGTCTTATTTTTCCAGCACTCGTCGATATTAGGACAGATTGCTTCTTGACAAACAGAATTGATTCCAAGTTCATGCATCATCTTTTTTAGGTAAAGATAATTTTCGCTTGTTGGTGGTTTAACTTTTAGCCAAGAAGGTTTTTCCAAGCGCATTCTCCACTTGAATAGTTTAGTATTAACACTAGGTATAGATATATTTTGAACTACCGTATAGAGTTGGTTACGTCAAGATAAACTGTAAATTTGTTCGATAAAAGGGGTCTCGTTTTCTGACCCAAGAATTTTTATGATCTCAATAATTTTTCGATGTTTCATGAAAATAACATAATCAATGTTTGAACAAATAAGTTTTGTGATTAGGTCAAAAGAGATATTGGTATTTTGAGAGTAGAGTGAAAACAAAAGTGCTAATCTAGAAATAGTATCTACTGCACTATTGGCATGAATGGTACTCATTAAACCTTTGTGTCCATTGTTCATTGACAAAATAAATGGAACTGTCTCTTTACCCCTCATCTCACCAAGAACAATCCTGTCCGGTCTCATTCTAAGAGAATAGCTGCAGTAATCGACAAGGGATTTCCCTTCAATATTTTTGGCAAGCATTGATGTGTGGTTTTTTGAGTTTGAAGAGATTTCATGAGTATCCTCCATCACGACTACATGCTCATGTGAGACGTTACCAAGGAGAGATGTTAAGAGAGATGATTTTCCGCTTCCAGTTTGACCAGCTATGATTATATTTTGTTTTGATTCTACTATATCATTTAAAAATGGTTCTAGAGTAGCATCACCAAAAGATGATAATAAGAATGGAGTATCACTAATTCTACGTAAAAAGAGTTTTGACATACTTGTTGGAGATGTTGAAAAGTGAATGAGCGTTGCGCGAAAACTGGTCTCTTTAATTTTTGTATAAAAGCTTGCAAAAGGAGTAGAGTAGTTCCATTCGACTTGATTTTTTATAGCAAATACGTCTAATGACATTTGATAGAAATTGCTGTCGACATGAATAATATCGGTTCTTTGGTCAGTATAGGTTTCAAGTTGGACAAAGTCTGGAGCGTGAACAATGATTTCTCGAACAGAGTCATCATCAATAAATTTGTAGAGAAAGTGTTGTTCAATATGGGTGCAGTACCATGAGTTTAAAAATGCCAGATCTGGATCGATATAATTATAAATTCCAATTTCGGACATAACCTCATTTCTAAGAGATGAGTAATCGTCAATCCTTCTTTTTCCTATGTTCTCAAAAATTTTGTTTTGAAAAAGCTGTAATATATCATTTTTGTATATCGGTATTTGTTCATTTGTATATCTTGTTTGTTGGTTAGTTTGCATATGGCTCCAGTTTGATAATCCCAGTTATTTTTTTATAGTTATTTTGATCCGAGGTTGATTTGAATAGCTTTCCAAGAAGAGGAATTTTTCCAAGTCCTGGCAAGCTTGATTCGACGGAGCCAATCGTTTTAAAGCCGATTTGAAAAATTCTAGTCATCCCACTTCCGGGAATCGTTATAGTTGATTCCTCTTTGCTTCCTCTAATTTCATCATTTGTTCCTGGGTATGATATCTCGGTTGAATATTGTAACTGTAGTTTTTCGCCTACAGATTTAAGCTCGACACTAATTTGCAAACCGGCAAATTTCCACTCTGTTGTTGCGTAGTCGCCATTTGATGACGGTGTTTTATATGGAATGTTTGCACCAATTGAAATTAGCGCTTTGTTTCCTATCGTGATAATCTGTTCTGGTTCGGCAAGTGTCGATATGTCCAGTGAGTTATTTGCAAGTTCAGCTTGGTTATTTCTAACAAGTCCTTCAATTCCCTGAGAGAAGATTTCATCAAATGTTCCAGAGATTGACTCAAGGCCAAGGTCAAATTGCTCACCATTCAATTTCTCAATTTGAATAATTTTAATCTTTGCTAGATAGTTTGTTGTGCCATCAAAAAACTCGTATGGAATGAAATCGACCCGGTATTTTTTCTTTAGAAAATCCATGACCTGTTTGCTTAGTTTTGTATTGGCAGGGTAGTTACAAACGATATTGGCCCCCTCATCTTTGCAGGAAAAATTGTTTATGTTTTGGTCAAAGAGGTTTTTGTAAATGTCCCCGATTATTTGGTTGCGTAAATTTTTTGATAGCGTGACTTTTGATTGAATGTGCTCTTTGTGTTGAGTGAGAATATTTTTGTATATTAGATAGTTGTCGAGGTTGTTTAATTCGCCAGAGGTGATAATTAGTTTTCCTGAAACGAGGGCATCGACTTGCAGATCTTTGAAAGATTTTGCAAGAGCAAGAATATTTATTTCTCCCTGGCGAGAAGTTACGTAGATGTTGTAAGATTTCTTACCTGCTTTTGTCCAAATTACAAGTTCAGTATTTCCTAGCTGCTTCCCTTTTATGATCAGGTGTGAGTTACTGACTAGTTTATACGTGATAATCTCTTTGTCTCCGACGGAGTATTTCTCGCCCTTAAAAGGAATCTCTCGGTGCTCGCCTACTTTTAGTATGATGTCTTTGCTCGTAACCTCTTCTGCTACACAGATGCCTATTGCGCTGATTGTCATAGGCGTAAGCACAAATAAAGTTTTGACTGAGTAGATAATTTTGGTTAAAACTCTAGACTTGTTAAAGAATTGGAGTTGAGAGATGGTTTCTAAATCAAAAGTTACAAAAGCAAGAAGAGCAAACAAAAAAAAGAGCATGGGCACAAAAAGAAAGGCCTCCGAGAGAAATAAGGGAACGACACCGAAGTTTAAGATCCACGAAGATAAGTAGCTCATAGTCTGGTCTCCTGACTAAAAATTTTGAATGACTCTTGAACAATCTGCTTATTAAAAACAGGGAAGATGATTTCGCTGTTTTGATAACATATTTGAACAATTGCTGTTTTTATTTTTTCACACGGTTCCTTCATTATTTTTTTAGATATCAGCGCAGCAGGAATATTGTTTTTTTCTTTTAGAATTTTTTCAATCAGATCAGTTTGCTCCCTATCCTTGATTGATGCTGTAATTACGATGATATCCCGTCCAAAGGCAGTCGCAAAAGTGAACATTACTAAAATTAGAAACTTGGCCAGTAATTTAAAAAACCAGTTCATATTTGTCTCCAGAAAATGATGGTGATCCTTTTTCATGAAAAGGGTAGATAAAAAAAGTAATGGCCCCTGGGCGAATAAGGTGGATCATGTTTGATGGGATTTCTACGGTGATTAAAGTTCTTCCGTCATCGTTACATTTCCCAAACTGTTCACCGTTACTTTCTGGATGTAAATATGCTGTCTCAATCAGTTGTTGGTTTTTTTCATCGTGAATTGAAATTTTATATTCACTTTGTCCAGGATCAATTGGAGTCATAATGGTTGCTGGGAGCACCATTTTTACAAATGATGGGTGTAGGAAAGTTGTGTTGCCCGCTACGCAGTTATCATCGGATGATGAAAGAAATGAGAATAGAGTGTAGGACATGATATTTGAAATTAATATTGAGATTATTAGCTTCGTCATTATTCTCTTTTTTTCTAGTTTTTCTTTTTCTGCGGGAAATAGTTTTTTTGTTTCAGCTGACTCAGGTTTATTTAATGTTATTCCACTCATTGTTAAACTCCTTAAAAAGATTATCATTATGGTTTGAATATTTTTGATAGCTTTTGAAATTAAAAAATAATAGAGAGACAATGATAGTTACCCAAACTACAGATTCAACCGTTGCAATACCGGAGTTGCTCCTTCGTTCACCTTTATTATTGCTTTTGTTGTATATCGACTTTGTAAAGCAAATGTTGCAGCAAGGGAAAGTTCTGTTTCTTTGTTTTTTCCTCGAAGGTTTATGGCCCATTTTTCTTTCCGCAGCTTTACTGTGTAATTAACATCTCTTGCTGTTGCAAAAGCGTAGGGCGCATTGTAAGCAAAAGTTGTAGCTTGAGACAATGAGCAATACTTATTGCGGCCAATATTTTTCAGATATGAAACATAGGAGAAAGTTTGAGCAATTATGGCCGTTTGAATTCCTGCCTCTGCTTGTGCCGCTGCCGGTGTAAATTTTAAGGGGTAGAGTGCTGCTATTGTTGTATTTAGAGCAGATACTTGTGAAATATGTTTTTTGGTTGAAGTGACGAGATGCTTGAAACACAAGTATGTTTGAAGTCTGTCAGAAATTACTTCTGACGTTTGGTCCATTACTTTAATAGAGTAGAGAACTAGTGTTGATAAAATCAAAATTACAGTGATGCCAACGATTGTTGTGTTACCATCTCGATTCATTATTTTAACTCTAACTCTTTTAGTCTGGATTTTGTCTGTTGGATAATTTTACTCTCTGTACGTTTAATATTTGCAATCATCCCTTGTTCTATTTTTATATAAGAAGTTGCTGCTGTCATAATTAAGGTGATTGTCAAAATTGAGTTTAGAATTATCATTTAAATAGGTTGTGATCGATTCGTTTGCTTACTTTTTTATCCATCCAATCGATCCTTTCTTTTACAGTTCCACCAAATTTTTGAACAGCAACGAGACACGCAATGCCGATTAAACTTGAAATAATGACGTATTCCATTACACCTTGGCCGTTGCTATTTTTTAAGATTTTAAATATACCCCTTTTTTTGTTTTCCATGTTTTCTCCTTGGTTGGTTGGTTCGCTAGATGCAATAGGTGGGCCAGTTTTTTAATGGTTTCAGAGTAAAACAGTACAGTACTGTGGTTTAAAGATTAAACCATGGTCAAAATTTCCTATGATTTTGTATGTTTGCATCTGTTTTTATGTCCGATTAACATAGGATTATGAAGACAAAATCAAAATTATACGTGTTTGCAAAATTTGAGATTTTTTTAATCTTTCTCTTTATGTTTTTCATCGCTGTATCATCATTTACTCTTGGTTTAAAAATCGGTAGAGGAAAGATGTGTGGGCCGGATGGATCGGTTGTATCTGAAGAGTATAAAGATAGCGTTGATCAGATGGCAGAAAAAATAGCGGCCAATGAGAAGATGCTTTCTAAGCAGGAAGAGATGGTTAATGAGGTCGTCAGTAAAGGTCAAGATGTTGCCGCTAAATCAGAATCAACTTCTGATGGTGAAGGTGAGCAAAAAGAGCGAGATGGTGTTCATGATAGGTTAAAACATGAAGTTGATAAGCTAATTGTTCAGGGTGGTGTTTCAAATAATAAGGGAATAGAAGAGAGTAGTGATGGCGATGTGACAAAAGAGGTTGAAGTTAAAGAGAGTGTAGATGTTCCAAAAGAGGTTAAGGATGACAAGTATACTGGCAAGTATACAATTCAGCTCGGCTCTTATCGAACAGTTAAAGAAGCTGAGCAGTTTGCAGAAGGTTTTAGAATTAGAGGCTACAATCCGATTATCAGCCAGGGTGAGGTTTCAAAGGGACAGAGTACTGGTGTTTGGTACCGTGTAAGCTTAGAGGTTTTTAATACTGCCTCAGAAGCTAAAGATTATATCATCAAAGAGAAAAGTTTATTTCAAGGTGAAAATTACGTCATTAGACAGTTTGAATAGTATTTTATAGAATAAATCTCTTTTTTAGAGGTGAACTATGAATATCTATTGTCTTGTAATGGCCGGTGGAAGTGGAACGCGTTTTTGGCCTGAATCTACGTCAAAAAAACCTAAGCAGTACCTCCAGTTTTTCGAAAAAAATTCTTTGCTAAGAGAATCATTGCTTAGATTTGAAAATATTATCAAGAAGGAGAATCGATATATCGTTACAGTGAAGAATCAAGAGTTGCTTGCGCGTGAAAGTGGAGAGGGTGAGATTGCTACAAATGGAATTATTTTTGAACCAGCAGGAAGAAATACTGCGCCTTGTATTTTACTATCTCTTGCTTCGTTAGAAATGAGTGGAGCAAAAGAGAGTGATGTGGTTGTTATTGTTCCCGCTGATCATGTAATTTTAAATAAGGAAGGATTTCGAAAGAGCATAACTAGGGCAGCAGAAACTGCTTTATCTAAAAATAAAATTGTTACAATAGGAGTTCGGCCAACTTTTCCACATACGGGATATGGATATATTCTAAAGGGAGAAGAGATTGGGCCGGATCTTTTTAAGGTGGATATATTCAAAGAAAAACCTACTTTTGATTTGGCGGCAGAGTATGTTGCTTCTGGAGAGTATTTTTGGAATGCTGGAATGTTTGTTGCTCCGATAAAGGTTCTTAAAGATGAGTTTCTTTGTTGCGCTCCAGAGATGTTTTGTTGGTATCAAGAGTTATTATCAAATTTAAAAGATCCAGCAAGGCTAGCAAAAACGTATGAGTCAATTCCTGCTAACTCAATTGATTATGCAGTAATGGAAAAATCGAAAAATGTTTTGGTTCTACCTGCAGAATTTGATTGGAATGATTTAGGATCGTGGGATGCTTTAGAAGATGTAATAAAAAAAAGAGATGATAATGTAGTGGCATCATCTAATGGACAATATTTTAAAAATGCCAAAGGTAATATTGTATTTACTCCAAATAAAATGGCAGTACTTGTTAATGTTGATGATTTAATCGTTGTCTCAAATGAAAATGTTGTGATGGTGCTACCCAAGAAAGATTCTCAAGAAGTAAAAAATATTGTTAGCACGCTTAAAAATAGTCGTGAACACTCATCGCTTATTTAATTAAAATCTAGAAAAAATTTCAGCAGTATGTTTGCAGTAGATATTTTTTAATCCATCTAGGTCAGGGCGAGGTAGTTCGATTATAATTTTTTTTGCCAACAGTTGATGGCAAAGTTCGTTATAGAAAACATCACAACTCGCTTGCTCATCACCTTTAAATGCAGCTTGTTGTATTAGATGGTAGATATCTTCTCTTTTATAAGTTGTCCGAGCTAAAATATAGTGTAGGTAATAACTTGAGAGATATGAAAACTTATTTAAAACTTTGCTGGTGACAATTTCTTCATGAATAACTAAATCGCGAACTGTGGAGGTTAAACGTTTTATCGCATAAACAGTTAGTCCAAAATTATCTGGCAAGTAGAGTCTTTCTGCACTTGAGTGAGAGATGTCGCGCTCGTGCCAAAGAACAATATTTTCTAGTGCGATTTGCTGGTGGGATCTAAGAACTCTTGAAATTCCAGTCAGGTTTTCGCTTGATATAGGGTTTTTTTTATGAGGCATTGTGGATGAACCTTTTTGCTTTTTACCAAACCCTTCATGCACCTCTGCTACATCACTTCGATGTAGATGTCTGATCTCTACGGCCAAACGTTCCATTGCAGAAGCTAATAATGCGTTGATAGAGATTAGTTTCGCAATTTTATCTCTTGGAATGACTTGAGTAGATAGAGGTTCTGACTGCATTCCTAAAATCATCGCTGCTTGTTTTTCAATTTCCGGTGTTGTAATCGTGTAGTTGCCAACGGCACCTGAAAATTGAACAGTTAACTCATTTTTATAGAAATCTTCGAGTTCAATCAAGCGTCTGTTAAATTCAGCGTAGTGGCCAAGAAATTTTTGGCCAAAGCTCATTGGTTCAGCATCCATTCCATGAGACCTTCCCATCGTTATTAGATGTTGTGTTTCAACTGCTCGTTCTTTGAGCGCAAAGAGTAGTTCTTTTAAAGCGTCGATCTCAATTTTAAGCGAACGCTTTATTTGAATATTTGTTGCTGAGTCAATAATATCAGATGAAGTTACTCCATAGTGAAAATATTTGCCAATTGCTGGGCCAATGTTTTCTGTTATTGAGGTACAAAATGCGATTACATCGTGTTTTACTTCTGCTTCGATCTCTTGGATACGAACGATGTCTATTTTAGCAACTTGTTTAATTGATTCGCTAGTTCCTGGTGGAATGATTGTTGATTCAAAAGATTTTAAAATGGCCAGTTCTACTTCAAGATATGTTGCAAATTTATATTCATCGCTCCAAATCGTTGAGATTGCCTTTTCTTCATATCTTGGAATCATGCTTACCTCAGAAATAAAAGGTTACATCAAATGCTAGTGTCGTATAAGTGATCATTGTTGTTCCTGAGGAACCCGTTTCATTTTTATCCGTTGCCGGTTTTTTTAAATCAGCAAGATGGTATGAGAGTTTTACTCCGTAATGCATATGCTGATTGACTCTTGAGTGAATACCAAAATCTGTTTTAAGTCCAAATCCTGTCAACGTTTTTGCCATGCTTGTTTCATCCATTGCATTGTAGGTGACAGAGACAACCGTTGTATCAAAAATTGATTCTGAATTAAAAAGGTGTTGCACCATCTTGGTTCTAAAACCGTAGCCAACTCCAAAAGACATCAGGGTATCTTTTGCATCGGGTTCTTCATTATAATAATCAGTCACTCTATCAAATATCATATTTGTTCGAGCAGCTGAGAACTCAATTTTTCCAAGATCTGTATACCACCCATAGATAAATTCAAATGTCATGACATCTGTTGTATTTTTGAAGCTGGCGTTTAGATGGCCAACAAAAGAGGTAAATGCGCCATCATTATCAATACCATAAACTTCTTGGTAGATTCCTGTCTCAAGATCGCGATCTTGAAAACTAAGTTCTCCATCAACAATTTTTTTCCCTTTCTTTAACTCCGACTCTTGTTGGATTGGAGGAGTTGGGTTTTTGCTTCCTTGTTTTTTTCTGGCATTAGTCTCTGCTGCGATAACTTGGGAGATGGTTAGTACACAAACAAATATTAGTAGTGCAATTTTATGTACGTTATTCATTGCTGCCATCCTTTGCTATGTGTCCTTCAAAATTATCGCCAGGGAAATCGTCCAGGCCAATCGTCGTAGCAAGTAGAAGTTTATTGGCCTCATGCTCATATTTTGCAAGTTCAAGTTTTTCTTTTGTGTCAGTCATTTCATCGAGTGCATCTTTTAATTCGATAAACCCAGTTCTTTTTTGCATGTAGTTTTCTAATGTTGTATCGAAATTTTTTTGTGAGGTGTTAGATTTTGCAGTTAAAACAGTAACCATATTTTCACTATATTTTGCTTTCGTAAAATAAATCATTACGTCGCTGGAAGCGTTATGCTTGGATTGTTCAAGTTGTTTGAGCGCTATGTATTGATTAAGTGCGGTCATCTCAGTGTAACGCCCATTTAAAAAACCGCCAGACCCAAGAATTGACCATGTGGCATTGATTGAAGCGACAACTTCAAGATCATTGTTGTTATTAAAATTAGTGTATTCGGTAGTGCTCGCATCATTGCCAAAGCGGTGTCCATAAGCTCCAAGATGGACTGAAAATGTTGGAAGAGGTAAATTGTTTTTTTGTTGAATCTGATGAGCTCTCTTTGCGTTTTCTAGTCCGACATTCGCATCTGTGATACCTGAATTATTTTTTTCAGCAACTAGCAGAGCATCACTCAGTGTAATTTGCAACGGGATATATTGTAAGTTGTGCCTAATAATGTATCTTGTTCCGCTTGGATCAGCTATTAGAGAAGTCATCTCTTCATCGGAAATATCGCTGCTAATTTTTGCGTCTTGAAATAATTCTTGTGCTTTTAAATATTCGCTACGGCCTTGGTAAAACTCTTGTCTCGTAATTTTTTGAAGAGCAAGTTTTTCTTTATTTAATCTGTAAACAAAAGAGGCGTGTCTAAGCATCTCTTTTCTAATGTTAACGATATTTTTTCTGTAAGAAAGCTCAAAGAATTTTGTTATGAGATGGTGGCGAAATGATCTTTTGTGTTCTTCAATGCTCTCCTTTTCTCTTGTTAAACTCTCTTTTTCAATAGTGTACGCAAGGTAATCTTTACCCCAGTTAAAAATGGTGTAGTCGTTCATTACCAGTCCAAAATACCCGTTTGGTGTGGTTACCCCTGTGCCACTACTTTTACTTCGTAATGTTTCTACCACGTGTCCATCTACACCGTAGTAACGGTAGCTGTATGGATAGTGGTTATAACTGTTGTGCCAATAATCAGACCAAGTATTGGTTGAAAAAACAAGATTGATATTTGGGTACCAAAAGTCATGTTTAATATTTTCTAGAGCTAGCTCTAGAATCTGCTTTGTAGCAGTTTTTTTTTGTTGATCAAAATTTTTTCGAAGGCCTTGTTCTATAACTCTATCTAATGTTAAGGGAGTATAATTTTCATGTAATGAGAAATTGTTGAGTTTTTGGATATAGCTACCAGTATCTATTTCGTCTACATCGCTATTTGCGGATGCACTAGTGGCAAGACCAATGGTTATCCCAAAAGTCGTAAGTCTAGTTAATGTTTTAAAAAATGGAAACATATCGTCACCTTTTATGCCAGAGGGCCAATTATATTCAGGTATGATAGACAGAAAAAAACAGAGTGTGAAGCTAAAGTATAACGCCAGGGCACCCTTTGCGAATGGCCCCCTCTTTCATTCTTTGGTATTGTAACTCACTTAGCTCAGTTTCATGTTTGAGTCTTGATAGATTAGTTATCATTCTAGCTTGGGACATCTTCTTTCTTTTGGGAAGATCTTTTTGTAGTTTGATGTTTCTGACTATAAGAGCTTTGGCCTTGAGGATATCTTGATGTTTTTGGTCAAGTTCTTTTAAAAGTTGTTTACAGTGGTAACTTAGGTCTGGGTTGTTGATGACTGAGACTGGTGTCTGGGCAGGTAGTTTGTTTATTGGTGAAACAAGTGCGGTTAAGGCCAATAATGCTGCGAAAATTAGGTTGTGTGTCATAAGTAATCACCATCTCACTTATTAAATCTTATCACAAATTGGTATTATTTGTGATAGAAATATATCCGAACGTTTTTTAATCTATGTTGACTGTCAGTCTATTGACGGAGTGGGTTTTTGTTATGAGCGAAAATGATGGAATAGTGCTTATTCCGGCAAGATATAGTTCGACTCGGTTTCCAGGGAAACCTTTGGCCCAAATTTTTGGAGTTTCGATGATTGAGCATGTCTACAACAATTGCTGTAAGAGCGGTCTCTTAAGCGTGGTTGTTACAGATGATAAAAGAATAGAAGAACATGTGAACGCCTTTGGTGGTAAAGTTTGTAGAGTTGACGATGATCTTGCGTCAGGGACAGAGAGAATATATCAAGCATATAAACGGTTTTATCAAAGAGAGGAGATTTCGTTTGTTATTAATGTTCAAGGCGACGAACCTCTTCTTGGTGGTAGCGAGATAAAGAAATTAATCTCTTTTCACCGACTGCATAATTTTGATATTGCGACTATTGTAAAAAAACGGACAGATCAACATGGAATAGAAAATCCAAATATTGTAAAAACAATTTTTACTGAAAGAAGTGGCCAGTGTCACTATTTTTCACGGGCCCCAATTCCATTTCTTAGAGGAAAAGATGTTGCAAGAGATTGGCATCAACATGTTGGGGTTTACTCATATAGGGCCGAGGCCCTTGAGAAATTTTGTCAGCACCCTCTTGGGAAGTTTGAAAAAGTTGAAGCTCTTGAACAGTTAAGAGCTTTAGAGTTTGGAATGACGATTGGGGCAGTTGAGACAGATTTGAATTTAATTGGCGTTGATACGCCAGAAGATATAAAAAAAGTAGAAGGAGCTTTAAGTGGGAAGAGGAGCTAGTAAGAAAAAATTTATTTTTATTACAGGTGGTGTTGCCAGTTCGCTTGGAAAAGGGTTGGCCGCCGCAAGTATTGCCTCTTTGTTAGAGCGAAGAGGGATTAATATAAACATGCTTAAGATGGACCCATATATTAACGTTGATCCTGGAACGATGAGTCCTACTCAACACGGAGAGGTGTTTGTCACTGATGATGGCGCAGAGACAGATTTGGATTTGGGCCATTACGAACGTTTCACTTCGTTAATTCTTTCGAAAAGAAGTAATTTTACAACAGGCCAAGTCTATTTGCAGGTAATTGAGAATGAGCGAGAGGGGAAATATTTAGGAAAGACTGTTCAGGTCGTTCCGCATATTACAAATGAGATAAAACGATTAATTAATCGTGCGGCAGCTGATGCAGATTTGTTGATTGGTGAAATCGGAGGAACTGTTGGTGATATTGAGTCTCTACCGTTTTTAGAAGCGATTCGGCAGTTCTCATTAGATGTTGGAGTGGAAAATGTTTTGTTTATCCATCTTGTCTTACTCCCTTATATCGCAGCTGCTGGAGAGTTAAAATCGAAGCCTGCTCAACATTCAGTAAAAGAGTTGCGCTCAATTGGCCTTTTCCCAAATATAATTATCTGTCGTTCGGACAGAGAGGTTGAAGGATCAATTTTAGATAAGCTCTCTCTCTTTTGTAACATCCAAAAAGATAGAGTCTTTTATTCTATTGATGTCGACACTATCTACAAGGTTCCATTAAATTTTCATGTTCAAGGGTTAGATGAAAAAATTAGTGAGATCCTTGGTATCTGGAGTGGCAGGCCTGACATAACAGATCTTGAAAAAGTTGTTCATAATTTTAATAATCCAAAACGTGATGTTAAAATTGGAATTGTCGGAAAGTATACGGAGTTAATTGAATCTTATAAATCTCTTGATGAAGCATTAAAACATGCAGCTATTAACAACCAAGTCAGGCCAGTACCAGTTTATATTGATTCAGATGAGATAGAAAAAACTGGTGATCTTAGTAAGTTAAAAGATGTCGATGGAATCCTGGTTCCTGGTGGTTTCGGCCAAAGGGGAGTTGAAGGTAAAATCCGGGCCATTGAGTACGCAAGAGTAAACAAGGTCCCATTTTTTGGAATATGTTTAGGTTTACAACTGGCGATGATTGAGTTCGCAAGAAATGTTGCAGGGATAAAAAACGCATCGTCTGAAGAGTTTACCAGCGAAGGAGAACCTGTTATTCATTATATGAAGGGACAGAGTCGGGATGTCGCTAAAGGTGGTAGCATGCGTTTAGGTGCGTATGATTGTGAGTTGGTAAGCGGAACGCTTGCAGAAAAAGTTTACGGAAAAAAATCTATTTCGGAAAGACATAGGCATAGGCTTGAAGTTAATAACAAATATATTAAGCAGGTAGAATCGGCAGGCCTTGTTTTTTCTGGTAAAAATATGCAGCTAGATTTAGTTGAGGTCGTAGAGCTTAAGGAACATCCATTTTTTATTGCCTGTCAGTACCATCCAGAGTTTAAGTCGCGCCCATTTTTACCGCATCCGCTGTTTAACTCTTTTATTGCAGCATCGCTACAGATGGAGAGATAGTTATGAGAGAAAAGTTAGAATTTTTTATTGGGCCATGTGTTCTTGAAAGCGAAGGTTTAGCGTTAGAGATTGCTGGAAAAATAAAAGAGGAGTTGGCAGTTTTTGAACATGATATAACTCTAAATTTTAAAGGTAGTTTTGATAAGGCCAATAGAAGTTCGATTGATAGTTATCGAGGGCCAGGCATAAATAGTGGTTTGAAAATTTTAGAAAGAGTAAAAAAAGAGTTTTCATTACCTACCATTACTGATTTTCATGAGTCGTGCCAAGCTGATGAAGTTGCGTCGGTTGTTGATAATTTGCAAGTTCCGGCCTTTTTATCTCGTCAGACCGATATGATAGCTGCCGGTGCTTTAGCATGTAAAAAATATGGAAGAAGATTAAATGTGAAGAAAGGACAGTTCCTTAGTCCACACGATTCTCGTCATATTGTAAAAAAAGCCTCTTCTATATTAGATAAAAATAAAATCATGATAACAGAAAGGGGAACTAGTTTTGGTTATAACAACTTGATTGTTGATATGGCATCGTTTCAAATAATAAAATCATTTGGAGTTAAAGTAGTTCATGATGCTACTCACTGTGTTCAAATGCCAGGCGGTGCCGGAGATATTACTGGTGGTAAAAGAGAGCAGATTTTAACACTCGCAAAAGCTGCAATAGCTGCTGGTGCTGATGCAATATTTATGGAAGTCCACCCAAATCCAGATAAAGCACTTTCTGATTCGACAACATCGTTACCGCTTTCAAGGGTAGCTGAGATCGTTGAGATACTATTAAAATATTTTAGAGTGGAGAGATAAAAATGAACGGTGTCGATCTTCGAGTTGTAGCAAACCAGTTTAAGGATAAACTTTCATTAATAAAAGTATTTTTGACAGATGTTGACGGAGTCTTAACTGATGGAAAAATTTTTTATTCTGGAGATGAAATTGGGTTTAATAGGTTCTTTCATGCTCATGATGGTTATGGATTAAAAATGTTGCAAGCTGCTGGTATAAAAGTGGGATTTGTGACAGGTGGAAATAGTGAGAGTGTTTTTAAAAGAGCTGAAAATTTGCAAATAGATCTTCTCTTTTATGGAGACGAAGATAAAAGACACGCTTACGATAGAGTCAAGGCAGATTTAGGGGTAAAAGACGAAGAGATTTTGTATATTGGAGATGAGTTTTTTGATTTACCTCTTCTCGAAAGAGCAGGTTTTTCAGTCACGACGCCTCAAGCAAGTATGGAAATAAAAGAGGCCGTAGATTATGTCACCATTAAAAATGGTGGAGAGGGAGCAGTAAGAGAGGTTGTTGATATGATTAGATATGTTCAAGGCATTGTTCCAAACATTCCAAGATAAGGGTTATCCGTCGTGGAGTATGAAAAGTTTCAGCAGTTACTAGAGAGTGAGTATACATTCCCAGTTAAATATCTTTTTAAATTTGTGATGCCTCCATCTTTAGAAACAGAGGTTTTAAAAGCTATTGATGGAGGAGTGTTGGTTAAAACTAATTCTTCAAAGAATGGAAGATTTATAAGTTTAACTGTGTCCAAAGAGGTATTCTGTAGTATAGAGATTGTAGAGGTTTATAAACGAGTTGCACTAATCAATGGAGTAATTGGATTATGATTAAGTATAAAGTTGCGTTAATAATTGGCCCGGGTGCGTTTGGGACGGCCATAGCTTCTGTGCTTGCGAAAAATTTTGAGAGAGTGATTTTAAAAGTTAGATCTCAAGATGTTTACGATAGTATAAAAAACTTTAATGAAAATAGTGTTTATCTTCCAGGAAAGTTATCACCAAATATTTTGCCAGCAAAAACATGGGAGGAGGTTATTACTCTTGCAAACAGTTCTAAAATAGAACTTGTGATTTCAGGAATACCAACTTCGGCGATAAAATCTTACTATGAGGAAAACTTTAAAGAGGTAGAAGATTATTTAGAAGAAGATGTACCATTTGTTTCGCTTTCTAAGGGGATTGATAGCGAGACGCTAGAACTACCAGATGATCTTTTACATCATAATTTTTCAAAATATCAAGATCAGCTCTGTTTTTTATCTGGCCCTAGTTTTGCGCAGGAGATTTTAAGCGAGCAGATAACATTAGTCTCTTTAGCAGGAAGATCTAGAAAAATTTTGTCAAGAGCAGCAGAGATGTTTAATTCACACTATTTTAGAATAGTTCCAACATACGATGTAAAAGGTGTGCTGTTAGGCGGAGCGCTCAAAAACGTTTTGGCAATTGCTGGTGGAATAATTGAAGGCTTTGGATTTAATCATAATACACGTGCCGCTATGATTACTCGTGGGATTGCAGAAATGCTTAGATACGGAAAAGTGTTTAATGCACGGCCTGAAACTTTTTATGGGTTAAGTGGAATGGGAGATTTGATACTTACTACTACTAGTGAGTTAAGTAGAAATAAAAGTTTTGGGTTAGCGCTTGCCAAGGGTAGAGCTCCAAAAGAGATTATAGAATCACAACGAACTACGGTTGAAGGGTATAAGACGACTAAGGCAGTCTACCTTTTGGCAGAAAAATACCAGATAAGATCGCATATTTTTGTCGGCCTTTATAACGTTCTTTATAAAGGTTCAGACCCAGCTGCTGAAATTAAAAGAATTATGCAAGTCCCAATTAGTTCTGAACTAGATTAAATTGTCATTGATTGAATAAAATCTTAAATCATGTACCATTAGAAGAGATCAAAGAAGACAGTTGCTATTGGGGAGGATTTATGGATGTGCAGATGTCAAATGCTGACAGCAAAGTATTGTTAACTGATATTGCGCCGGATGAAGTACGTGTTGAACAGATTAAATTGTACTTAAGTGAGCTGTGTAATGGAAACTTTGCTCCTAAGTTACCTCCAAACTGTAAAATTTCAAATGAACTTGAGGCCGTCGCAAATTTTTTAGATGAGCATTTAGGTCAAATGAAAATAGGCACCAAACATTTAGGTGATGTTTCACAATCGCTTAATGAGATGGTAAAGCTATCAATGGAGGAGTCAGCTTCAGTTTATGAGGAGACTTCAAAAATTGCTAGCTCTACATCGGAGCTTGATGGCAGAATCAGCTCAGTTTCAGCTGCAGCAGAAGAGCTTACTGTTAACATGGATAGTATCTCAGCATCATCAGCTACTAGTGCAAGTAATATTGAACAAATCTCTGGCGCAACGAATGAGTTAAAAGAGGCTTCAAGTGAGATAGCTCGGAGCACTGAACGAGCTGCCAATATTAGTAAAGAGTCAGTTGAAACTGTTAAACGAGCAACTGAGTTGGTATCAAAACTAAGTAACTCCGTTAATGAAATTGCTAGCATCTCTTTAACTATTTCTAAAATTTCTGCCCAGACAAAATTATTAGCACTAAATGCAACAATTGAAGCTGCAAGGGCCGGAGAAGCAGGAAAGGGGTTTGCGGTCGTTGCAAATGAAGTAAAAGAACTTTCATCTCAAACCAATAAGTCGACAGAGAGTATTGATGCTATGATTGGAGATATCAAAGCGATTACTAGGGATACGATAGAATCAATTAAGAGTATTAATGATGTTATGAAAGAGATAAATGGTGCAGTTACTACAATTGCAGCTGCAGCAGAAGAGCAATCTGCAACCACTGAATCGATTGTCGATAATATTTATAATACAAATACTCAAATTCAGACAATGACCAGTAATGTTCGTGAAGGCGCATCTGCAATTGCAGAAGTTAGTAAAAATATGATTGGAGTAGCTGAGCTTTCTAATAATATTAGTAGGACAACAAAAAAAATGGCGGAGAGTACAAAGAGTACAAAAGAACGTTCTGTTGTTATTTATGCAAAAGCGATGGAAGTTGGCAGTTTAGGTAATGACGTAAGACTGATGGTAAATGATTTTAAATTTTCTGGCAAAATCACAAAAGAAGAAGCAACGTCTGAACCAAAGCTCTGTAAGTTTACAAAAAAATGGAGTGTTAGTGTAAGACAGTTTGATAGCGATCATTCTAAAATTTTTGATTATATCAATGAGATTCACGCTATGATAAAGACCGGTTCAGATATCGGAAGTTTAGCAAAGTTAGCGGAAGAGTTTGCAGTCTTCACTACTGAGCATTTTGCAAGAGAAGAGGAGAAGTTTAAATCGACCAAATATTCTGAATATGATGCTCATAGAGCGATTCATCAAAAGTTACTTGCAACGGTTGGAGAGATCGTCAATAAGCTAAAAGCAAGAGAGAGTGTTAACTTAATTGAAGTTTTAATCTTTCTAAAAAACTGGGTGTTTGATCATATCTATGGTGTTGACAAGAGATATAGTTCGCACATGAACAAAAATGGAATAAACTAGTTTTTATTTTATACCATCAAGAGCGTTTTTAATATCTTCTAATGAGATTATCTCTTTTAGCTTAATAATTTCACCTTTAGGCGTAATGATAAAATAAGCTGGAACACCAAAAACATTTTGAGTTTTTAACCATGCAGCAATCTCTTGGTCTTTGGTTGTGAAATCTCCAAGTAGCAGCTTTACGTTATGTTGTTTGACAAGCTCACCAAATGCTTCAGTTTTAAGTACAAGCTTTTCATTAACCTTGCATGTGAAGCACCAATTTGCAGTGAAATCCATGAAGACTAGTTCTTTGTTTTTCTTATAATCTTCCATTTTAGCAACAGACCATGGGGACCAGTTTGCGTGAACGTTATTTGATGGTTCATTAACTTTTGCTTGTTCTGTAGAAAATTTAGCTGGAGTGGCCGATGCAGGTGTTTGTAAAATTGATTTAAGTAGAGCATAAACGAGCAGTAAAGTAGCTATGACTGGAAGTATTCTCCAGTATATTTTTTTTGTTATTTTAGATGATAAAAAGATAGTAAAAAATATGCCTGTAAGAGAAAGATTTAGCAGCATAATTGAGTTTGGATCTGTTATGGAACTGATAAGTACGTCGATTAACCAGACAACAGTCAATATAAGAGTAAGTGCTAAAAACTTTTTTAAGTTATCCATCCATGCGCCTGGACGTGGAAGAAATTTTATTAATGCTGGAAAAAAACCAGTAAGGATAAATGGGGCAGCAAGCCCAATACCTATTGCCTGAAATATCAGGATCATTGTTAACGGCCCTGATGTAAACGCAAATGCTAGCGCTGTTCCAAGAAATGGGGCGCTACATGGAGTTGATAGTATTGTAGCAAAAACACCGGCCAAAAAATCACTCATGAATCCATCTTTTGTTTGGATGTTTCCAAGCTTATTGCCAAGTGGGGTTGTAAATTCAAATAGCCCAAACATGTTAAGAGCAAAAATAAAAATAGAAAAAATCATGATTAGTAAAAAAATCGGCGATTGTAGTTGAAATCCCCACCCTACTAACTTTCCACTTGATTGAATAACTATAATTATGATTGAAAAAACCAATAGGGTTGCTTGAATCCCACTACTATAAATAAGATTATGCTTTAGTATCTCTTTTTTTGAGCTATTGCCATGTTTAATTAGTCCAAAGAGTTTGAGAGAGATTATTGGAAGTACGCATGGCATGAGGTTTAGAATTAACCCTCCGATAAACGCAAACAGGAGGTACGTTAAGATTGCACCAATGTTCAGAACCTTTTCTTCAGGAGTAATTGTATCATCGTGTAGTGTAACACTACTGTTTTTGATCTGTTCGTAACTAGCATTTACGAGAGTGAAAGTAGAAAATAATTGTTCAATATTGTTTGCAGGTTGAGTTGAGAATGATGAAACGACTTTTGTTGAGACGATTGCTCTATCTGACATCGTTATTAAAAATTTAAGAGATAGAGGTTTTTCAAAAGTACCATTTATAGGGAGTTTAACAGGTGGTTCTTCAAACTCACCATCCCAATCGACAATCATTTTCCCGTATAGCTGACCTTTTTGGTTCTGATAAAGTTGTTCGTGGCCAAAGGTTAATGTCTTGCTAGTGAATGGTGTAAGAATATACCTTGAGTTCAAGGCCGAAAATTTATCCGAGGAAAGTGTATAGTAAAAAATCAGTTTGTTATCTTTTTGATTGATTGTTAAGTCAATGTCAGATGGGAACTCTTCATCGTATGGCAAAGATTCGAAATAGTTTTTTAATTCATCTTTTGATACATGAAATGTGGATGTGCTATCTGATTTGAAACTGTTCCCTACAAAATTTCCGCTTATTTGGTCACCTCCAGGAACACAAATGTTATTACACGCCAGCCATCTTGCAATAATCTTTATTCTTTTTCCCTCTAGTGAACTATCAATTGGAAGTTTGAAAAAATAAGCATAAATATTTTCGTAACCGATTCCATGAATATCACCTTCTGCTAAAAACAGTTGAGGAGCTGGAAGTTCGTACTCATCGAAGACAACCTCTTTCCCATCAACTTCAAACGTCACGCTCGTTGGAGTTCCAGCGTCGCCAGGGTTTTTCCAATAGGTGTGCCAGTGTGGTTCATTTTTAAAAACGACCGCTAAAACTTTAGGAAGATTATCAGGAGTCTCTGCGTAGAATTTTACTTTCGGGCCGTTGTCATCTTGGGCGTGTGTCATTTTGCTGTGTAAAATGAACAAACTCAGTAATGCTATGAGAGATAATTCAATGATAGCAGTAAAATTATGGCACAGTTGTTTCATCGTGGAGTTCCTTTGTACGTTTAATGTGAAAAAGTATAACAAAAGATATTACCGATAGGTAGTGTTATCATAGTTGACAAACGTCATGTCGATGTTATAAATATTTTTAAAATGTTTTTAACGGAGGTTCTATGAAAATTTCACTATTATTTCTGCTAACTGTTTTTATCTTTTCAGCATGCGAAGGACTAAATGGTAGAGTTAGCGTCTTTAAGGATTTTTCAATAAACTACAAAGACAAAGTTTCTCAGGTTTTGGTTGGAGATTACACCGCAGAACTAAAAAATAAAAAGAATAAAGTTACTATTGTATTAAAAAATTATGATATGAATGGCGATAGAGAGCTAAAGATTTTACTTCCAGAAGGGAAAACGCTTCCAGAAGACAATGGATCTTTTGATTTTACGAGAGATGATCTTGGCCAGAGTTTTGATGTTCACGGTGATGTCGCTACTACAAGTGAGCGTGATAGTACTAGACATGAATACCGTTCATGTAATTACATGGACAGAGAATATCATTGTTACATAGATGCAAGTAGACATTATGGTTGTTATTGGAGAGACGTCCTTCGTTATGGATACCAAGAGGTTTGGTTCCACCAAGTTATAGTTCAAAAAAATGTAAATGTTGATTTTGTTGATAGCGATGTAATTATTGCCGGATTCGACTCTTTCACGACAAAGCGTTACGAGGTTATCGAGAATGCTACTCTTTGCAGGTAAATTTTTTGTAACAGGCCCAAATATGCATAAATTTATCATATTTGGGCCTATTAGGATTGCTTCGTTCACATGGCCCTTTTTATTATCGCCAAGGTCGTGGCTTTCAAATTGATTTAGCCTTTATTCGAAAAGACCATGTTATTACTATTTGTGAGTGTAAATTCTCCCAATCCTTAGTCTCATCATCAATTATAAGGGAAGTTGACAGCAAAATAGATGCTTTAAAAAAAATTGCCGCTTTTAAAAAATACACTATCCAGAAGGTATTAATTACAACCCATGGTGCCGATGATGCAGTAAAGCGCCACGTTTTTTTTGATGTTATTTTGACTCTTGATGATCTATTCTCAATGTTTGACTGATTTACTAGTAAATATCGTAATGTAATAGTTTATATTTTTTTCAAAAAGGCAATTCATCAATATCTTTTTCCTAAAGTTTTTTCTGATACTTCCGATCAGGTTAACGAGAGAGTGTG
>DYOQ01000043.1:0-20648 GCA_020720455.1 Bdellovibrio sp.
TAAGTTCAAATAATATTTATCGTAATTTATCGTAACACGCACTTTTTTCGTAGAGCTTCGACGATTTAGAGTTCCTAGTTGGCAATGTTGATCAACTTCCAAGATTAAGCTCCGATACGTTGTTTGTATGGAAGTTTGCAAAGAGTGGATCGGACAAAGACCACCAATTTTAGACAGGTTATATTTACGGCTTAAGCTAAAAACAAGTTATTTGGCCGGGAAGGTTTTGGATTTAGAGATGCTACACCGCTTGGGAGTAGAGGCAAAAGCTCGCTTAAACCTTGGCGAAAATGATAAAAGTCTCTATTTTTTTAACGTAGTTAAACAAAAAGTTGGGCCAGCATTGCAAGATGAACTTAATTTGTTAGCAAAAGGTGCTGGGTGGTTTTTATCTCGGGAGATGATGATTATCTATGCGTATAATGATCGGAATGAACTGTATAAAAGTGAGGTTATCTCTGGAAGCAGGTCATCAGTCTCTACCCAATTTCAAATAAAAAAGCTTATTGATAAGTTAGTATCTCAAATTTTAAATGAGGGGGGTATTTTAAAAAGTATTGAGATCGTTCATACCCATCCATCTAAAGATTTATTGTTATATAAGAGCGATAGATTGGTCTATTTGATTAATGGCCTAGGTAAAGCAGATATCGACATGGCAAGCATTGTGGCAAGACTATTTAAATCACAAGTTATAGTCAAAGCAATTAGTGGCAGTAAGATTAGTTACTCTTACGAACTGAACTAGTCTGCAAGAATGTTAGTTCTCGGTTCATGATAATTATTATTTGACATAGTTTATGGAAAACCTCTTTGGCACCCATTAGGGAGTTGCTTCGCCCCATTTTTTCTAATTGGGTAATTGGTTCATCAACTGTTACCGCATAAAACATAGAGATTGCTGATTTAAGTAGCAAAACATGCCTTATTAATGATTTTTCATCACTAGTATCTAGCGCTTGTTCGATATTAAAGAGCATTCCTCCATACTTTTTAAGATAGAGCTCAACAGTTATTAGTAGAATGTGTTCATCATTCTTAAACATTTCAAGAATTTTTGCAATATCTATTATCTTGATATCATATTTTTGAGATGTTTTACTCTTTTCGTTATCAGGTGCATCGTAAAAGGGTATCTCTAAACGGTATTGGTTATCTCCACACTTGTTTGATAAGGTAGTTAAAATATTTTCTAGCGCTCCAACGTAGGCCGGCTTAGATAAAAAATCGTTCATTCCTGCTTGTAAACATTTTTCACGATCTCCAGGAAGATCATTTGCCGTTAGGGCCACAATGTAAGGTGGCCTATCCATCTGGATTTTTCTAATCTCTTTAGTTGCATCTATGCCGCCCATTATTGGCATGTCCATATCCATAAAGATTAGTTCGTACCCATTTGCATTAAAGGCATCAACCGCTTCTTTGCCATTTTCGACGATATCTGGAGATTGGCCAAGACTTTTTAGCATATTACTACAGATTTGTTGATTTATTGTATTGTCATCGACGATTAAGATTTTATATTGTTTGATATTTTGTTTTATTCTTTGGGTTTCAACTATGTAGGAAGGGATTTGGTCAGTACAAATTGCTTCAGCGACAATATAGAAGTAAAATGATGTTCCGGTATTTTCCTTGCTCTCAAACCAGATGTCGCCTCTTAATGTTTCAATGATTACTTTACTAGTGGCCAATCCTAAACCAATACCTTGCTCATATACATTCTCTTTTTTAATTTTAGGGAATGGAGTAAAAATTTTATCTTGTTCACTACGCGGTATTCCCATTCCGTTATCTGAAATAGTAAAAGAGATTTTTTTATATGGATCAGTTTGGAACGGGGACGTTGATATTTTGATTATTACTTCAGAATTATCTCTGCTATATTTTGCAGCATTGCTAATAATGTTTGTGAGCACCTGGCATATTTTTGAAGGGTCTCCAACATAGGTTGATTGAACGTTTTCTGCAATTTCAAGTTTGATGATTATTTTTTTGGGTTGGATTGATTTCAAAACTAAATTGATACACTCATTTAATAGTTGCAAAATATCAAATGGAGCATTGGCGAGTTTAATATCATGAGCAAGAAGTACTTTGAAATCTAACACTGCATTTACTACGTTTCTAAGCCTTGTCACCTGCTGCTTTATCCCATTGCCTAAAATACACGAGTGATAGTGAGCACAAGCAGAATCCAGTGTTGGCATTGAGGTAAAGATATCGACGATCGGAGCTTTGAGTTGGGCAGTAACGTTGTCGACATATTTTTTTGTATTAACAAGGTCTGGATAAATACAGACCTTGACAAGAATCAGTCCATGCTTATTGAGTGTCTTATTTACAATGAGCTCACTCCATGCTGGACCCCTTACTCGATAGGTTATTTTCCCAATCCAGATATGTTTTTTGTCTAATTGTGATAAGACATCACTTTCAGGAAGCATAAAATTTTTGGAAAAGAGTGACTTAAACTTATCCCCAGAATTTAACATATGAAAGAGGGTTTTACATTTACTGTTAAAAATCAAAACTTCAAACTCGCTGTTAATAATAATGGTAGGAAGATTCTCCCAGATAGTGGCACTATAACTGTCGGCAGTAATAATTTTTTGGATGTTATCGTAACGGGCCACACCAATCCTTTTGTAGTTTAGTTCAGTTGTATAGCACTTATAACTATGATAACTTATCGGATCTAAATCATGGCCCTTGAGGAGTTGGTGTGAGTAAATACATAATTATCGGTGGTGGATTATCTGGCCTGTCTGCTTTAGTCAAACTCTCTTTGCAGGGAAAAGACGTTACCTTACTTGAGAGAAACAGTTATTTAGGTGGTATGGTGACAACTAGAGTAAGCGATGAATATGTAATAGAAAAAGGTCCAAATGCTTTTATGTCCACTTATAAATCATTTGAAGAGCTGCTTACATTACTAGAGATGAACGATCAGGTAATCTATAATATTCCAGGAAAATCTGCTCGCTATATTTATAAAAAAAACAAAATTCATCGATTACCAGAAGGCCCGAGTGCTTTTTTAAAAACCCAACTTCTTTCAGCAAAAGCAAAAATTAGAATTTTGGCAGAACCTTTTTGTTTAAGAGGGCCAAGTGAAGAGAGCGTCTATAGTTTTGGAAAAAGACGGTTTGGAGATGAGGTTGCAAAAACTTTTTTAGATCCGATGATTAGTGGTATCTGTGCAGGTGATTATGAGCAAATTGATATTAAATCAATGTTTCCTAAGTTACGAGAGATTGAGAGTGAGTATCGAAGTTTGCTACTTTATCTTTTAAGTTTTAAAAAAAATACCCAGAAAAAGAGCGGAGATAAAAAAAGAGTTTTTTTATCATTAAAAAATGGAATGGGATCAGTTGTTGATGAGATTGAAAAAAAAGTTGGAAATCAAATTATCAAAAATTGCGATGTAGTAGATGTTCAAAAAGAAAACGGAAAATTTAAAATTAGCTCATTAACTAGCGGTGATTTTTTTGCTGATAAAATTATTTTTGCAACTCCATCATTTGTTACAGGAAAACTACTACATGTCATAGATAAAGAGTTGAGTGATGAGTTGTTAAAAATTTCATACACTGATCTGATTACAGTATCTGTTGGTGTTGATAGAAAAATGATCGGCCATCCATGTGATGGCTTCGGTTTTTTAGTCCCAAGAAAGAGTGGAATAAGAGTGATTGGAGGGATGTTTCTTTCTGGAATTTTTGAGGGTAGGTCACCAAAAGGAAAGGAGCTGATAAAATGTTATATTGGTGGCGAACATGATAAAGAAGTGATTCTACTTTCTGATGGAGAGTTAAGAACGATAATAGAAGAAGAGCTAAGAGCGTTACTTGATTTAAGAAAGATCGACTTTTTAGATATCGAAAGAGTGAAAAATGCAATTCCTCAGTATAATTTAGGCCACAAAGCTATTGTTGAAAATATAGAGCGTTTATTAACGAGAGCGGAAGATTTTAGTATCGCTGGAAATTTTCTTTACGGTGTTAGTGTGGATAAAGCGGTAGAATGCGGATTTAGTGCACAAAAAAAATGGGCCTATCTCTAGGCCCATTTTCTGTTCTGTTACAACTTACTTTCATATTTTCTCTAACTACCTCCTAGTTGCTCTCTTGAATTTAGTTTGTCACAAAGAAGAGAGTTCGTTGTCAACGGTTTGTAAAATGTCTGTTAATTGTTTTGTTTGCGCTGTGTGCTATTTGCTTTCGACTACAAGTTTGTAACCGATTCCTCTTACTGTTTCAATCAAGTGATCATAAAGTTTATTTCTTAGTTGCAAAACATGAGTATCGACAGTTCTTGTCGATGGGAAATTATCATATCCCCAAACTTTATTAAGAATCTCTTCACGAGAGAACGCTTTGCTTGGATGAGTCGCCAAGAGTACTAAAAGATCAAACTCCATTTTTGTTAGTTCAACTGGTCGATTCTCTTTTGTAACCACTCTTTTTTCGAGATCAATTCTTATTTGGTTAACGATAATTTCGTTTCCTTGTTTGTCATCTAAGTGTGACGTGAAGGCGGCCCTTAAATGTGCACGAATGCGGGCAAGAAGTTCTCTGCTCTCAAATGGTTTCGTAATATAATCATTAGCACCGCTCTCTAGACCAATGACTTTATCAATGAGTTCACTTCTAGCAGTTAACATCACAACTGGAATTGAGATTCCTCTTTTACGCAACTCTTTTAGCAGATCAATTCCTTGGCCATCTGGTAACATCCAATCAAAAATTGCCAAGTTATAACTATTATCTATTTTATCTTCTGCTTCTTTAATTGTTGTACAGAGCGTGACTTGGAAGTTCTCGTTGGTTAGCATTTTTGTAATGCTTGGGCCTAGATTTGTATCATCTTCTAATAGTAGAATTTTATTCATTATTGCCACTCTCCTTTAACTTTGTTTGAGGTAGGGTTATTGTAAACGTTGTTGGATTCTTTGCAAAGAGCAGTTCACCACTCATCTCTTCAACAATTTTTTTCACAATATTAAGTCCAAGTCCACTGCCGATACTCTCGCTCCCTTTGACAAACTCAGTGGTGAGTTCGTCAATATCAGAAAATTGGCACATACCCATATCTGAGACAGCAATGCTTAAATGGAGATTTTTATTTTTTTCTACTATTTTAGCAGTAATTGTGATGGGTGGTTTGCCATGAAGACTAGAATTGACAATAAGATTTTTAATTGCAATTGATGGCCAGTACGGATCTATAATAAAAGAGATATCGTTCTCAATATTAAAGAAGATGTAATCAGACGTCCCGACGTTTGGAACAATAATTGACTCTAGGTATTCAGCAAGAGAGTCTATTTTTTGAGGCTTAAAATTAATTAGTTTATTATGGTGAGTTACGTAAAGGTAGTTTTTACTCATCTGAGTTAATCTTTGCAATCTATATATTTCACTTTGGATCATGAGGAAAGGGTCTTGAGTAGATAGTGGAAGTGAATCAAAATGTTTTTGAATCTCTTCTGCTTGTAAAAGTAAGTTGGCCACAGGAGTTCTAAACTCATGGGATAAAACGTGGAGTGCAAGTTTTTTTCTTTCCTCTTCTAATTTTTGGACTTGTAATTTGTTTAGAATTATCCAGACAATGAGTGCTGTAATAAATAAAGATGAGAAGAAAAATATGAGGTGGCCCATATTGGATTTTTTAAAAACATAAGCAGTGTTATATTGCCAGCAAAAATTATTATCTCGAAAAAAACACGAGTTGTTTGGACTAAACGGAGTTATTGTAAAAGGGGTTTCTCTAAGGTAGTTTTCAAAATCGTCTCTTAAATAGATAGCATATCTTAAAGAGGTACTAATAAAGGAACCACCTATTTTGGTAAAACAATAATTTTTGGTTAAAGTAAAATTTTTCCCAATGGCCAAGCTTGCAAGCTCTGCATCGGTTAAAGTTGCCAATATGCCAAATACGCCTCCAATTGGCCCGATTGTCTCTGTCAATTTTTCTAACTCTGATATTTTAAAAACAGAGAAGTTGGACCTTATCCATTCTTGAGTTATAAATGGTGCTCTCTTTGTTAGATATGCAAGAAACGCGTAGCTATTGCCAGATGGGTGGATAAAATCTGGCTCTGCAAAAAAATTGCTTGGCAAACTACTTCGCCTTTGGCATCTGAACTCTTCCCATAAAGTTACTTTTTTGTAGTTCCTTGGCGTCAAAACATATTTTAGGTTTTTAAAACAGTCGTTTTTGCTCGCATAATCGATTCTATCATCGTGTTTGGGCCCATCAGGGATCGTCTCAGTTTGATCGTGGATTAATTCTAAGTGGTATCTTGTATGGTACACAGATCTAAGGTCGATTCGAGTAATGGGAGTCCCTTCATCTTCAAATCTCGTCTTTATTAGGTCAATTTGAGAAATATCCTCTTGGGTTGGCGCAAGTGAGCTTTTTAAAGAGAGGGCCAAATTCCCACTTCCAAACGCCATTGCAATTGCAGCAAATATGAGTATAAAATAGAGCTTCATATTTCAAGTGTAGTTTAAAAAAATTAAAAGGAATAGTTTTCTCGGAGGCAATAATGAGTAAAAAAGAGACGGTGTTAATTCTTGGTGCTTCAGACAAAGAAGATAGATACTCTTATAAAGCGATGAAACTTTTAGAAGAGCATGGACATAAAACTGTTCTTGTTCATCCAAGGTTAACGCAGATTGAAGGTAGAGTTTGTTATCCATCAATCAAAGAGATTGGTAGTGTAAAAATTGACACACTTACTATGTATGTGAATTCAGAGATCTCTTCTAAATCTACAGATGCTATTGTAAAGCTAAAACCTGGAAGAGTTATTTTTAACCCAGGGACTGAAAATCCTGAACTCATGGAAAGTTTGAAGAAGGCCAAAATTAGCTATGAAGAGGCGTGTACGCTTGTTCTTTTAAACACTAATCAGTATTAAATGAAAACTTTTTATTTATCATATTTGTTGTCATCTTATATTTTGACTCTTGGTTTTGGAACTAAGAGCTTTGCCCAGAGTAATCTTGTCCCAACGGATCATGACTACTCCTATAGTACTGATGAAAATTATGAGTACATTTTTTCAGATGATTATAAAAAGAGCAACGAATCTAATGATAGAGTTAAAGAGGTTATTAAAAAAAATAGAGTAGTAAATGGAGTGTACGAAAAAAGTTTTGATTGGAAACTTGATGAGTCTGTTAGCATGGTACTTGCTTCACCTGAAAAAAACCAGATCGCAAATGCGTTTGCCACTGTTATACCTAATCATTTGACAACTTTTTATGGTGGAGGTGCCCACCTTCTTGACCAGTTTGCAACGACTAGTTGGTTAGATACGCTCTTGGTTCATGAGTTGGCACATTTATACCAGTTGAATCCAAAACAAGGATTTGGTAAATTCATGGACTCAGTTTTTGGTAATAATGTTTTTCAACTATTTCCGTTGGCAGTATTTTGGGTTGTGCCTTCTCCAAATATTTTTACTCATGAGTGGTTGTTAGAGGGTAACGCTGTCTTTAATGAGTCTAGGTTTGGCCTTGGAGGACGACTTTATAGTGGAGAGTATCGTGCGCTCTTTAATTCATTAGTGAAATCTGGAAAATTAACTTATACAAGATTGATAAACTCACATCTTGAATACCCTTATGGGTTAGAAAAATATGTTGTTGGAAGTTATTTTTTTCTCTTTTTAGGAGAAAGATATGGGACAGATGTTGCCAATAGATTTTTTGTTAACCATTCTGGCAGGTATTTCAACCCTTTTTTGATGGACAAAGATTTTGAACGTACTTTCGGTAAAGGTTATTACGATCTCATGGATGATTTTCTGGCCCATTATAAAGGTGGCGCTGGCGAGTATAAAGAGATTAATTCTGGTGAGATTACTAAGAGTATAAAACATGAAAGGTTTTCTAGTATAGATAATGAGGTAATGTTTTTAACCTCTGATGGTTATAATCCAAGCGAGTTGGTGAGAGTTAAAAGCGTAGATGGAAGCTTTAGTAAAAGTAAAACAGATTTAACTTTTGGAAAGTTGTTTAAGGTTAAGGATAGTCTATACACGCTTACTTCTTTGCAGAAAAATTATGGAGATATTCTTTATGGCCTCTGGGATGAGAAGGAAGAGTTGCTTGAAGAGAGTCAGGGGAAATATATTTCAGATATGAGCAGTGAAGGTGAGTGGTTGTATCATGAGGTTGCAAAATCATACGATGTCCCGCACTTGAGCTTTAAGGGTAAAAATTTTCCAGGGTGTAACTCTCTTGGAGTTTTAGATAAAAAAGGTTCTGTCTATTGCTTTGGAACAGATAAAAAAAATAGAGTCTTATATAAAGATGGAAAAAGAATTTTTGCGATAGATGGTTTTTATTCGAAGCTTACAGAAGTTGTTGATGGTGCGATCTACTTTGTTAGTAGTACCGCTCACGGTTCAACCCTTTACAAGTACGCTAATGATAAAATTTATAAGATGTTTGACGTAGACTCGGTAATTGATGCTAAGCTTTTGTCTGGAAACAGTTTTTTAGTGGCCAATCAAACGTCGCAAGGGATTAGTTATAATATAGTTCAAGCTGTTCAGACATTAGCAAATCCAGTTTCGTATCGTTACTATTTTGAAAAAGAAGTTATTTTTGAGCGCAAATTATCGAGTGATTCAAGTTTGCCAGAACTTGAAAATGTTAAAAGTTATAACTCGTTTACAAATCTTTCCTATAGTGGGTTTACCTATAATCTGTTTTTAACGTTGTCTTCAGACAGTACAGATTCAACGATTCACGATATAACTGCTACTTTTATTGATCCAACTTATAAAAACAGGTTGGTTTTAAATGTTGAATCTGAACAGTCCGATATGGATTACCAATCTCAAGATGAGTTTTCTCTTTTATATCAAAACAGTGCTTATAAGATAGGTTGGTTAGCAGGGATTACTTATCACAATAGAAAAATAGAGCGATCATATCTAGAAGAGTTAGAGGTAAACGTTGCAGCGATTTATCCATTTCTTAAGTTAAAAAAGTATGATTTTTTTGCAGTACCATTTTACAATTATGAAAGGCGATTTAGTGGCAATAACAGTTTAGATCCAGGGGTCAAGCTTAACATTTCTAGGGTAGAGGACTACTCACTAAGATTAATACCGTACAAAAAAACTAGTATAGAGTTTGGTATTGAGTGCGAAGTCGATTGCAAATATGTTAGCAAAAATGTCATCGTCAGCACTGAGTTTGATTTGTACAAAGAGACAATGCTTGGAGTTTACGGTGAGTATGTAAAGAGCGATTATTCTTTATATGAATTTAAAGATCAAAATGGAGATGATAATATTGAAGAAGATGGTGGGTTTGATTACTTTTCACCCTCAACCACAATAGACGGTTTTAGTTATGGCGCAAGCTTTAGACATCTTTTTAATGTAAACTTGCTCTCAACTTTTCCTCTTGCAATAAGAAGAGTAGTTCCAAAAGTTTTTTATACTGGGTATGAGTTTAAGGATCGTTCATTTTATGAATATGGAGTAGGCGTATCTGCGGAACTTTTGTTTGGATATAGGATGCCATTTATAATTGGTGTTTACGGTACAAATCTAGAAAATTATGGCACTAATGAACGAAAAATCGGCTTAACGATAAGTAAGAATTAATTTCCAGCTTGAAAGATATCTTGTTCCGTTTCGATATCAAAATCTTTTCTAACAGTAAACTCTGTTCTGAACTGTTTTCTCTTTTGTCCTTTTACAGTTAGGTCTCCTGGTGTAATTACCGAACCTCTAATTGATAGTTCACCAAAGTCAAACACCTCTTTTTTCTTGTAAGTATATTCGATATCTGATTTTTCGGCCGATGTGTTAGCTGTCTTTGGTGCAACAGCTTCATTCTTAGCATTTGTGATTAATGGGATTGAAAAAATGAATGTAACTGTTAACACTATTATTAATGATCTCATCTATTTTCCTAAAATGTCAGAAGTTGATATTGAAGCATCATCATTTTTCTTTTTATCTTTATCTGTGCACTCAGATTCAAGAGCTAAAACATAATCACCAAGTTCATCTGCCCAAAACTCTTTTTTGAAGGTCCAGAAATATTGGGTAACCATTCTATCAATATCTTTTAAGTTGCCCCTCTCCTTTGTCATGATATCTTTGTTCTCAAAAATTTGATCTTTTTTTCTTGAAAAGATTTCAAGATTAATAGCAAGTAGGTTAGTGGAGGTTCTATTTACCTCATTGGCAATATCGTAGAGTGATTTTTTTACGTACTGGTTAACAAGTGAGATCTGATCTTTTTTTGACTCTTTCAAGTTATAAAGAAGAATTTTTGCAAATTTATAGGAGTTACTTTTTTGGAGCGATTTATCTTTTTTGTTAGCATCGATTACGATTTTAAAGACTTTATACTCTTTTGCAAATTTTTTAAGATGGTACATACTTGAAATAAAATAAGGTCTTGATTGGATATTCTCCATTGAGTTTTCAAGAAATGGAAAATTGTTCACGGCCTCTTTTTTATTTGTTTTTAGAGACATCCTAACATAATACTGTTTCTCATCTTTTGGGGATTTGAGCAGTTCGATCAGTTTTTGGCCACCAGGAGAGTAGACTTGTTGATAATATTTTATTACTTCAAGCGCATCATCCCACAAGCATAGTTCCAGATAACCCATAGCTTTCAATACTTCGGCCTCTGGAAAAAAATAATCTTTTAAAATAGGAGATCTAAACGTTAATAGTCTTCCAATTGATCGGCTGTAATCTTTTAACCTATAACTGTTCCAAGAATCTTCTAATAAAATTGAAGGCCACTTATACGATGTTTTAGGAATTGATCTGTAGTAATCCGATGATTCTTTAAATCGCTCTGCTTTGTAAAGAGTTCTTGCTACTGAAATATTACAACTATCTTTTATAAATTGGTACGATCTTTCGAGGTGCTCTATATCATCAAATTTGCTACGCTGTTTTTCTGCATCTTCAAGGCAGAGTTTATAGGTATCCACTGCTTCATCATACTTACTTTGTTTACTTAAAAGATAAGCTTTAAGCATCATAGCTGGAGCATATGCAAAGCTATCATCACTTACTTTATTTAGATAAGTAAGTGCCTCATCGATACTGTTTTTTCTGACAAGCTTATCTGCAATAACTAGATTGATAGCAGGAGCGTTGGATTTTTTTAGTACCTCAAGATCCATAGATGAAAACTGATCTTTCCCAACTTCTAAAATAATTTTTTCTAAGGCGTTATCAAAATTTTTATCAACGGTGGTATCAGCTTTAATATACAAGGCCTCTTTTAAAAAAGGGATCGCTGCGAAGTAGACTTCTTCTTCCATTAATGTTTTTGCAACACTTGCTAAATCTTTGTAATCTCCATTGGTGGCGCCAAAAAAGATTTTCTGTCCCTCTTTAATTGCCGATTTCATCGAGCTAAACGAGGTAGCTGGAAAGAGGCAGATTAGTAAAACTAACAAACTAAAAGTTGTTTTGCTCTTTGTATAAATCATAAGCTATATCCGACAGCAAAAATTACGTCTTGAGTTCCATATAATGTAGTTTTCCCAACCTCTTTAGCACTATCAGCTTTAAAGTTGTTTGAGATGTAAGTGACGTTAACGTTCCAATTTTTTGTTAAGTAGGCCCTGCCCTCAAATTTATAGATTAGGCCAGTATAGCTTTCAGCGGTAAAATTTTTAACTTGAGTGGCATCGCCCGCAATGAATGCAGTTCTATTGCTTTCACCATTAATTTTAGAGACACCAAGTCCAAAATTGATATCAAAATAGTAGATCATGTTAAAGGTATTAATTTTTCCGTAAAACGGAGAGAAAATTGCCATTGCTGCTACATAATCGTTATATCTACGAATAAACGGTGTGGTTTGGCTTGAGAAGCTTAAACTCTCATACGTCTCGTTATCCGAGTTAGAAATAGAAGAGTAGATACCTTCGATACCCCACTCTTCAAGAAAAAAATATCCCACCTTTGCTTGAAGTGATCTTGCCGATTGAAAATCTGTTGAAATTCCTAGGCCATAACCAATGTTTGCATAAAAACTATTTTTTTTCTCATACACTTTGTTTTGCAAAACATAGACTTTTTTATCGGGATCAAGCCATTTAAAATCGTAAAGACTATCTTCGCCTGCAAAAACTTGATAATTGAGACCCAAAATAAAAAAAAGTGAGGCCAAGACTGTTTTAAAATTAGAAAAATTAAATTTAGGCATAACACATCCATGATTATTTTTTAAAATGATAAAATGGTTTATCTAACTTGTAAAATATTGAGGAGTAGAAAAGTTAAGATTTTTTGTTTTGTTGGTGGTTATTTTTCTTAAATTTATTTTTATTTCGGTGGTTTTTGTTAAAATGTTTTTCCCTACTGTTTCGCTCTTCTTTTTCTGGGCCCTTCTCTTTGCCAGTATTTGTTGTTGCCTCAGGTTCACTCTCATTCTCGTTGTCGTTGTCGTTGTCGTTCTCGTTCTCGATGTCGAGAACCGTGTTATCTATTGGTTGGGCCATTTCTACAGTAATAGGAGTCTGTTCAGTCTGAGTATCTACTTCAAGTCTTGGGGCCTTGATTAGCGTTGTTGTTTCATCTGTAATGTTATCAAAAATTGCTGGAAAATTTAGAGGCTGAGAGCTCTCTTTTCTTGAGTACATCGCTGCTTCGTAACGTCTTTTGGTACCACTTGATGTTAGCAGCACAAACTGTTCATTAAGAATTGAGAGGTTTAAAACTTTTCCTACATCGCCATTTGATGTTTTGATTATTGATCCTTGCTTTGGCAAACGGTTTCTCTTATCTGTATAGACTTGATCCTCATATTGAAGACAACATTTAAGCTGATCGCAAGGGCCATTTATTTTATTACCACTAAGGGCGACACCTTGGTTTTTGGCCATCTTAATTCCAACTTGGCCATACTTATTAAGAAAAGATGAGCAGCAAAAAACTCGGCCACAAGGGCCAATGCCACCAATTGCTGCGGCCCGATCTCTAACAGAAATCTGTCTCAGTTCAATTCTCATTTTTAGGCCAGAGACTAGATCTTTAACTAATCCTCTAAAATCAACGCGGCCAGGAGAGGTAAAGTAGAACACCGCTTTTTTTCCATACTGGGTAAATTCAACATGGGTTAGATTCATATCTAGCTGGTGTCTTTCTATTAAGTCCAAACAGACTCTCTCTGCTTGGCGCTCGCTCTCGATTAATTTTTTCTCTTCGATAATATCTTCTTCCATCGCCACTTTTGAGATGTACTGCAAAGGGAGTAGCGAGGTACTAAATGGGGCATCAAAAGGAAATGAGTTGACATGGCCAATCGCCATTCCGCGATCGCTCATTGCAACTACCTTTTGGCCGTACGCGTACTCTTTGTCTCCAACGTGATATTGAAATGATTTAGCATTTCCAGGAAACCGGACTCTGACAAACTTTAAAATGTCCCCATCCTTATACTTAGTGTTATTTATATATTCTTGAGACGTAACGTCTTGCTGCTCTTGTTGCTCTTGGCCATCTTGATCTTGTATTTCCATAACTATGAATATTGTGAGATTTTAGAATCACTGTCAACAAGTAAATCTCTAATCAAGATAGATGTTCTTGCAAATGATGAACTATTATATGTTTGAGATGATTGAAATAGTTTAATACTGCGCAAGAAGTGATCTTTTAATTCATAGTCAGATTCAATTCCGGCCTGAATTTCCAGTAAAACTTTGGCAATGTCACTGGCAACTGTTTTATTTCCACTTAAAACTGTTCCAAGTTTATGGATGCCATTTTTTGTTTTGATTATCTCAATTAAAATCTCTTTTACGTTTTGGGCAAGAGAACTCTGTTCGATTGCTTCGATTTTACCTAGAGGCATTGCCTCTATCATTTGATGGATCTCTTCGCCATGCCCTCTCATTATAAATGCTCTGCTCTCTATTGTTTGAATGAAAGAGAACTCTTTAGGCGCTATAAATATTACGATTATGTTCGGAGGAGTCTCTTCAAGAGATTTAAGTAGCTTATTTGAGACAGTTGTCGTTAATTTTTCGCTAGAGTTAAAGACAATAAATCTCTTTGTTAGATGGTATGGGGAAAACTGTATAAAAGAGAAAAATTCGCCTAAATCATCAACGTTGTAATTACTCTCTTCTTGAGGGTTTAAAAAGAGTATGTCTTGATGGCCATTTGCAATTTTGGCGATGGCCTTTTCTGGCGCAATCCCTTCTTCTTTTGAGAGCACTGTTTGTAGTAATTGTGTTACATGATTTGCGACTAAGCTCTGTTCACCTTTATAGATTATAAAGGGGGACAATTTGTTTTGTTGATACATGGTTAAGAGTTTATTCACCGACAACTCTTTTTAAGTATGGGGTGATGAGAGCAAAAATATCATCAATAGAACTCTCTCCATTTATGGTAGCAACTCTATTCTGGAACAGTTCTGCTGCCGCATCGTAACCCTCTATTAGTTTTTTATGAAAGCTCATATCTTTTGATTCAAAATAATCTTTTTTGTTATTTCTTAATGCCTGTCTATTTAATGATGTTTCTAATGAAATTTTTAAATAGATGGTTAGGTCAGGAAGTATGTTAAGTGGGGTAGGAAGGTGAATGTTTAAAATACTCTCCATTCCTAGGCCAGATGCAAACCCTTGATACGCAATAGAGCTATCAAGATAGCGGTCACATATAACAATGTTATTTGGTTTTGAAAGTGCTGGTAAGATTTTTTCTTGTAAAAGTTGCGCTCTAGATGCGGCAAATAGATATGCTTCTGAAATTGCAGTTATCTTTGTTTCACTTGAAAGGATGGCATTTCTAAGATTTTCTCCAAATTTTGTCCCTCCTGGCTCACGTAGAAGTGTGACAGTATACCCTCTAGTGGAAAAGAAATCGGAGATGTTTGTAATCTGGGTCGACTTCCCAGATCCTTCAATTCCTTCGAGCGTAACAAAATAGGAATTTTTCTGTTGGGGAGAAGTAAAGCGCCTTAAAATATTTTTCATAGAGTAGGAATAACATGAGTGGTATCAATCGTACAGTTCTTCTCCATCTTGATACGTGCCGTCATCGCCAAGATATTGTAAGGGTACTTTAAGATCTTCTTTGCTCTCTTCCATATTGAACTCTTGTTCATCATTCTCAATGTTTTTATTAATATCTTCTGGAAAAACCTCTTCGATGACCTCCTCTTCTTCCATGCTGCTAGAATCATCTGAACCATCGGTTGATGCTATTTTTCGTTTGCCACCTGATGGCCTTCTGTGAGCTTTTACGGATTTTCTTTCATCATTATTTTGTTCCTCTGGTTCAAATGTTGGTTCGACAAATCTGGTATTATTATCTTCTTCTACTTTAGTGACAGAGGTTGACCTGTTTTCACGTTTAGGATTATTTTTCTTCGCTGTTATCTTTTTTTCTATTTTTATACTATCATTTTTATTTTTGTCGCTGTTCGTTGAAGTGTCTGCTGGATTTGTTACTGGGCCAGACAGTATAATCTTGGCGGTCTCATTTTTAAATGGATCGTCACTATTTGGATCGCTCATTGCAAATATTATAAGACCCAAAATAAATGTAAGAGAGAATGAAGCTAAGAGTAGTTTTGCTCTTTTTCCGGTTGTAAATTTATTGGCAATGTACGCAATATTTGTTCCTGCATCACTTTTTATTTTTTGATTTTTTGCACTCTGACTGATCTTGGCCAGACCTGCTAATGCCATATTTGTTTTATTTGATGAATCAAAATCTTCATCATTTTTTGTATTCATTAGCGTTTGTTTATTTGGAGATGCTGGCAGTTCGGTAGGCCCTTCTCCTCGACGGTCAAAATCTTTTACTTGATAAAGTTTATGCCAAATTACTCCATCATCAATAGACACAAAATCTGTATACAAGATAGTTCTTTTGGTTAACTCATCTTTGACCTCCTTTTCTGTAAAGGGGCCTTGCTTAACACCTCTTAGTAAAAGGTGGAATCTGTTTTTTTGTGATTTTAATTTGTCTGACTGGTTTGCACCTCTTCGGCTAAACGTTGGATGGCCTGCAAGATTTGTCCACTCTTCGTCACCGTATGCTCTAACTTTTGCGCTATTAAAAAGAGTACCGTTCATTCGAAGGTACGCTTTTAGATCCTCTTGCCAAAGAGGGGAGTATTTCGTCCCATCTTCGAGAATTTCAAAGACCTGCTTAACAGGTATCTTCATTGCTTTGATATCTTCTTTGCTAAGGACGATATCATCCAAGGTCGTTTTTTCGTTTAGTTTTCTTGCTGCATTATCCATTCTTTTCACCCACGATGAAAATCTCTGGATAGTGGTTCGGTATTTAGAAAAGTAAAAAAAATTAAAGTTATCGTTAGTTTAGAATGAGGAACTATTTTCCTAGTCGGTCTTTAGTTAGATATTTCGAAATTTAAGAACTAGCTCTTCAAAGCTAGTTCCAGAAAAGCGCTGTTCTTCAAAAAGTGAGCAGATTGTTTCTTTACCAATTATGTCGGATGTCCTAATTATCTCGATCGCTTTATGTATGTTGAACTGTTTGGTGAATTTTTCAGCAATAGATTGAAAACTAATGTGCCATGGTTCTGGCATAATGCCATCACCCTTTACTGAATAGGGACGAAAAAAAGGGCAGCTTGCATCGTTTAAATACTCATTTAAAAAATCTGCCAATTTTTCAAAAATCCCTCCTGCTTCATACTCTGGAGTTATTAACTTTAATCGGTAGTCATTTTTTTGTGCGGCCCTTTGATCGTAAACGTCAAGGTCTGTTCCAAAATGGTGTCTGCTAAGCCCTGGGATCGCACTCCAATTTAAGATCGCTTTAACTTTTGTTTCTTCATCAAGCTGTGACATGTCGATGGGGTTACTGTGTTTATCAAGGACGGGCCTTACTCCATTCATCTTTTCATTCCAGATGAGTTCTTGTCTCTTAAACGTTCGGTGAGCACTAGCTATTTCTAATCCAATGCCATATTCGTTAGCTTTCGTTATAAGTTGAATGAGAGGTTCAGCAATATCTTGATGAACGTAAATATTTTCTTTAAACAACGCGAGATGCTCAGTAGAAAGTCCGAAAATCATCTCATCGGTAATACTATTTTTCATCGTTAAATAGAAATTTTAGGCCAGTTTTAATGTACCGATCAGAGAGAATTTCCCAGATAGATTTATCCTTGCTATCGTTTATATCTTCTGCTTTGTACTTATATTTTTGGTTCATAAAATCGATCTCACTCTTATTTTTTGACTTTGAACTGCTGCCATCTAAGAAGCTCATATCAACTGAGTCCTCTTTATCTTTTTTCTTTCCACCCACTGTCTTCTCATCATAAAAGAGGCCCTCTTTTCCAATTTTAATACCGGTCGATTTGATCGCTTTTTGGATATCTTTTAATTTCTCTCCTGATAAAGAGGTACTCATTCCGCTTAGCATTCCATTTTTGTTTGATACCGACTTTAACTGTGGTGTGGCAAGTGAGGCAACCATTTTATTAGCAACAGAACCATTTATTTTTAGTTTCTCTTTTGCTTTCTCATTAAATTTTTCTAAGTTTGTATCTGCCGATTTTCTAAACGCATTTGCAGCGTTTGTAACCGCATTTGCATCGATACTTCCAGCGGTGCCGAGCTCACCACTTGTTACTTTATTAGCAGCATCTGTAAGTGTAGTGACGGCGGTACCAACCCCACTTCCTTTAAAGCTATTTACTGGGATCATTGTTTTATAGCAGGCGTTTGATCCATCCTTCATTGTAAATTTACGACAGTCGCAATTTGCATCGAACTGTTGAGTCATTGTTAAGCATCCTTTATTTGATGTCGACGATGAGTTTCCTGAATAGTCTGTGGCCTCAACATAATAGTTTTTATCTCTTTGTGCCCAGTAGTTTTGGCAAGTAGTACTATTTGTTTTAGATGTATCTTTTACATTTTCAGCTGTGTAGCAGTAACATCTAGGTACACTTAGATCGTCTCTTCCTTCTGAACAAAAACTACTCATAGTTTCAGTAAAGCCACTCATTGTTGATTCAATAAGTTTGGCATTGTTCTTTGCTTGGTCTTTTATATCGTTATGATCTTTTGCTAGCTTGAAACTTAAGATTGCGGCAACTCCTGAGACTATCGCAATTCCGGCCGAACTTGTTATCGCTTTTTTAATTCCATCTGGGATTAAAAAACTTCCCACAACACCACCTCCAATTCCAAATAGTGCGAGATACATTAACTCGTTACTTGTGCCGACATCGGTATTTACTTTTGTGATGTTAGGATCTGTTGTTGTAGTATTGTCGTCGTCGGTTGTATCTGTAGTCGTTGAATCCTTTGCAATCGCAGATGGTAATAAGAAAGATGTAAGAGATGTTGGCATAGATACTTGAGCGATCCGGTTTTCAGTATTCCAAGCGCTAGAGACTGTACATTTTTTTGCTAAAATACCTGTTAGCTCAAGAGCGGCAACTGTTGCGGCCACACCGTAAAGTCCAGCAACGATATAGTACACAAGCCTTTTTCTCTCGGCCGTATTTGCAACCTCATCATGAATCTCTTTTAAATATTTAAAAGCAGCGTGTTGAGCATCATATCCGCCTTCTGGTAGAGTAGTTTTCTTATAGTCTTCTTCTATATCTTTGACTTTATCTTTTAGTGCGTAGTAATTGTAAACTTCTCCTGCGATACCCGCTACTGACGCGATGGTAAAGATGTTATTCGAAAGACAAGATTGTACATCAGATTTTTCTTTCATTTTGCCTGCGACCATAATGGTTGCCAGTGCTAAAGAGGTTGCAAAAACTATTTGTGTTGGTCTTTTGCTTGAGTAATCATAAGTTAGATTTATATCTTCATGATCGCTTTGGATTGCACTGATCGCTGCGGCATCGTAGCACTCTTTTTTCTCACTCTCTGTTGCATCAGTATCTTCTTCGCATTCTTGATATGCATGTCGAAGGGCCGTCATCTCCTCTGCTTTAAGACATCGATTCAGTGAGCATGACCACTCTTTTCCGCTTGTAGCGTTACAGGTCGACATTTTGTCAGATAGTTCTGAATCGGTATCGTCGTCATAGGTACATGTGTCAGCATATAAGTGGGGAGAGTAGGAATAGATCGCACTAAAAATTAATGAAAGTAGCGTAATATGCCTCACAGATCCTCCATAATATATGACTTATTTATTTTACCGTTTGTTTTATAGTTTGCAACTTGTTTTTATTCACAAGATAGATTTACCGTCAAGTATAATCAGCGCCACCTGCGCCATCATATCTAAAACCTTGTCCAGGTCGAGAGATTCACCATTTCTGTTTTTCTTGGAGTACAAACTTTTAACCTGTTCAATTTTCGCTAGTGTCTCTTTTGAAATGGAAACTGAAAGTCTGATCACCTCGACCTGCTCACCCTTTTCCATTTTTGAATCTTTAATAAGAGTGGAAAACATATTGGCCGAACTTAAACTAATGCTACCATTTTCAAGCTTCGTTTTTATTTGCGGCAACTGTTTTGAAAGTCTCATCGCACTAATTCTTCTGTATGCCTGATCGTTAGTGTATCCAAGCTCTTCTGTGCAGTAATCGTATAACGAATGATACATAAGATCGCAGTAAAGTTTCCTCGTTTCAATCTCTGCTAGATGAGCGATAATTTCTCCGATCAACGCTCGCTCTTTTAATACTAAATTTTTCTCCTCTAGTTCGCGCCAGAGCACGTTTTGACGTTTTTAATACTAGATATCTTTTACCACAATAGTTAACTGTTTTCAAATGGCGCAAAGGTTAGTTTGAAATCCGTTATGTCAGATGATGATTAGAGGAGATAAAATTGAACTGTTTTATTTTATAGTTTGCAAATTGTTTTTTTATTTGTAGCATTTTTTATCGCTTATATTTGTTATTTTAAAAACGATTGGGTGTTTTATATGTTCAAGATATTCCGGATAATTTTTTTCTCATTGTTGTTCACTGTGTTTTTTTATTCTTGCGGACAAAAATCTGGTGAGATGACATTAATATCACTTCGAGTTCCAACATTAGAGGAATTGCGACATTCATTGAGTGCTGATGGATTGGGACAGCGATCTGCACTCCCTCCGACATCAATTGCTGACATTAATTGTTTTGGAGTATTGGTCAGTGATAGCACTGTGATTGATCACAACAACGTCTGTCATGACAAATTTGATGAAAGTTTAATTTATGCTAGACCGTATAAATTAGGTGGTTTTGTGCCGCCAGGTGGTGTGATATCTATTGAAAATGTACAACAAGGAAGTGTCCAGTTTACATTGGTTGGAATTACAAAAGATGCCTCTTTGCCATATTGCCCTTTTGCAAATTCGGCCCCTCCATTGGAAGCGCCAGATTTTTCAGATCCTCATTTTCTTGGAACGACAACAACAAATATTGTTTCAGGGGTTAATCAGGTAACTTTACGAGCATCTTTTTCTGCCAATAAACTTATTGATTGCGAGGGTGATATTTTTGGAGATCATGCACGCTGTGAGATGTCTTCAACTTTTGCAAATATTGATAGAAATATTCCCGATTGTTTTTATCAGAATAGCTTAATGGAATCCATTATATCATCTTCAACTGTTTCGACCGATGATGTATACTTGGTTCGAACTGGCCTTGGAAATTTTTATAAAATCC
>DYOQ01000043.1:20748-26059 GCA_020720455.1 Bdellovibrio sp.
TTTTGCGCTAAAAAAGACTCCCTAAAATTATCAGCTATAAAAAGTTGGAAAGTTTATTTACAAAAAAAGATTGTGGGAGTATTTATTACAATTAAATAATTCGTTTTTTTGTTAACCACTACTTAAAATAAGGAAATCTTCAATGAAAGAATTAGACAGTGTTGTTATTAGATTTTCGGGTGACTCTGGGGATGGGATGCAGCTTACTGGAAATCGTTTTTCAGATGCTTCTGCGTTGATGGGAAATGATGTTGCAACTTTTCCAGATTATCCGTCTGAAATTAGGGCCCCACAAGGAACCGTCGCGGGTGTTTCTGGCTTTCAGGTTAATATTGGTTCAAAAGAGATAAGTACTCCTGGTGATGAACCAGATGTACTTGTTGCGATGAATGCCGCTGCTCTTAAAGCAAATTTAAGATGGGTGAGAAAGGGTGGTACATTGATTGTTAACATAGACGTTTTTGATGATGCGAGCATAAAAAAGGCGGGATACTCTAAAAATCCACTTGAGAGTGGTGAATTAGATGATTATAAAGTCCTCAAGGTGCCGGTTAGTTCTCAGACAATTGCGGCGCTAGAAGGGTTAGATCTGACTACAAAAATTAAAGAGAGATGTAAAAATTTCTACGCTCTTGGGTTAACGTTTTTTATTTTTGGTAGAGATTCTGAATCGACAGAGAGATGGATTAATGAGAAGTTTGAGAAGAAAAATCCTGTTTTAGCAAAAGCAAATATTGCAGCGATGAAGGCCGGAATGCATTATGCAGAATCAACAGGGGTTCAGATTTCAACTTACAATATTAAATCGGCAACAATTAAGTCGGGTAAATATCGGCACGTTAGTGGTAACGTTTCAACTGCATGGGGATTAATGCAAGCAGCGGAATCGGCCGGGCTTCCACTTTTCCTTGGTTCGTATCCAATTACTCCTGCAACAGAGATTCTTCAGGAGCTTGCAAGATTTAAAAATCACGGGGTAAAAACTTGTCAGATGGAAGATGAGATAGCTGGTATCTGTAGTGCTATTGGTGCTGCGTATACTGGAGCTCTTGCGTGTACAACAACTTCAGGCCCAGGTCTTGCACTTAAAGGTGAAGCGATGGGTTTAGCGGTTATGCTTGAGCTACCGCTAGTAATTGTTAACGTTCAAAGAGGTGGCCCTTCAACAGGACTACCAACGAAAACAGAACAGTCAGATCTTTTTCAAGCGCTCTACGGTAGAAATGGTGAGAGTCCGCTAGTCGTTGTTGCTGCTACAAGACCTAATGACTGTTTTCATATGGCGTATGAGGCGTCAAGACTTGCTCTTGAGTATATGACTCCAGTTGTGTTGCTAACAGATGGTTACATCGGTAACGGTGCTGAGCCGTGGTTGATTCCAAATGTGGAGAAAGAGTATCCGGCCCTTAAGCATACTCAGAAAAATTTAAAGAAGAGTGCAAATGGCAAATTTCTTCCTTATGAAAGAGATCCAAAAACTTTGGCACGTCCTTGGGCCATCCCAGGTACTCCAGGGTTTGAACATAGAGTTGGTGGACTTGAGAAGCAAGATAAGACAGGATCAGTAAGTCATGATCCAGAAAATCATCAAGTGATGAGTGATATTCGAAATGAGAAAATAGCAAGAGTTGCTGATAGTATTCCGCTACAGACACTTGAAGGTGATAGCAAAGGTGATCTTCTTGTTGTCTCTTGGGGTGGAACTTACGGCGCAACTCATATGGCCGTTGAAGAGGCAAGACGTCAAGGTAAGAAAGTTTCGCTTTGCCATCTGAAATATATTCATCCAATGCCAAAAAATATTGGAGATATTTTGAAAGGTTTCAAAAAGGTTCTTGTTCCTGAGTTAAATCTTGGCCAGATGAAGGATCTTTTGAATATGAAGTTTCAGTGCAATGCGATTGGGTACAACCAGATTAAAGGTCTTCCATTTAAGATTTCTGATCTGCTTGATGTTATTAACAAAGAACTAGAGACACTATAAGAGAGGCGTAATATGAGTGAATGTCCAAGTTATACAAAGAAAGATTTTGTTAGTGATCAGGAAGTGCGTTGGTGTCCAGGATGTGGTGACTATGCTATTATGTCTAGCATTCAAAATGTCATGCCATTGCTCGGAAAAAAACGAGAGGATGTCTGTTTTGTCTCTGGTATCGGTTGTTCATCACGGTTTCCATACTATATGGAGACTTATGGGATGCACACCATTCATGGTAGAGCGTTAGCTATTGCAACTGGTGTTAAGGCCCAAAATCCAAATTTAAGTGTTTGGGTTGCAACAGGTGACGGTGATGCTTTAGCAATTGGTGGAAACCATTTTATTCATGCGGTAAGAAGAAATATTGATCTTAATATTATTATTTTTAACAACCAGATTTATGGACTAACCAAGGGACAGTATTCCCCGACAAGTAAGAAGGGCGCTGTTACTAAAACATCTCCGCAAGGATCAGTGGATCACCCTTTTAATCCAGCGAGCGTTTCGCTTGGTTCAGATGCAACATTTTTTGCAAGAGGAATTGATACCGATCCAAAACATATGCAGGAGATTTTGTTAGCGGCATATAATCACAAGGGTGTAAGTGTTGTAGAGATACTTCAAAACTGTGTTATCTTTAACGATAAAGGTAGCGATCGGTTTACAAATAAAGCGACTCGTGATGACACGACAATGAAGCTTGAACATGGCAAGCCGATGATCTTTGGAAAGAATAAAGATAAAGGTATTGTGATGGATGGTATTAGGCCAAGTGTAGTAACGATTGGAGAGAACGGAGTTAAAGAGAGTGATCTAATTGTTCACGACGCTTTTTCAACGGATGATGTCTTAGCATTCATGTTAAGTAGATTTAATACTGAAGCTGGATTTCCTCTACCGCTTGGCGTTTTTTACGATAGTAAGAAAACAACTTACGATCAAGATCTTCAAGAGTTGGTTGACTCTGCAATTAAAAAATCTGGAAAAGGAAAGATGCAGGATCTCCTAAACTCAGGCGATACTTGGGATATTAAATAGTATGTATAAAAACTCTTTCAAAGAGATTTTAGTGAATCAGGAGGGGTATTCCCTCCTGATTACGTTAAATCGTCCTGAATCATGCAATGCTATCACTCTTGTGATGGTTAAAGAGTTGACCGATGTTTTAAAATTTGCAGACATTGATGATAGCATTAGAGTCATTATCATAACTGGTGCAGAGAGATGTTTTAGTGCTGGCGGTGACCTTAAAGCGATGAAGTCAAAAACGGAGATGTTTGAAGGTGAGTCTGCGGAGCTTAGAAATCGTTATTTAAGAGGGATTCAAGAGATTCCTCGAACAATTGAAGCGATTAGAACTCCAATCATTGCTTATGTAAATGGCCCAGCAGTAGGTGCAGGGTGTGATTTGGCAGCGATGTGTGATTTGCGAGTAGCTTCAGAAAAAGCTAGATTTGGAGTTACATTCTCCAAAATAGGTTTAGTTGCAGGTGATGGTGGCCCATTCTTTTTGCAAAGAGTAGTTGGTTATGCAAAAGCAATGGAGCTTTATCTCACAGCAAGAATTATTGATGCAAAAGAGGCCAAAGATATTGGCCTTGTTAATTATATTACAGAAGATGGATTAGAAGGAGCAATCGCCCTTGCAAGTGAGATTGCAAGTAACGCTCCAGTTCCTGTTTCTATGATGAAGCAGGCCCTGAAACATTCCCGAAACTCTAGCGCAGAAGCGTGCCTTGAGCTTATGGCATCTTTTCAAGCAATTGTTCAAAGAACTAGTGACCATTTTGAAGGTGTAGATGCTATTCTTGAAAAAAGGCAACCACAATTTCAAGGTAAATAAGTGACTGATTCACAAATAAATTTAGAGTTTGAAAATAGGCTGAAGAAAAATCAGAAAAAATTAAAAGGTTATTTAAAACAGGAAAATACCACGGCGTATCGGCTATATGATAGAGATATTCCAGACTACCCATATATTGTCGATGTCTATGGAGATTATGTTATTGTTTATGAGCGAGGTCTTGCTGATGTTGATGAAGCGCTTAGAGAAAAACATCTACGAGATGTTACCCAAGCGATTATTAATTTGTTTATTGGAAATGAGAAAAAAATTATTTTTAAAGAGCGAAAAGAGCGAAGTGGCAAATCTCAATATTCTAAGATTAATGAGAAAAAAGAGGAAGTCGTTGTAAAAGAGGGAGATTTGCAATTTCTTATTAATCCGCATGACTACTTAGACACAGGCCTTTTTTTGGATCACAGAGTTTTAAGGAAAAAGCTGTCAAAAATTTCTCGTGGGAAGAAGGTTTTAAATCTATTTAGCTACACAGGTGCAGTTAGTGTTGCTGCGGCCTTTGGTGGTGGAAATGTTACGAGTGTGGATAAATCATCAACCTACATGGAGTGGGCAAAGAGAAATTTTACTAAAAATGGACTGATGTTAGACTTCCATGATTTTATTGTTAATGATGTGATTCTTTTTTTAAAAAATGAGAGTAGAAAATTCGATCTGATTTTTTTAGATCCTCCAACATTTTCAAATGAGAGCAAAAAAAATCTCTTGTTTGATGTAGAGAAAGATCAAGTAGAGATTGTAAATAGTTGCATGAAGTTACTAAGTAGTGATGGCACTCTCTATTTTTCAAATAACAAAAGAAGTTTTAAGCTTGATCCATCTATTTTAGAAAAATACAAAGTAAAAGATATTTCTGAGTGGTCAATTCCAACAGATTTTAGAGATAAAAAAATTCATCGACTTTATCTCTTACAGCAACATAAATCGATGGGTGTTTAATTAATCTTTTCGCTAAAGCTAACACTTTTTTTTTGCTAATTTTTTCCAAGCTTATCTCAGGGAAATAGTTGAAACGGTTTCCTTTCCTTGTCGAAATATAAAGACAGTCAAGAAGTGCCTTCTCTTTTGTTGCTATATTATATGTTACACCATCTCCCCATACCGAAAATCCCTCCTGCATTAACTCTGGGCACAGTTGAATAAATTCAAAATCACCAATTGATGTATTCAAAACTCTATTTCGTCCTGTCGTTGCAATTTGAATGGTAGATGGAATTTGAGAGATGATGTTATGACGATGGAGTACTGATAAAAATGAGACATAACCTTGTTCATTGGCAAGTAGGTATGAACAGGCACCATAAGGAGTAAATTGCAGATGGTTAATATTGGCCCATACCCCTCTTGTTAATTTTACCACTTCGCCATCTTTGCATAGCGACGTTAATGATCGTGAAATTGATGCTGTAGATTTTCCAAGTTCAAAAGCAAGCTCTTTCGTCGTAAATATAATTTTCTTGTTTAATGTAAGTTGA
>DYOQ01000044.1 GCA_020720455.1 Bdellovibrio sp.
GAGGAGAAGATGGGCCTAACATCAATTCCTGACGATATTACTGAGTCAGAGATGTTTAACCATGCCCGTAAAGAGATTATCAGATCATTTAACGGTGAGAATATTGCTGGTCTGTACCTAGTAGAATCTCTAAACCAAGTTGGTATCCGAGTAAAAGATTTTCTTCTTAGCTCTGAGTTAATTGATGATGTCTTTGGAACAGATGAGGATCTTGTAAATTTTCTTGTCCAAAGAATTAGACAATTTTCATTAGCAAGAGGTTAGTAACTAACCTAACCAGTGTTAGTAGAAATTATCACTCTCCCTTTTCCAATTTCTGTAATTAAAATATTTGAAAAGTATCTTTTTATCAACGCAATCCTTCCTGCTACGTCCGCTCTAATAACCATAAATACAGACCCATCATTATTTAACAGTTCGACAATTTTTTGTAATAATTTCTCAAAACTACCATCCGCAAAAAAACGACAGTTGTCTTTTAAAATATTATCCGAACGTTTTCCACTACCACTTTCAAAGTAAGGTGGGTTACAAAGAACTAAATCATACTTACTATAAAAATTTACACCCAGCTCCACAAATGATCTGTTAATAATACTAAATTTTGATTCTCCAAAATTTGCAATATTACTTCTTAAATACGGAGCAAACTCAGGTTGCAACTCTACAAAATCAATTGTGAAGGGTTTAGCATGATTACTTTTACGAAAAAACTCAAGTCCAACGACTCCACATCCAGCGCAAAGATCCATTACATTAGTAACTGCAGAAATGGCCATCGCAGCATGTTTGGCGAGAATAATTGAGTCTTGCGAAAAACGGTAAAAGTCAGGCTGACAATAATCCAACTCTATTTCTAAGCTCATTTGCTAATCTACCCTCTCTTATAATAGAAAAATTCACTCCGTCGTATTTTACAAGAGTAGAGGCGACTCCACTTAATCTATCGGAGAATACACTACTACTACTACTACTATCTATTATAATTTTTGCAAACTCTATATTAGTTTTAACAAAATCTTTAGCCTCATCATAACTAACGATAGGTTCTCCCCCAGAAAGATTTAAGCTCGATGTTGTAACGACCCCTCCAGCAGTGCTTATGACAGTTTTTATAACACTACTATCTAAACATCTACAGCCGACAAAATCGCTATTACAAATTACCCATTCTGGGATCTCTTTTACAAGCCAACTTACAGGTAACAAAACAGTGCTCTCCAATGAAAAAAAACTAGTGAGGAACTGTTGGTCAAATATTGATGGTAATGAGAAATAGGAGCAAAAATTTTCAACACAATCAAAAAGAACAGACATAGGTTTTAATGAATCAGATTTTTTTATCGCTCTTACTTTAGCAACGCCTTCTTTCGAAAAAATATTTGCACCTACCCCCCAAACAGTGTCTGTGGGGTAAACGTAAATATCACTGCTAATTTTCTTTATAATTTTTTTTGAAGACTTGGCCACAGTAGTAACTCCTCTCCTCTTTCGCCCAACCTTAAAAGATGATAAGTCGCAAGCGGAAGTGCCTCTTTATTTTTAAATAATTCTTTATAAAAATCCCTTTCAACTCTAAACAGTGGCAACTTCGCAATAGTCGAAACACCACTTAACATCTCAGAATAAACCTCATTTCTAAGCATACGCATTTTAATAAACTTAACATAACTATTCTCATTACTAGCTACATCTTTAAGTTTGTTTCTGATTGCCAATCTTTTTCCACTGTCTGCAGTTGAATAATAGAGCAAGATCCAAGAATCAAACGAAGTCATCTCTTCAATACTCTTCTTGGTCAAACAAAAATCTAAATACTCATTTACATTAATCAGTCCTTCAATCTGCTTTAACTTAAAGTACCAATAAGAACAAATAGGCCCACCGTAACGCTTCGACCTTGCCTTTGAATTCATCTCTTGCAATGGCCAACTCTTGAGATACAATGACGTAACACCACCTAACTCCTTATCGCCAACCATATCCGAAACTGCTTCTACGAAAATTACTCTCCACGTATCATCCTGTACATTTTTTGCAATATAATTTATAACGGTTTGAAAATTTTTATAGAATAGTTCACGCTCACTACTATTTATGTATGCGAGCTGATCTAAATCAAAAAGTAGTAAATACGCTTCTTTTCTTATAAATTGCTGTAAAACTATCTCCATTCGCACAGAGTTGCCTAGTTGTTGGTATAACGCAATCTGGGCCAGCAAAAGTAATGGAGATTCATAGTTTTTTTGCGATTTCTCGATATTTCTTAAGTGAAAGTAATTTGTTGAAGAATCATAAGATTTTTCAATAATCTTTACTGTTTCATTAAATTGATTGATTCGATTTAACGAACTATTTTTTATGTTTTTAAAAGATTCATTGTTATTAAAAAAGATATCCTCAGTTGCAGAAGCATCGAACTTTTTTTTTATTGAAAGGCCCATAACCATTTTTTCATACTTAGCAGTTACCTCGTAACCATCAATATCAAGAGGTTCAAGGAAAATTTTATTATGTTTTAAAGTTGCTAAATACTCTTGCGCTGAAACAGTGGCACAAAAAAAAGCTATGCTAAAAAAAAAGATCCTTCTCATTCCTCAAATCTCAGGAAATTCTAAGTCATTATCAGATGGAAGAACTGCTTCATTTTCAGTAGCAACATCTTCATTATCTTCCAACTTAAACTCTTTTTTATCTACCTGTTCCACCTGAGCTAGAACAGGGGACTCCAAATCCTTATCATCTGGGTATTTGAATTTCTGTTTGTCGTCGTGAGTATAATTCAACTCTTCTTCTTTATTTTCTGTGTCTAAATAAAACTCAAAAATCTCATCTCCTCCAAGTGTCCCCTCTCGAACATTTTCTATATGAGCATCAGAATATCCAGGAACCGAACTCAATGTTTGCGCTGGAGCTAAACCAAAAGCAGCTGGAAAATCTAAATCATCTCCAGAAGGATATTGAAACTCTTGAGGAAGATCATCCGCATCACTCTTATCTCCTTCAATCGTTGGACATTCAAGATCTTTAACATTTGGTGCTATCTGCACAACATCCTTGGCCGAAGCAACTTTGGCCTGCTCGCTCTTAAAATCTGAAATAGGATCGAATGGTTGATCCTCGGATCCAGTGATATATTTTTCGACAAAAATTTGCTCACGATAATAGAACCAAAAACCGTTCCCTGAAGCTAATTCATCTTCATGTGAAACCATCTTTTTCCAAATTAAATCCCTGACCTTGTCTTTTGTAACAGGCCCAAGAATCTGATTGGTCGCAGTTCTAATTAACCAGTTTTTATCCATAAAAACCGTTTTACTACAAGAAAAATCCGAGTAGTCCTTTTATATCTTCATCCGTAAATCGTAGCCCTGCACCAACGGTGACATTAAAATCATAAGCTACGTCTTCTAACGCTATTTTACTATAAATGACGTTCCAGATAAACATCTCGGAAGATAATCTCAAATTTGGCCCTACGTCCTTAGAATAGTCGAAAAGTTCAGCAGACAAAACTGTCTGAATCCGCTTCAGCTCGTAATCCAGACCAACACCACCGGAAGACTCAATCAAGCCACCTCTAAACTGCCAGTTGTGATATTTTCTGCCTAGTTGAATATTAAACAGCAAAGAATCTTTATCTCTAGTTTTAGTTGTTTTTACGCTTTCAACTCCATTTTCAATAGTAGTTGTCTCATTTTCGTTAACAACACCCATCTCACTAGTAGAAAGCCCTAGAAGATAAAATCTTTCAGGCGAAGGATAGATCTTAAGTCCAGCGTCCGTTCTTGCCGAACCTGTTGTGTTAATTCCAGTGAATGCACTCATCTCTGTCTGAATGGAATCGACCTTGTTGACCATTTTTTTCACTCCAGCAAGTGTCTCTCTCACTTCATCCGAAATGGTTTCGTCAACTAATAGCTTCCCAAGGGTTCCTTCTCCCCTTCTTATCCTTTCCATGACATCTCGAAGATCTTCACTAACCTTTTTGACATTATCCAGCACAGGTTTGATTTGCTTCATATCGGCAACCAAGCTATCTTTATTTGCCGCATCTACTTGATAACCAATCTGTTCCGTAATCTCTTTTATATTAGCAACAATCTGCCTCAGATCCCCTTTATTGGTGGACATGATCTCTTTAAGATCAGATGACGCTGTTCTTAAATCTTCAACCATATCTTTAGTGCTATTTAAAATATTTGTAATCGGAGAATCTTCACCCTCTGGTGCAAGTGAAGTTTTCAAGCTTCTCACGATAATTTTTACGTCTTTTAAAACATCCCCAGCATTCTTAACCAGCTCTTCCATCCCATCGCCGATCTCTGAAACAATAAAACTGTTAGCTGCAAGCATCGGCTCATCTGGGGCAACGATAATATCTATATATTTATCTCCAAGAAAACCGACAGACCTAACTTTAATTTTTGCACCCTTGCTAATTTTAACGCTCTTTAAAACTTCAAAGCCAATCAAGGCTTTATTTCCCTGAAGCTCGATGCTTGTAATTCGCCCTGCCTTAATCCCAGCAATTTTAATTGGTGTTTTTGGAAAAATACCAGAAGCATCTTCCATAATCGTGCGATATGGTACGTACTCACCAAAGCCTGACTGGTTTGAGGTAACTTTAAAAGACATGTAAGCAACAGCTACCATGGCAGCTATTGCGAGCAACCCAACTTTTAATTCATTCATAAATCTAAAAACTTCCTTACATAAGGATTACTACTTTTTTCAAACTCATGCACTGGTAAATACTCAACAATTTTACCTTTATCTAAAAAAGCTACATAATCCGAAATTTTTAACGATGCCTTGACGTCGTGCGAGATTATTATTGATGTCATACCTTTATTTTTATGGGCCGTATCAGCAATTAGTTCATTGACCATGTTAGTAGTTATTGGATCAAGTCCAGTAGTTGGCTCATCATAAAGCATAATAGAGGGTGAAAGAGCAAGTGCCCTAGCTAGTCCAACCCTTTTTCTCATTCCGCCAGATAGCTCTGATGGGAGTTTATAAAAAGACATTTCAGTAATTCCTACTGACTCTAGCAAATCCTTAACTTTTTGCTCAACCATCTGCTCACTATCTTTTAAAAACTCTCTGATTGGAAAAGCAACATTATCAAAAGCACTCATATAATCAAACAAAGCTGCATACTGAAACAACATTCCAAAATTTCGTCTAAAGGCCATAAGCTCAACAGGTTTAAGTTTCGCCAGATCACGTCCTAGAACAGAGATTGATCCTTTCGTTGGGCGTACTAGTCCAAGAATATGTTTTAATAAAGTGGATTTACCAGCACCTGAAAAACCAAGTATCGTTGTGATAGATCCTTTTTTTACATCAAATGAGAGTGAATCAAGAACTGTCTGTTTACCAAACATCTTCGTGAGTCCACTAATCTCAATTGCATTTTCATCACTCATTACAATCTCTATTATAATATTCTAACTAAAGCACTTGTTAAAAAATAGTCTAAAACTAATACCGTAATCATTCCCCAAACAACAGCAAGGTTCGTCCCTTGTCCAACACCTTCTGCCCCATTTTTAACCTGAAAACCAAAGTACGTTCCAATAGACGCAACAATAAAACCAAAAAAAAATGACTTAATCACTCCTTGATAAATATCTTCCATATACATAAATTCGCTCACTTTAGATAAATATAAAGCCTCGTCAATAACAAAAACCTTAGTTCCAACTACCCATGAACCTACATTTCCAACAAACTGAAACAATATAGTTAATAACGGAAGAGCAATAGTTCCAGCTATAATTTTAGGAACAGCTAAATAGTGAACCGGACTAATTCCCATAACCTCTAGCGCATCAACCTGCTCTGTTACCTTCATGGTCCCAATTTGTGCTGCCATGGCCGCGCCGGCCCTTCCTGCTACAATCAATCCAGAAAGTACTGGGGCCAACTCTTTTGCCAAACTTAGAGCAACGACAGGGCCCACTAGGCTATCAACATTTATCAGCTGAAATCCAAAATAGGTTTGATAGGCCACAACCATTCCAGTAAATGAGCCGGCCAAAAAAATAATAAACACACTTTTGTTACCTACAAAATAGATCTCCGCAAAAATATTGCGTATTCTATATGGGGGTTTAAGTAACCAGTAAAAAAATTCTAATAAAAAATTAAAAAAACGGCCCAAACCATCAACAGACGATAAGACAAACTCTCCTACTTGCTCAACGCTTTCTCTAGCATTCATCATCTAACGTACACCCGAGGAACTCTAACTGTTAACTGGCAAAATATTTCGTATGGAATAATACCTGTTTGATCTGCTATTGAAAGAACTTCTGCATTATTTTCACTCCAAATATTAACACCCTCGCCCTCTTTGATTGCACTGCTGTGCAGACTTGGAAAAAAGAGTTGAACCATATCCATATTCACTCTGCCAAAGACTTTACAATTATGGCCAAAGAGATTTAACTCTAAACCACTATATGTCGTTGGGAACCCATCACCATAGCCAATTGCAATTAGCGCAATCGTTCCATCAACTGGAACTTTGGAAGCTCCATACCCCACACTTGTCCCCTTCTTAACATCAAATGCGCGAATGACATACGTTTCAAGTGTTGAAATATTTTGACCAGTCCAAAAACTCGACTCACGAATATCTTTACTCAAACTACTTAGTCCATACATTATTAAACCTGGACGAATATGAGTTTCATGCAAGGCAAATTTTTGTTCGATAGCACCAGAATTAGAGATTGAACTTCTCTCAATATCGATACCACTTGCCTTAAGCAAAGATTTAACCTCATTAAACCTTGCATATTGAATTGAAGTAAAATCTCCATCTCCAATTTTCTCAAATGAAGATGCAAAGTGAGATAACAGGTGATAGACAGATTTTCTTCCGTTTGCTTTCAATCTTTTAACAACATTTTCAGCATTGATATAATTAATACCAAGCCTATTCATTCCAGTATTGAACTTCAGACAAAGTGGCAGATGTTTTAAGAGTGGATTATTAAGGACTGTCTCTAAATCACTCTCACAGGAGATAACTGGGATTATTCTTTTCGTAAGATAAAAATCTAAACACTTAGGAACATCTAACTGAAGGTCTGAAAAAACATATATCTCAAACTCATCACTAGGGAGCTCGTCTCTAAGCCTTATCGCTTCTCCCAGTGTTGCACATCCAAACTCATTAATTCCTTGCTCTCTTTTAGCAAAGCTCACTAACGATACAAGGCCATGGCCATAACCATTTGCTTTAACCATTGCAAGGATATCACACCCCTTTGCCAAACTCTTTAACTTAACAATATTGTTTTCAAAAATACTAAGATTTACTTTTAGGTGTGTTCTATATCTCATATACTCGCTCTACCTAAAAGGTTTTCTCATTTAATGGATAAGAGGTCATTGTTGGTTGTTTATCAAAATTTTTCACAGACAATTCATCTGATGACAATCTATTATCATAACTACTATTACCTAACCCTTCTAGATACCTTGCATATGCAACGGCAGAAGGAGGAATCGTTTTTACCGTTGGATAGAGATCTTTCGTTAACACCAAGTCTCCATCTTCAAAAAACCTCCAATAAGAAAATTTCTTGCAATACTCTTTTAATTTTGGAAAAAACTCATCTACGCTCACTTCTTCAACCAAGATGCCAACATTATGAACACCCATATTAACAAGAACGAACTCTTGCTTTAACAAACTCTCCATTCTTGCAAAGAACTCTCTGTAAAATACGTTCCAATAAAAACGAACCTTTGGCAACTGAGAAACCTGAGCAAGTAAAAAACTAAAATCAATATCAATTAAAGTAAATGAACGCTCTCCAGTTTTAACACCACTAAAAAAACGCTCGTCTAATTTTGACATTAAGTCCCACGGTGTTCTTAAATTTTTCTGATTATTTCCCATCGTTGCTGCAAGCTTTGTTGCAGCATAGACACCACTTAAATATCCTTCTAGCGCGTCCCAATGATCATCTTCTAAAAAAATCACTTCTGATACTGAAACAAAAAGTAATACATCCGGAAGAGCATTTGTCCCACTAATTAACAAACAAATTAACTCTGATCCAAACAGTTCCGAAGCAACTTGTGTTGCCATAGTTTGAGCAAAATGCTCAATACCGTTTTCACTTTTTTGGCCAAGCCATACAGACGGAATATGGATAAATTTATCGCTTACCGCTTTAGGAGAATGAAGTTTAATACTGTTGGTAGATAGTTCCATCATTGAAAATTTTTCTATCTCATCAACTTTTTCAAAAACATTGGCACACAAATTTTCAAAAGGTTCTCCAGAACTCCGAAGCTCTTCAAACATTTTACAAACATCTGCCAATCTCTTGGAACAATATTCTTTCTCTCTATTTTCTTGAAGAACATTGACCAACTTATTCATTTGAATGTTCATTTTATCATATTTTATCTTTCCGCTAATAACCTCTTTATCCATCATTGTTAATCTATTTGCTCTAGTTAAAACGGCCTTAAGTTGTCCTCTAATACTTTGATCGCCACAGATCAACCCAAGATTAAAAATATTATATGTTGAGTTTACAAGCGGAGCTGTCTCTTTCGTATAAAAGAAGGCAACAGGAAGATCGCCACTTTTAACGTATGGATGGTTTGGAAGAGCAAAATTTCCATCACTCATTTTTAAAACATCCACAATAACTAACGATGGCATAGCATCTAAAATGCCATTCCAAAAGCTCTGCAAATCTTCGTAATAATGCGGAACGACTCCAACCTTTCTAAAAATTTTAGAAAAATTTCTAGTCACCTCAAGATCACTAAGCAAAAGAGCAACAGTCAAATTTTCAGGATCGGTACCAGCAAAAACATTATCATTTGTCTCATTTTCTGGCCTAATCATCTTACCTCCGTGTGGAAAATTGGCGCACCACTTATAAATTATCACATTTTTAATAACGATTCGTCTAGTTAAGGCCAAGGCCCGAAGCAATCATCCTTAAACTGTCGATTGATATCTCTTCTTCAACACCATTAAGGTGAACATGTGCCATGGAGTAGAACTTTTCTCGATCTAAATAAAGACGTCTAAGCCCCTCATCACTCATTCTGGCCAACGGCCGCTCATTACAACTACCACTTCTTATTCGCTCTAAACATTGGGTAAACGGTATTTTTATCCAGACTGTTATTACATTAGGAAAGTCTTCAATTAGTTCTAACGCCCTTTCGTGAAATCCCCCCCCACCAAGAGAAATTATTACATCACGTCTCATGCCTTCTTGTTCCCTCAGTAGCTCTTCAAGGCAAAAAATTTCGATCTCTCTAAAAGATTGAATCCCAATAGTATTGATCATTTCAGAAACCGTAGAACCAAAAGCAGGTACCCTTTTAGGGATCTCTTCATCTAGGTCATATCCAATTGTCCCTGCAGTTCCATAAGATGATACAAGCGACTTCATAAGTGTCGTTTTACCAGCGCCCATAAAACCACAAACTAAAACAATCATCGCTCCTCACTTACAAAAAATGACCCTAAAAATAGCTGACCAACAAATGGCCCCAATCTTAAAAATTATATACTAGGTTAAGATAATAAATGTTTTAGTTGTAAATATTACACTCCACACAAAAAAGTGTAAAACCACAAGACATTAAACTGAGATAGTGATAATGAATTCTCCCATGAAAAACAACCTCGAAGAAACAATAAAGATATTTGATATCCCTCAGGACAGGGAGACTATTTACAACCTAACAAATGAAAATTGCAATTGGGTGAACGACCTTCTTAATGAACTAAATGAAGAAGCATCGGATGAAGGAGCATTAACGCTAGAAACCTCCATGAACATTGAGATATGTTTAAGAAGGAGGTTTAGTGATAACTACAAAGACCACATCGCTGTTAATGCAACAATTGCTGGGAATTACGTTACGACCTGTATTCGCTGCCTAGAAGCAACCGTTCTTCCAATAGATACCACTGTTTCTGCCTGTTTTTTACCTGAAGCTCTCGAAAAGCAAGAGGAATTTTTAGAGACTGAAGAGATCTATATTTTTGATACACAGATGGATCTATATTTTTATAAAAACAGAAAAATTGACATAAAAGAGCTTCTTCATGAAAATCTCTTCTTATCTCTCGACCCGCTACCTCTTCATGCAAGCGATTGCAAAGGGCTATGTGGAATGTGCGGAACTAACCTAAATACTGGAATTTGCGAACATATATTATAAAGGTTGAATTACCAAGAACATTGATTATATAATAACCTTTCAGATACTTGAATGAGTTAGGTATCACAATAAGGGTTGTTTAATCATGGAATTTAAAATAGATAAAAGACAAACCAGTAGCAATAACATCAAACTATCACTTCTTGCCACTGTAACATCAGCACTCCTTTTAACTGGATGTGGTACCACCTCAACGCAACAACAAGGTAGTGATGATACGACAAAAAATGAGCAAGTTGTTGAGAGCGTACCTCAAAAGATTGTCGGCAATAATACAGTTATCCCAAGCACTGTTCCAACGAGTCACCCAGAGAATCCAACTAAGATAACTGGAAGCTCTAGTATTCCTGGCCATGACGATAAGTCATACTATCTGTACGGTGCAGAACATTTAAACCTACAGAACTACTATTTTGACTTCCCTGTTGTTTATAATGCCTCCGTAAAAAAATGGATCGACTACTTCCTTAACAAAGGAAGAGGCTTCTTCGAAAGATATAGCGCTAGAGCAGGTAGATACGCTCCAATCCTTGGGGCCATACTAGAAAAACATGGACTTCCAAGAGATTTGATTTTTTTGGCAATGGCCGAATCTGGTTTTCAAAACAACGCAAAAAGCTGGGCCCAAGCTGTCGGGCCATGGCAGTTCATGCCATACACCGGAAAAAAATATGGCCTAAAGATCGACTGGTATATTGATGAAAGACAAGACCCCATCAAAGCGACAGTTGCTGCTGCAACTTATTTGAAATCACTATACGAAAAATTTGGATCATGGGAACTAGCTGCTGCAGGATATAATGCCGGAGAAGGAAAAGTTGATCGTGCAATCAGAAAATATAAGACCGAAAATTTCTGGATGATAAGCCAAGGTAGATACCTAAAGAATGAAACAAAAAATTACGTTCCTAAAATAATGGCCTTAGCAATAATTGGAAAAAACCTAAACGCTTATGGATTTGATGATATTGAGTTTCATGAACCACTAGATTTTGACGAAGTTAAAGTTAACGGCGGAACAGACTTAATGATTTTTGCTTCAAAAGTAAATGTAGATTTTGAAGAGATCCAAAGATTAAACCCTGAAATTAAGAGATGGTTTACTCCACTAAATGTTCCTGAATACATTTTGAGAGTACCAGTAGGAACAATGGCGCAAGCTGGTAATATTTGCGAAAACAACTCTTGTGTTGCTACACAGTTTAAACCTTATCAAACAAAATCAGACAATACGTCGATAAGACAGATTGCTTCTAAATTTAAGATAAAAGATCCTGGTGTTTTGGCGCACATAAATAACACAACGCCAGATGCTGTCTTTAAGCGTGGACAAACAGTCTTACTCCCATTTAGAGCTGAGCAGAGCACAACTGATGATATGTACGCCGACCTATATGAAAAACCTCGTAAAATTGTACTACGAAGAAATCAATATAGAAGTCTTCTCCAAATTGCTCAAAAGTCTGGTAGAGCAATAAAAAATCCGACGACATATTATACCGTCACAAAAGGAGACTCTCTCTGGAGCGTCGCTAGAAAAAATAATGTTTCAATACAAAACTTAATTATGACAAACTATCCACTAATCAAGAATCGAATGATTCGAGTTGGTGACAAACTAGCAATTCGTTAAAACTTCCTGTATTATCTTTCATTAAATATTATCTTTTAAGGAGGAGTGGAGTGGTGTCTTTAAAGACGTTGCGCGAACTAAAGAGTGAAGGTACAAACAGTTACTCTGTAACTAATAAATCTGTTGTTATTGTCGGTGACAATCTTTATGCAATTTTAGCATATGAAAGTTTGTCAAAGATTTTTAATCCAACTGAAATCATTTTAATAGCGGATCATAAACTAAATTTAAATGATATCTCAATGATTGGCCCAAGCACGCTAAGGGGAGAAGCAAATATTGAATCTTTCAAGATTGCGTTTCCAAACGCAATCTCAGGAGACAAACGAGAGACCGTATTTCTAAAAGAAAAAGTTTTGCGCCCTTTTAGTGGAAAGAGTAAGTCTGAAGAACTTTTATTTGGTGAACAGTTTTTTACACTAAACGGATTCAACTGCTCACTAGACGCTATTGGTGATATTCAAACAATCGACAATAAAAATGAGTTAATTGATTCAATTAACAAAAAAGCATGCATATCTTCTATTTCAAGTGTTACATGTGAGCAAAGTGAAAATGATATAGTTCCCCTTGAAAATTTTAAATGGCACATTAAAACGACCAAGAACATGGTCTTTAAATCTAGATATCTTGTATGGGCAAAACCAGGTTGGCAACTATCAAATCTGATTGCAAATAACACTACTTTTGATAAATCCCTAATAGAATTTTTGAACTGCACAAAAGCACCAGGCCCACTACTTGTAAAATTCCAATTAAAGAAAAAAATCTTCAACATTGAAGCAACAACATTTCTTCCTCAAAGTCTGACTCACACATGGGGACATTTCATTGGCGAGTTCTCTGAGGATCATGGAGAGTTTCAAGAAAAAGCAGAGTTCTTAACATACGTAGACACTGATGATCTAAACGAAGAAGAAGTCGCCAAAAGAATTAAACTACTAAAAAAATCACTCGAAAAGTTGTCACCGGATTTTGCCAACTGTCAAATCCAAGAGAATATAATCTTAAAAGATAGCACACCAATCACCGGAATCAATGACGAGCTCTATTGGAAAGGATTATCAAAATCAAAAATCAAAGCTCTATTCATCATTGGAGAAAACGGGCCATTAAGCAGAGACTTTTTAAAAAATTCTGGAATCAACTTTGAATCACATGAAATTTCACATATCACAAGAGCATTGTTAGCTAACAGACAGCTCACTAATCAACTTGAAGGTAAGGTTTCAAATGAATGTTAAGCTAAATATTTTAATTTCACTAATACTTCTATCTCTCTCTTTTGAAGCGTTTTGTTCAAAGGCAAGACTAGAGGCCATGGGCCAGCCTAGTAATGCAGGCTCTAGTTATATTCCCGACAGCAGAAACGTTTTTGGAAACTCCGCTTATATAAATTTATATAAAAATTATATTATTACTGAGTGGGGTACCCCAAATGATACAGATGACTCACCTACATCTCCTCATGCTGAGGGCGGCTTCTTTAAAGAAGAAGGGAGCTTTATCTACGGCCTTTATCTTGGGAACGAAGGGTACACAAGAAATGTAGCTAGAGCTAGTGATCCGAGTAAGCCTCAAGCAACCGGAGATGATGATTTTTTAATGCATGACAATCCTATTGATTTTTTCTTTGGTGGAGATGCTGGAATTCTTTGGGGCCTTAGGGCCCACTATGCTGGAAGTAGCGACAATTCTGGCGCATTCGAAAAAACACATAAAGCATATGGGTTTGGCATTGGAGCAATTTTAAACAACATTGAGTATTTTGCTAACACCACATTAGCAGACATCTCAAAAGGAGCAACTTTAGATGGCGACAAGTGGGAGAGCGAGTTAGGATTTACCACAGGAGTCAACTACATTTTTGAGAGCATAAATCTATTCGTTGAATATTCTAAAAACGGATACACGTATCAAAGTAGCGGTGGAAAGTTGATTGAACATGCAGAAGATTATAAGTGTGGTCTTGGGAAAATTTACGATATCACTAAAACTTCTAAACTGTTTCTTGATCTTTATTATTTACGGTCAGATGAAAAATTCAGTGTCGCTTCAACAAGCAAATCAAAGATTGCTACTGTTCCAATTACTTTTGCGTTTGAAGCTGAAACATACGACTGGCTCACACTTCGTGGCGCAGTTTCTCAAAACATTCATGGTGATCAAGGTGAGCGAAATATTGAAAATAGTACCGTTGTAACGGCCGGTGGAACACTTAAATTCAAACAAGTTGAGTTTGATGGATTAATTGGCACAACAGGAACTGCAGCAGGAAGAGCACCCACTGCTACAAATAACAGTTCCGGCATTTTATCCACCGATAATTTAATGACTAGGATCTCTCTTAAATTTGTATTTTAGTTAATGAAAATAATCAGGATTAGCTCAAACGATATTATTTTTGAAGATGATAACTATATTGCAATCGATAAACAAATCGGCTGGGACATGTCTCAATCATTAGATAAAAACAAGACAAATCTTTTTTGTGCTGTTAAATCATTCCTAAAACAACGTGACCGCTTAACTCACGACCCATACTTATCTTTACACCATAAGCTTGCTGTAAAGAGTTCTGGCGTAATCATATTCGGGAAAACAAAACTTGCTAATAATTTATTAACCGAGCTGTTTAATAACCAGAAAGTTATCATAAAACAAAAACAGCTTCATACATATTTTCTATCTTTTTTTGATACGATAACCAATAAATTGATTGCTATAGAGTCACTGCATGAAAGCGTAAAGACTGAGTACAAAACAGATGAGACAGATGAGAAACTCTACTATATTTTTAATAAGCCATATAATGTTCTTTGCCAATTCACAAAACAACATGAGAGCGAAACTGCGCTGTGTGACTTTGATCTCCCTAAAAAGATCTATCCTGTTGGTAGGCTAGACAAAGATAGTGAAGGACTACTCCTTCTTACCAATGATGGCAAAACAATTAACAAAATTGCAAACGCAGACAATGACAAAGAAAAAACATATCTTGTTCAAGTGGATGGCCTACCAGACAAATCAAAAATTGCTCAACTAAGAGCTGGTGTCACCATAAAAGGTGGATACAAAACTAAGCCTTGCAAAGCAGCTATCCTTGACCAAGTAGACCTTCCTGATCGAGTTCCACCAATTAGGACAAGGAAATCAATCCCTACTTGCTGGTTAAAAATAACGATTACAGAGGGAAAGAATAGACAAATAAGACAGATGACTGCAGCAGTAGGTCATCCAACACTACGTCTAATCAGAGTTGCTATTGGTAAAATCAGACTTCCAGATGATTTGGCCATTGGTACTTTTAGACAAATTGATGAGAAAGAAGTATCGTTTTAATGTTAAAAATTAACAAGGAAATCAGCAATGGGAAGAAAATCCGCAAAGATTGCAAACAAAAAAGGTGCCAATGATAAGGCAAGAAGTAAAATATATACAAAAGTTCTCCACGACGTAGGGACAGCTGCCAAAAATGGTGGCGGAGATATTGATAATAATTTTTTACTTCGAGTTGCTGTTGAACGATGTAAAAAATGTAACGTCCCAAAAGACAATATAGACCGAGCAATAAAGCGTGGAATAGGAGGAGACTCTGAAGGGTATGAAGACGTAACCTATGAAGGTTATGGTCCAGGTGGTGTGGCCATATTTATTGAGACATCAACAAACAATACCACAAGAACTATTGGAAACTTAAGAAGCTATTTTACTAAATGTAATGGATCGATTGGTAAAGATGGATGCCTCCAATTTATTTTTGATCGTAAAGCAGTATTTTTAGTCCCACAAGGTAATCTAGAAGAGGACAATTTTACCATGGAAATGATTGAAGCAGGAGCTGAAGATATAACTCTTGAAGATGAGTTATATGAAATCATTGCGCCTATGGAAATGTTTGGAGAGGTTCAAAAAAAACTTCAATCATTGGAGATTACTCCTGATGAAGCAGGACTAGAGCGCATTCCGAATAACTTCAAAGAAGTTGATGAAGAGACTCTTGTACAGCTAGAAAGGTTGATTGATATGATCGAAGATGATGACGACGTTGTTAGTGTTTACAATAATCTAAAAAAATAAGAACTGGCCCATAACAATGGTAACTATGCTAAGGCACTTGCTACGTTAGCTTAGCTCATTACCACCAACGTTTAACTTTTCTAATAGAGTGACCTCTATATTCTGAAATATATAAATTACCCAAAGAATCAAATGCTAGGCCATATGGTGAAGCTAGTCGTGCATTGTATGCAGGAATTCCTTCTTGTTCAATACCAATAGCTCCTCGACCATCATTCGTAGCATCTGCAGCTCCGGCCCTCATCGTCACGGCCCCTATGGGATCTTGACGGTTTTTACAAATGACATTGCCTCCATAGTATCCATAATCTTCGTACCCACTCGTATAACAGATCTGATTATCAAAAGCGGCAACGCCAATTGAGTAACCACCTGTCGACGTAATGGTTGTAACACTATTAGCAGGGCACGCTGTTCCAAAAATTGTGATTGTTGATGCTGATCTATTAATATATTTAATTTTTCCAGGTACCATATAAGAATCTGCAACAAACATATTTCCCTCAGCTTCATATTGTGGATCAATTGAAATTCCTAGCGGATTTCTTAATCTTACACCGGCCCCACCGATTACCCCATCAGCATCACCTGCGGTCCCGCAAAGCCCTAAGAATGTTGAAACTGTTCCATCTGAAGCAATTTTCATCAAGCAATTATTGTAATAATTTGCAAAAATAATATCTGTAACGCTCTTAACAACTCCTGTTGGTCGTCTTAATGTTGTCGAAATTGCATCATCACCAGAAAAAGTTGCTTCATTCCAGTCAGCACAGCCTAAAGAAAAGTTACCACCAATTGTTGAAACTTTTTCTGCTGGTACTGTTATATCTGATTGCAAAACACTTGAAGCAGAACTGTTATAGTATTTTATACTACAATTTCTATCTGCACCCGTATTTGTTATACCTTCACTAAAAAGAATATTACCGCCATCAAAAAATACCCCTGTTAAATATGCCAACTGCATAGCTGTTGGATCATCATCATTACCGTCATCATTACCCCATCCATTTCCAATAACTGTCGACACAAGCCCTGTTTCTAAACTTAATTGCCTAACTCTGCCATTATTATAGTCAGTATAAAGCATCCCATTATTTATATCATCGTATGCTAGAAACCTTGGTAAATTTAACCTTGTTTCTGTTGCACCAAGAGTAGGATCCTCTCCCATAAAATAGTTTTTCTGATAATCACCAATGATTGAACCGACATCCCCATCAGCAACACTCAGGTCAAGCGTTCTAACTCTACCGTTTCCATAATCAGCAACTAACAATTCATCACCAATTAACTCAAGGCCATAAGGGCCATAAAGATATGACAAATATCCCGAACTATTATTGCCGTTATATTCAGCATTTCCAGTACCAAAAATATTCCAACTACTTAAGCCTGGAACAGCTCTTCCACCAACAGAAATTGCACTCGTAGTATTGTTAACAAAAATAGAACGGTGATATTGGGTATTGTTTATAAAGAACCCTTTGATTCCACCATCCTCCCAAACTTGAAATCCTCTGTTTTGACCAAAATTAATCGCTGTATATAGTTCTGGTGCTGCAATGGCATCTTGCCCACAGGTAGTGCCAAAAAGAGTTCCTACATTATCATCAGCAATAGTTACTCCACCATCAAAGAAACTTGCCAAAGCCCCAGATAGATTTACCATCCTGGCCTTACATCCACCATAAGTTGATATGTATAAATTTCCACTACTGTCTAAATCGAGGGCCCAAGGACCATTTACCCTTGCATCGGTTACACCTCCAGGCCCAGAGTTAATTGGCCCATTATCTGAACCAGCAGAAACAGCTCCAGCACCATCTTGCCTACCTACTAACAACCGACCAGTCCAGTTAGCTGGATCAGCATTACTTACATCAAAAATTTTAACATTGTTACCAGAGTAGTTAGCAACGTACAATTTTTGAGTGCCGCTATCATACGCTAGGCCTGTTGGGTAGTAACACGCATGAGCAGTAACGTTACCACCAATAGGATGGTTTGCCGTATTGTTTCCTGTTCCACCATTACATAAAAATTTTTCAACGCCAGAACTATTTACAGCAACTACCCTATGTCTATTGTAATTTGAAATAAAAAGATAATCTCTTGCAGCATCATAAGCAATACCAGCTGGAGTATAGAGTGGTATATTAGTTCCAGTATTTCCATCGATTGCTTTAAAACTATTCATTCCGACCCCAACTAAAATTTTAGCAGTATTGGCCGGAATCGTTTGCCCGAGTCTGGTTACACTTACTCCTGAGCGGTTGTAAAACCAAACAACGCTCATATCTTGACCGGTTATAAAAAGATTACCGCTGCCATCATTAGCGATTGCTGATGGGGCAACCGTTATCGGGTACGAATGTGCAACTGAAGGATTTTGATTATTACCAAGTCCAGCACTACCAACTATTGTACAGATCTCTCCCGCATCCAAAGCATTACACCAATCACTAAATTTATTAATATTAACAATCCAACTTCTAGTTATACTCTCCAACCCATCACTTACTTCAACCATAATAGTATGATCACCTAGATCGCCATCCGTTGCAGTGCCTATTGCTTGGCTTCCACCAGCTGTTGGTGTCCCAGTAAACCCTGGATAGACCGAGCCATCTATTGTCCACGTATACGTTAGGACATCTCCATTAACATCACTAGCATCTACTGCGTAAGTAAAAAGAGTTCCGACATTTTTTGATTCAGGACTAGATGTTGGACTATATGCCGTAATTGCTGGTGGAGCATTTTTCTTAATTGCAAAAGTATGTTCATCAAAACTATCAGAGTCTTCCACTCTAACGACTAGTGTATGATTACCAGCAGTAACTGAGCCAGCAGCAAGAGTATAAAACGCGCTAGTTGCCCCTGGGATAATTGCACCATTAAGTATCCAAGAATAAGTTAGAGGCGCTTTACCTGAAGCACTAATACTAAAAAGTTGACTGCCACTACTAGAAATAACTACTGTAGCATCAAGCGGAGTATAGCTATCAACGCTTGCTACTGTTGGATTTGACACTGTTACTAACCAAGACTCTGTTACTGTATCGTGGCCATCACTAATCACAACATTTACACTCATTAACCCATTTAAAGCACACGTTGGCGCAAACACTGCCTCAGAACTACTTCCGACAGTAGTAACGCTAAACATAGCGGGAAGCGCTATCCCATCGACATTCCACGAAAATGTTAATGAATCTCCATCACTATCACTACCAGTCACTTCAAACGTTATTGTTCCGCTGCCACAAGTAACATTGTTACCAGCTGGAGCAGGTGTTGATGCCGTGACAATTGGGGCACTGTTTTTATTTACTGTAAAACTATGAGTATCACTTCCAATGCTGTTAGTTGCAACGACCCTTAATGTATGCGAACCACCAGACACTACTGAACCACTCAGAGAGTAAAATTGCGAACTACCGTATTGCAAACGTACACCATCTAAAAGAAACTCAAATGTAACATTTGATCCTGCCGTAGGATTAATCGTTACGCCAAAAGTTGTACTCGTACTATCTGTTACAACAACAGGTGATGAACTTGGACTATAAGTAAGTATCCTAGCTGCCTCTGTAGCAGGTTCATTTGAACCACTTCCATCATCTAAAATGCTAAAGTCGCTATTGCCACCAGAGTTACATCCAACGATGAAAAGTAGTTTTAAAATTAATATTAAAAGCACTCTATAGCTCAAGCTAACTTCCTCCTACCAAGAAAACGAAAGGCCAACAAACATATTTACCTCTGTTGCCTCTCCTTGTGTCTCACCAACTAAACTAACCATCCTTAATTCACTTTTCAGTGACAAGGCACCATCAACTCTTCTTTCAACACCACCTTGCAGAGCAAACCCAGCATATGAAACTTTGACTGATTGGATTTGTCGTTGAGCAAAGCCAGCACCTACATATGGTCTCCATAAATCGTAAACCTTAACTGACATATCTGTATTATTAAAAACTTTGGTGGATGAACTTGAGACTGGAAAATAGTTAATAGCAATATCTAATCCATACTCCATATCTCCACCAACAATGTCAGACATAATTACAGTGTAACCTACACCAGCTTCAAAATTTTTGTAAAAATTCTGAAAATAACCAATCTTGTATGAACCAAGACCAGATATAGCACCAGAGCTTCGTGAGCTTTTTGCTGTTAATGAATAGTAACCAAACATCGCATCAATCTTACCAGCTAAAACTGGTGTGATTGTTAGCAAAGTTAAAATAAATGTAATGGCAAAGTGCCTATGCAGCAGCTTTTTCATCACTTCCCTCACTAGGATTAATAGCAGACAAAACAGTATCATCAACCAAACTAAGAGTACTCATTTGCAACTTCTTAGATAAAGCGGCAACCTTCTCTCTGAGCTCATTTTGTAATACTACATCAATACCAGTATCATTTATCTCTTTCATATAGTGAGACAGTAGATATTTTGATTTGTCATCAAAACATATTTCAATTTTAGACCTCATCTTTCTTGGTGTATTAAAAAGCATTAGTGCCCACTCATGTAAGGAGAAACCTGTAATTAACTCCTTTTTAGTTTCTGCACTTCCTTCAAAAACTTGATAAAATGGCGGTCTAAATTCAAACATATATGAACCTTTTGGAAGAGTAACATATATATCTCTTTCTTCATCAATCGGTGCAGCTCTTAGATATTCCAACAAATCAATTTCTCGCGAATACTCTTTAAGAGAATCCATATCTAAGTATGGCATCAGACTAAGTGCTCTCATTAAAATCATCTCAATCCTACGATCATCAATTTTATGATTTGTCCCATCATTTGCGATCAAGCTTCCCCATGATCCCGGATAGATTTTTCTTGCAATTGGAATTGAGATTGATTTTGGCATTTTTGACAAAATCGCCATACTCTCCTTCATTTCAAGCTCAGGAAAAAACTCGCTGGCACGACTATCTAATCTCCAAATCTGGACAAGAAGTTCGGACCAGCTTTTATTCGCATCAGGCTTTCTCATTCTCAACATTTTGTCTAATAACTGTAATGATGTATCATCTAAATTACCGTGAGAAGAAAAAACCTCATACCAAGTTTTACCTCTACCGCGAGAAAAAATTCTCTGTTGATGTTCAACCGAAAATTCATAAATCAAAGCTCCCAGCGAACCAGGGTCACTCTTAGCAATTTTATACATATCAATCATATCTCGCAAATTTGGAAACAGACTATCTTTCACTAACTCATTAATCTTATTCTGAGCAATCTCTTTAAACTTGACCGGATCTCTAAACTTTAAATCTGCTTTCATTGATGTTGGAGATATCGACTGGGACATCTTTCTAAAGCCATCACTAAAACTTGCTGATGGACTACTCGTAGTACCAAGCTCAGATTTAGTACTAGCAAAAACTTTCTTTGAAACATCTGCCTTACTGCCAGCAGCAGGAAGGGTAGCTTTTAAAATAAAAAAGAATGCCAAAAGAAAAAGTACCAACATTCCTCCATACACATAGTGTTCTTTTTGAAATACCGACGTACTATTTCTACCAGTGTCATGCCATTTTTTCTGATTAAAGCGAACTTCATCTCTAGCTGGGACTAGCCCTATTGAAAGAAGTAATACATTTTTTATCTCATCCATTTCATCTTTGTTCACGCTATCTGGTAAAACCACTTCAACCTTTGCTGATTTAATTCTTTTAATCAGTTGATAAACACTTAAATCAGGATTATCCCACTCATCTTTAATCTCTTCTCCGTTTACTTCAAAATATGGCAACTCTTCATCTTCTGTATAAGTATAACCAGTCATTCTTCGCAAAGGATCGATATCTACAGTTACAGTGAAGGCAACCCCTGGTAACCTTCGCTCAAAAAAGGCCGATGCCTCTTTAACTAATTTTTGTTCTACCTCAATAACACGTGGGTGTTTTTCAACACTCTGTCCACTGGTGCTGATCATAGGTACAATAAACATTAACAACAGGGATAGTGAGTATAACACTTTCATCTCCCCTCCTCCTTTGTAAACTCAGGCGTAATTACAAGAACAACTTTTCTTGCCATTGCCTCTCCATCATTTGGATCAAGTGCTCCTTCAGCAACTTTTATATTCTTTAGCTCTTGAATAACTTTTCTATTTTCACCAAATCCACCAACATTCATTCTATCTAACGGTATTCCATTTTTTTGTAAAATCCGAAGAGTTGATATCGCTCTAAGTGCTGATAACTCTAAATTATCTTTATATCTACCCCTTCCCCACACTACTTTTTTTGAATCTGTAAAAGCGCCAACTGATAAAAGGTATTTTCCAGCATACGGCGTATAAACTTTTGCAAATTTTTCAAGAAGTTTAATCGTTTCAATATTTGGTTCTGTATCTCCAAGCTTAAAAGAAGATATTTTATCAAACTCTACAACCACACTATCACCAATCTCTCGATATACTGCACTTAGCTCCGATAAATCCTTTGTGGCCTCTGGTGGCAGTGCTGGATGACTTGACGGCATTCTGGCATAACGCTGAGACGAATCGTAAACTTTCAATTCATCTAAACTTAATAGTAATGAACCTCTTAGTTGTTTATCTCTCTGCGCATCGTAGTCAACAGTAAAATAGAGAACAAAAAAACTAAGCAACAACGTAATCATATCACCATAGCTAATGGCCCAACTCCCTTGAGAATCGACAACCTCATTAACTTCGTTAAAACTACGTTTACTACTTTTTCTCAAGCAGCTACCTCTCCTTCCTCTCTTGAAACTTGAAACGCAAAACTCTCGATCAAATTAACTCTTTCAGATGGATCTACGTATGAGTTTAATCGCTCTTGAGCTTCTAATAAATTTGCACCATCGTAATTAAGCATGACGGCCTCCAATGCTATTTCCGATAGTTCTGTTCTCTCTTTGGCATCCTGAGATACCGACTCACCAACTGGACCAACTAAAACGTTGGCAATAATTAATCCATAAAAAGTTGCAACCAGAGCAATCGCCATTCTTATACCTGTCTCTTTTGGAGACATCCCATCGCTTATCCCTCTCATTAGGTGAATTAGTCCAAGTACTGTTCCAGATAAACCAAAGGCAGGTGGATACTTTGCTAGTCCAATTATCCAATTAGCAATAGATAAAACTCTAGCTCTATTATTATAAATTCTATCTTCTAATATCTCTCTGACCTTTAACTTATCAAACCCAAGAGAAGTAAGCTCAAACCCCTCTCTTAAAATTTGATACTCACTCTTCAAAGATTCCTGGCCAACTAATTGAATATCTTTTTCTTTTTTTGATATAGCTTCACAACACCTCTTGATAAAAACTGGTCGCGATGTCTTTCTTCTAAGTATTGACGTTGCCAGCTCTTTTCCGACTACTCTTTTACTCATTCGTGGTAATGTTATGATCGAAACAGCAAGTGTTCCGGCCCAGACAACTGAAAAAGCCACAAAGTCCCAGTAACTAGAGTAAGCTTGATGCAAATGCATGATTGCATAATGGAACCCTATCAAAACGACTATAAATCCGGTAACTACTCTCATACAATCCTCACATCTGCTTGTTTTGTCCACCAGTAATCACTTCTAGTTTTTCAATAATTCTGGTTCTTGGCCTATTGTTAGGCTCGATTTGATTTGCTTTCTTATAATAATAAAGTGCTTTCACAAACTTCTTCCCCAAATAATTCGCATTGCCAAGGTAATCATATATGACGCTTATATCTGGAAAATCTTTAATCATGCCAGTTAGCAATACATCTGCCCGCTCATAATTTTCTGATAAAATATTTTTCTGAGCTTCGGCCAACCCCTTAGCAAACGCTTCTAGACTCTGACTATTATTACTCTGAGTCTGAGAGCGAACCAGTCTTAAATTAAGATCCACAGATTTATCCCAATATGGTTTTTCAACCAAAATACTTTCTGAACTAAAGTTTGGACTCGATACTCGCAAATAAAGAAATGGTTCATCGCTCTTAAATAATTCTAATGTTTTTCCATGATAAGGTGTAACACCAAGAGTACTGATTGATCCATCACTACTGATTGCCTGAATCTCTGCACCCTTTGGTATGCTCTCAATATTGACCTGCCCGCTTGAGCATGAATAAAAAAGAAGCCCGAGTAATATTGAACATGCGGTAATGTGTACTTGAATCATACTCTCTCCACGTGAATCTATAATCTTGATCGGTTATTACAACCCAAGAGTTTAATTATCATTAACCTGTATGATTATTTTTTATTAACTGACAAACTCAGGTATATCACTATCTACTTGCTACAATTTTTAGTTGTGATCTCCATCTGAAATATTCCAGTGCTGTTGGGACTCGCATCACCAAACCCTCTCTAACGATATTAAAATTCTCAATTTGAGGATTTAAGATTTTTATATACTCAATCACGCCAGATGGGCCATAAACATCCGACTTTCCAACTATGGTATTAGATATGTTTGATACCGTATCTCCAAACTTAACAACATACTTTTGCTTATCATCTTGTTGTCCAACTTGTTTATTATTTAAAGCATAAACTTGAATCTCACTTGGAACCTTGATAACCAACCCTTCTAGTACTCTATCTTCATGAAAAATATCTTGGTTTAGCTTAAGTAATTTTTCAATGCCACCACTTTTACCCATTGGAGATAAACTTGGAAAATACCGTTTTGAGATTTCATAAAGAGTCTCACCCTTTTGTATGACATGTATTGGGCCACTGTATTCTTGTTTGCCACTAATATCTTGTGCATTTTCAAAACTATAACTAAAAGCAATTTTTTCTCCAATATCAAGATCATCTGGATTACGGCCATTTTTTTTAAACTCACTTACAAGTGTTGCATAGATTTTTTTAGAATCAGATATTCTCCCAGCTTGGTATGAAAGTTTGACTGAAATTAATGATAGATTATCTCCTGGCTCAACTTCATACTCTGTCGAAAAATCGTTCCCATCTGCCAACGCAGACTCAGCAACAAAAGCAGAGGCCAAACAGACAACATATTTAGCACATTTATGTTTTGAACTATTTCTAAATTTTTTATTGTTCATAAAACTGTACCCTTAAGATATTCAACTTTAACCTAACCTTAGCAACGTAACGGAAACAATATCAAAACTCTTTAGGAACTGGCCCATAACAATGGTAAAAAAGGCCGTTGCACATTTTCCTACAATCTT
>DYOQ01000003.1:0-36944 GCA_020720455.1 Bdellovibrio sp.
TCACGTGTTAACGTTATGTGTTAATATTTTTCTCTGGAAAATTGCGCTGATCTGTATTTTTTATAGTGTGTCATTATTTTTAAAATGAATATTTTTAAAAGACTAAGCGTTTTATTTCTATTGTTTTTAGTAGTTACTAATAATGTTACCATTTTTATCTTTTGCATTACCTCTTCCAGAATTATCTATTCTGGCAGGTTTAATATTTTTACATTCTGTGACTTGTTTATTAACTGTACTTAGCGACATTGGAACGACCTCACCTAAAATGTCTGTAACGCTAGTTAGTTCGATTTCTACAAGCCTTCCATCATTGCTAATCTATAAGAAGCAATAGCTGTGCCAGTTTCTTAAAATCTTTACAGGCGGTTAGGTTTTTGTTAAGTTTACGTTTCACCTATTTATTGAGGATTGTTCATGATTAATTACATCAAAGGGTATTTTTCTGAGTTTAAAGTTTTGAAAACTGCTTCGAAAGAGTTTTGGTTAGTCAACGGCATCAATTTCTTTGACTGCTTGGCCTACTTCTCGATGATCAATGTTCTGAGCCTCTATTTAACAAGTAATATTGGCTTTAGTGATATGGATTCAGGGGCATGGGTAGGAATTTATACACTGTATATTACAGCTTTTATTTTTGCTGTTGGATCTATTGCAGACACTATTGGACTCAAAAAATCGTTCTATATTGGTATGGGGATTTTGATGTTATCAAGACTAGCACTAGGGGTACTTCCTTTAATGTTAAAAGGTGAAGCATTGAAATATGGTGTTATGGGTGCAATCGTTGTCATGTCATTTGGGACGGCCTTTATGAGTCCAATCGTCACAATGGGTCTTCGAAAATTTACCACTAAAGAGAATAGATCTACTGGGTTTAATGTTTACTATTTGATTATGAACGTAGCTGCAATTTTTGCTGGGTTTGCGGTAACCGATGGATTTAGAAACTGGCTAGGTGAGATTAAAGGTAATATGGCAATTTTGGACTTTGGTTTTATTATGTCACTTGGCTGTATGGTTCTTGCTTATTTTATCAATGAAGCGAACATGGATGCTAGTGAGATGGTGAAAGAGGATGCAGAGACTAGACCTCTTAAAATATTTAAAGAGGTTTGGAAAGAGAGTGCATTTAGAAAACTGGTTCTATTTTTAGTTCTTACATTAGGTGTAAGACTAGTTTTTACTAACCAGTTTTTAGTAATGCCAAAATATTATACAAGAGTTTTGTATGCTGATTATGATCTAGGGTTTGCTAACTCAATCAACCCAGCAGTAATTATTGTTGGCCTAATAGTTCTTATTCCAATTTTGAATAAGTTTAAAACGTTTAATTTAATGGTTTGGGGAATGGGAATTTCGGCACTCTCTTTGATTTCAATGTCTGTTCCAATTGAGTGGATAATGAAGATACCTGGTATTACAAATTTGAATCAGGCATACATGTTTGCAATCTATGCTCAAATCTTAATTTTTGCGTTTGGAGAACTTCTTTTTAGTCCGAGATTTGTTGAGTATACATCAATGGTTGCACCAAAAGATAAGGTTGCCTCATACATGTCTCTTTCTGCGTTACCGATGTTTATAGCAAAACCAATTAACGGTTTTATTGGTGGAGCTCTTGTTGCTGCGTTTTCTTATGAGGGGATAAGGCCGAAAATTGATGCAGGCCATATTGGTTATTTTGATTCTCCTGAGTATATGTGGCTAATCTATTTTGCGGCAGCAATTATTAGTCCAGTTGCAATTTTGTGGATGAAAAAAATGCTTACATCTGAACATCAAAGAATTGAAGATGAAAAGAACGCCTAGGGCAGTTCTAGTGGCGTCGATGATACTAAACCTGTTGAAGCGTAGATATTGTTTAAGGAGAGTAAAATGAGTGCGAAAAAAGATTATAAAGTAATATTTCAAGATGGCCTGGTTCTAGTTTTAGCGTCGACACTATTTGTTGTCATTTTAAACTCAGGTTTTAAGTTGGTGAAGAAAGACGTGGCACTTGATCCAATTGTTACAGCAATTCGTCAAAACGTAAAAGAGGATGCATTGACTATTTTAAAAAGTGCAACTGATCAAAATAGAGCTAATATGAAAGATGAGTTTGGAAGAACTCCTCTTATGATGGCATCATATGCTAACTATAACGATGAAAAAAGAGTAATTGAAAGTGACGATAAAGGTGTTGAGTGGGTCAATTTGTTAAAAGAAAACGGAGCGGATATAAGTTTGAAGGATAATAATGGATGGAATGCTCTTATGTGGGCATCATGGAGTGGATTAACAAAAGTTGCCACTCAGCTTGTTCAACTAGGAATAGACGTTAAAGACGTGGATAGTAAAGGTAATAACGCTTTAATGTTGGCCTCTGCTAGAGGTAATCTCGTGATTGTTCAAAATCTTGTGTCAGTTGGTGTAGACAAGAGTGCTGTAAACTTAGATGGAAAAACCGCTTTAGATTTGGCCAAAACTGGCAAAGATCAGCATCCAGATAAAGCAGAACTCTTCGAACAGATAATTCAACTCTTATAATTTTTGAAAGAGATACCAGGTCACTGGAATATTTGAATTTTTAAAATCAATTTTCTCTATTAGTTGAAATTTCTTCGCAGCAGGAAGTGACGCAATTCCAATATTTTTAGGAATGATAATCCCAAAAAAGATTGGTTGATATTTTTTCTGTATTGTTTCAATTATGCGATTAAAATAAATAGATGGTTTTGAGTCTATTTTTATTCTTAATCCATACGGTGGATTGACGACAACACAACAGTTTTTCTCTTCTAAATTAGAATCTTCAAAGAGGTCTGCAATATCAAATTTAATCTCAGATGTTTTATAAGAAGCGGCATTGGTTTTGGCGGCATTAATTGCAGTTTGATCAATATCAAAACCTTGATAAGCGGAAAAAATCGGATTGTCCTCTTCATGCTCAGTTAAATTTTCAAGATGGAGTTGCTTTATAATATGATCAATTGAAAATGTACGACCACTGCTTTGTTTATAAAAATTTTGGGCCTCGAATAAAAAAGTTCCACTCCCACACATTGGATCAATTAATGTCATATTAAAATTTTTAAGCTGTCTGCTGATAGAATAGATTAATCCTGCGGCCAAATTTTCTCGGATAGTAGCAATTGTTGTTGCATATTTACTTCCTCGTAAGGATAGGCGATCACCAGAGCTATCAATTGATAAGGTACAAAGATCGTTTTCAAAGCGGACAAATAAAAAGATAGGTGCTTTATTATGTTCTTCACCTGATATAACTATTTTTTTCTTTGGTGGCCGTTCAACATATCTTCGCTTTATTCCATCAATGATACTGTTTTCAATTTTACGAGAGTCAAAAACTCTTGATTTAGATGAACTGCTTTTAATTTTTGGAATATTTCCAGCAAACCAAAGGCCCCAGTCAATTTTCCTGATTTTATTGTAGAGTTTTGGTAGGTCTTTGCATTTGAATTCATCGACACGAATAAGTATTCTGGTTGGAATTTTCAGGTATAAATTCATCAACCGTATTTCTATTAAGTTAGAATTTATGGTGATTCCACCTTTCGTGCAACATGATATTGGAACTTCTTTTTTAAATTTTACTTCCAACTCATGCTTGGCAAGCTCCTCCATTCCTGGGGGAACAATAATAAAAGCTACTAGTTCAGAATCTGTTTTATTTGTAGACATAATACCTGAGTAGCATACTTGTATATTGGTAGTCTAAATATTCGATGATTTAATTTTTTACTAGAGTTATACTTAATAACTAGTACGCCAGTTTTACTGAATTTACGGAAAATAAGTTATGAATATTGAAGTTGAATTAGAAGATGACATTAATAGATGCCCAATGTGTTTTGAAGAGTGGGGAACTCTTGATAATATTATTTATAATAAAGATGTTGTTTTTGTTGGTTACCAAGCAAACCATAGACGGCCAGAACATGGGATGTTTCTGTTTCTTCACCAAAAATCTTGTTGCGGGACAAGTTTTATAGTTTATGCATATAAAATTGCACGTTATTTGAAATTGCAGGTGCCATATGCTACTAATAATTTAGATTTTTGCGAAGTAAACAGTTGCGGAGGAAAGGCGATAAGAGATCTTATTCAAGTTTTAAAAGAAAAAAAAGTTATTTATAAAAAGATTGGTTAATACTTATGAGAAAACTTTCTGAAATTTCAGTTCTTATTGTTGAAGACGATAGAGACATTCAACAAATTATGAAAAAATTTTTAGAGAAAATTGTAAAAGAGTTACATCAAGCTTTCGATGCTGAATCTGGATTAGACTTGGCCATTAACAAAGATCCTGACATCATCATTACTGACTTAGAGCTTCCAAATATGAATGGATTAGATATGATATTAGATCTCAGGAATAAATTAACATACGACAGGCCAATTATTGTAACAACATCACATAGTGGCGGACAATATTACTCATCACTTGCAGATGAATATCTCTATAAACCAGTAGATCTTCAGAAGCTATTAGACAGTATGAAGCGTTTACTATGGGCCCAATAACATGCAATATAAAAAAAATTCGCGAATCTCGTAAATCTAAAGGCCATACAAACAAAACTTTAAAAAGTAATTTTTTTTACCAATCAAGAGCTAAATTTGGAGGAATTCTTATTGAAAAACGAGATTCAACGAAAAGTTCTCAAATCAAAAGCTGATTAACGTCGTCTAAAGCCACCGCCGCCGCCGCCGCCGCCATTACCACCTCTGCTACCACCACCGGTAGTTGGAGCCTTAGGCTTCGCTTCATTAACTTTAATTGGTCGGCCACCAAAATCATGACCGTTCAATTTGTCGATGGCCTCTTGTGCTTCATCGTCTGTTGCCATTTCAACAAATCCAAAACCTTTACTCTTTCCTGTCTCTTTGTCAGTGATGATTTTTGCTGAATCAACAGTACCATACTGAGAGAATGTGTCAGTCAACAGCTCCTCAGTAGCTGTGAAAGGAAGGTTTCCTACATACAATTTCTTACCCATTACTTTTCTCCTTAAAAAAAAAATGCATCAAGCTCAGGAGAAATTAGACAGACGATCTGAGAAATATTCCGGAACAAGTGCACACTTACTGCCTCTATTTATCACACGATGTTTTGCTTTACAAATAGTTTATTCAAAAAAAATAAGTATTTTTGGATTATTTAAAAAAAACCACTTCTAAAATATAATGTGCCGGCAAATAGCATGATTCCAAGAGCTAGCGCGATAAGAATTAGCAAGACATCTTTTTCCATTATATCACCAGCTGGAGATGTAACTTATAATTGTTGAGTAAGCATATCCAGTAAGATCCTCGTAACCAAAAGTTGAGCTACTGATTGGCCTATAATCCGATGTATATTTGTCAAAAAAGTTAACTTTGTGGAGTAAAAATTCGACTCCTATGTAGGACTTGCGAATTTCAATTGGAAATTCAAGGCCGGCCCCAGCTCCAAATCCAAATGCTCCACCGCTTTGTTTTGGCATTCGTGATTGCTCGGTAAAATTGTTTGTCTGGTACCAATACTCCAATCTTCCAACGAAGTATGGGTTAGAAAATGTGATAGCTGTCCCAAGATCACTTGTATCAATGTAATGTCTTAAATCAAAAAAGAATCTCATCATTGAGACCTCGATCATTCCTGGTGGATTTCCATCGTAGGCTTTAACCGACTCATCTATAAACATGTAGTGCTTTGAATATTCAAGTCCTAATCCATAAGCGGTATTAAAATCTAAAAATTGGTGCACAGATAAGTTATAGCTCGGGTGTTCATCTTCGTAAGCGGCCCCTCTTGTGCCCGTAAAGGATGTTACTCCAACTCCAATGCCGGCGGTAAAAAAACGGCCATATTGGTAATACCTTTCATCTTCAGTTACTTGACTGTTTTCTAAATCTTCGCTGTAATCAGTAAAGATGTCGGAGCCAGCAGTAAGGTCATCATCTTCAACGTTGATTGATCCCCATGTTGAGTTTTGTCCGTTTGCAACCAATGGAAGGGCGAGACAAAAAAACAGGATAAAGGTTTTGCTTTTGCTTATCATAAATAAAAATGTACCCCAGCAACAATGAAATGGTTGCCAACAGTTTCGAAGGCAAATTCTCCTAATTTGTTCATTGAGATACCAAATTCAAAACTAAATCCGATACTCTCTAATCCTTGAAAATGAAACTCTGGCCCAAATGTCAAATCGCACTGAAACCCTGTTTCACTCACAGAAGACGAGGTTTTTTCGTTTAATAGTGCAACCATCGCAGAGGCGTAAAAATTGAGTTGTGGCTCTTCAAAAATTATCTTGTAAACTTTTAATCCAAGCCCATAACCACCACCGGCCTCCTTAGTGCTAACCCCTGCAAGACCACCAATTGCGAATGACCTCGATTGCTGAAGTTTTAATGAAAGCGCTGGAAGAGAGTTAATTAGTTGGTCATTAACTCCAACACCTAGGCGTCCCTGTTTACTTACTGCGTATGATGCTGTCGGTATTATCATGAGAACGCAAAGCGACATTAGTAATTTTTTAAACGGTTGCATCATCCTTAATCCTCCACTAATTTCTCGATCAAAAATATTATAACAAAAAATTGAAGGTTAATCTTTAGAATTTTGACAACTCAGCTTGGTATTCTTAGAATTACTTGTTTAATTCAGTTGGAAATAATGGGAGACGCAAAGTGATTGAGAAAAAAGAGTTTAGTGATGTTTTTATTGAGAATAGAGTTTTGATAGTTGCGATAGGAATTTTTGTCTTATTTGTTGTCATTATGGGAGGTGTTTATAACTCCATAAGTGATAAAAATAGTGATGAACGCCTTGTAAAGATATTTAAATTTAAAGAAGAGAGTCTCGTAAAGTACCAGAATAAAGGGTTGAGCGACGTTCAGTATGTCGATGAGTTGGTGAAGTTTTCTAAAGAGATTGGAAGTTCGGTAAATTTATTCCCGCTATATATAGACTCTGTTGATACTTTAATAAAAAATAGATCGCTAGAAAAAGCGCTCGAGGTTTTAAATAGTGCAGAGGCAACATTCGCAAGTAAGAACGAGTATATGTTGTATTTTATCTTTGTAAGAAAGGCCGTAGTACTCGAAGATTTAAATAAAGTTGATGAAGCGATTGATCTTTTAAAAAAATTAAGCAGTTCGCCACTTAAAATTCTTCCAGGTAAGCCTTATCTTGATATGGGTAGACTTTATTTGAAAAAAGGTGATAGCGTGAATGCGAAAGTAAATTTTGAATACGTAGTGAATAATTACGGTGCTGAAGAGTTCGCAAAGCTTGCAAAAGCTTTTCTTTCTGAAATTAATTAAGTGAAATAAGTGAAATAGGTGTTTATGAAATTTTCTCTCTTGTTTGGTTTGTTTGGTTTGTTTGTATTGGCTGGATGTTCTTCTGTGAAAAAGATAGAGATTGCTGGAGTAAGAGAGGTCAACGGGATCTTCATACCGGCTTGGACAAAAAATCTTGATCCTGAATATAATTCTGGAAATTTGCCAATTGCGTATAATGCACCTCTTATCCATGAATCCATTTTGTATTTAAATACACCGGAAGGTTCGTTTGTTGCTTACGATCTAAAAAATGGTCGTGAGCTTTGGAATAAGTTTGATGGAAGTTCAGCTAATGCTGCTCCAATAATTTTCAAAGAGTTTGTCATATATGGAAACAGTGATGGTAGTGTAGTTTCTAGAAATTATTTATCAGGAGAAGAAAAATATATAGTGGATGTTGGGGCATCGGTTGAAGCTGAACCTTTTGTATATAATTCTAGAATGTTTCTTCATTTGAGAGATCACAAAATTGTTGCAATGGATGTTGAGACTGGAAAAGTTTTGTGGGTATATAAACGATCAATTCCGTTCTTGACAACACTTCAACGAGTGTCTGGCCCTCTTGCATACAATAATAAACTTTTTGTTGGTTCGGCCGATGGATATTTGCTAGCGTTTTCAATTGAGGATGGAACGCTTATTTGGGAGCAAAAAATAGTTGAGGGGAATAAATTTATCGATATTGATAATGCCCCTGTTGTATTTGAAGACAAGTTAATAGTATCCTCGGCCTCTGGAGAGACAGTCGTTTTAGATCCTAATACTGGGGCGATAATTAGAAAACTTCCTTTTATTTCTACAAGAAAACCAGTCGTCGCTAAGTCAGCGCTTGTCTTTGGAACAGATAGAGGCGAGATTGTTGTTGTTGATCAAGGTTTTAACATTATTGATAAGAAAAAAGTTTGTGATGATGCGATTTCAGCTATTGCTATGTGGAAAAATGGATATGTTGTGGCCGACCTAAAAGGGAATTTGAATTTTGTAGATGGAATTAGTTTTAAAGTTCTAGAATCTTCTAATTTGGGGCATAGCTATTCTACAGTGTTTGGGAAGTTGGCCGTAGGAGATGAAGCACTTGCAGTGCTCTCTTCAAGAAATAGACTCTATGTTTTCAAATAGATTTTAGATATTTTTTTTAATGTTGCTTATTAGGAGGTTTGTTGTGACGAGATCAAGCAGTTTTCGAGATTTTGAAACTTTAGAAAGCTATATTACAAAACAACAAAAGCTTCATGTTAATGTTAGAGGAACATTTTCTCAAGTTTTAAGAAGAATTGGAGTCGCTTCAAAAATTATTGAGTCCAAGGTAAGAAAGGCCGGCCTGGTTGATATCCTTGGGGTTAATGGTAGTGTTAATGTTCAAGGTGAACATCAAGTAAAACTAGATGATATGGCAAACAGTATTATGAAAGCTGCCTTTAGCGTTATTCCATCTATTGCAGGAATGGCGACAGAAGAGGAAGAAGATTTCACTGCGTTTGATAATATTGAGTTTGATGGTAGTAGATACCTTGTGATGTTTGACCCACTTGATGGATCTTCAAACGTTGATGCCAATGTTTCAATAGGAACTATTTTTGCTGTCTTAAAATATGATAAAGCAACTTCAAAGAGCAGCGTTACCAAAGAAGATTTTTTTAAACCGGGCCGTACTTTATCAGCTGCCGGTTATGTTATTTACGGTTCAAGTACTATGTTTGTTTATACAACTGGACAAGGGGTTCATGGTTTTACTTTAGATCCCGAAATTGGAGAGTTTGTTCTCTCTCACGAAAATATTAAGATTCCAGATCAGTGTAAATGTTTTTCTGCTAATGAGACAAATTACAATAAATGGGATCAGGCCACGAAGGAGTTTGCTGATACCATTAGATATAGTGATGACAAGCGTTATCAAAAGGCTTCTAGTCGGTATATTGGTTCATTGGTCGCAGACTTTCATCGAAATTTACTTTACGGCGGTATCTATATGTACCCAACAGATGTAACAACTAATAAACCAAAACTAAGGCTTTTGTATGAGTGTGCGCCACTTGCAATGATTGCTGAACAGGCCGGAGGTATGGCGAGCACTGGAACTCAAAACATACTAGATATCGTTCCAAATCAGCTTCATCAAAGAGTCCCTATCGTAATAGGGAATAAAAAAGATGTTGAGTTTTATGAGGAGTTAGTAAAAAAATATAGTTAGTTCACTTCTTTGCATTTATATGCAACGCCCTCTATTGTAATCATTCTACCATTTTGGACGTTGTCTCTGACTAGCAATGTATCGCCATCAAGATCTTTGACTTTGTCTTTTGCAATATTAATCGCAAGGTCTTCTATGCCTTCTTCGTTTGTGCCGATAACTTTTCCGATGGCGCTACACCGTTTTAACTCTTTACCATAAATGACATCAATTTTAATTTTGCTACTAGAGCATGAAGTAATAAATGTAACAGCAACTAATAATGTGATAATTTTCATAAAAGCCTCTAAAGTTGATCAATAGTATTAAAAATTAATTATGTTTTAGTTCTTTGAAATAGTCTAGGGCCCATTTTGCCTTCAATCTGTTTGATATCTCTATCATCATTGGGTTGGTATAGTTCCAAGACTTATTATTTTCTGTGGCCACGGTTCTTAATGTAGCAAATCTTCCAAGAGAGCTTAATACTGCGTGATTAGCAAATACAGATGTCTTAAGAAGAGTACTCATGTCTTTTGGTACAGGCTTCATTGATCTTTCTGTCTGGGCATAATTAATAAGATTTTCAAATGCAAAATAATTATCACTTGAACCTGTTTGACAAAGTTCGCTTAGTTCATTGTAATTTGTGCTAGTAAAGTTTTGGATCGCAGCTATTAGGTACTCTTTATGTTCGCTTGGTAGGGCCGCTGTTGCAATTGATTCTGCTAGTGTTGGGTGCTCATTTGTAGCGAGAACACTTAGAGATAGCTCTGGGTGAGTTGCTAGGTAATCCGGTAAGCTGACCAACTTTGAATCAATACTCCATTTGGAGGTAACGTCACCATTACTAGATGGTAGTTTAAACGTTTTGTTATATTCAAGTAGTGTCCCGTGGAAATGCGGGCAGGTTGTTATACTAGGAGCACTTGCATGTGAGAGAGGCCTTAGGTGATTATATTGATAAAGTAATGTTAAAAAATAGATTTTTTTATTATTTAATGATTGGTAATCATTTGGGGTATTAACTTCCTCCGCAGATGCTGGTGCTCTTGTGCTTTGATATTCCCAATTTTGGTTTATCGTTAATCTTGGAATTATGCCTGAGTTGTTTGTTCGTGGTGAAAATCTTCTCATCTTTTCTTCAACCGACTCTGGTTTTTGATAAGTTGATGAACATGCAACAGCAAATATAATAATTAGAGAAGTGATTAAAGAGTACCTATACATGATCCCTCCAGATTTAAAATGGGCATCACAACCTTGTCGGTGATTTTTTAAAAAACATTATCGGGATTTTCTATGATTTTATGTTATTGAATGTTTAGATTTCAATGAGTTGTCGGTGTCTGGAAAATTTACAATTTAAACACCGCAAATTTTTTTTTTGATAATATCTTTAAATGTCAAAAAAAATTAAACGGTTTATTTTAGCTTGGGTTCTAATTTGTAACGGCCAGATATGGGCCGAGAGTCTTAAAACTTATTTTGTTGGGGAGTATGTCTTAAAGAAGAGTGCTCTTGCTGGTTACACTGGAACAGGCGTTTCTGAACATTATGGTATCTTTGATATAATGATGGAAAATGGAAATGTTGTTTCGGTTCCAGATTTATTGTATCCAGTAAGTTCAGATGGAAGAGTTGGAATTCGAGTTCTGCCTGTTAGCGATAAAGATGCATTTGGATCAGAATATGTAGATAAATATTTAAAGTCTATTTTATATAATGATCCAGAATCAGAAAAAGATATTTTTTCTTTAATTGTCTATCACCATCCAGAATTAGGTTCAGCTAGGCTTGATCGGCTAGATGAGGCCCTTCGCTTAGAGCGTGGAATGACCCATACCGGAAGTTATATTGGACTTGGAAGAACGAGGAATTCGCCGGTAGATTATCACAATAAGAAATGGGAACTTTTCGATGGCGGGGCATATGGTTATCCTGCACACATATATACGGTTGGCCTAAAAGGTGTTGATCAAGAGGTATTAAATAAAAATATCTTGATTGGGCTTACTATTCTTAGTGGACACAATGGAGGTCCGGAGTTTCCAAGAGATTATAAGTTTGATTACCTTAGAACATTTAATTTGAAGGAAGTTTTAGATTTTTATCGTGCATGGATTGATCCAACGTTTGTAAGAAGTGATGTAAACCAAGCTCTTGGTTTAGAGTTAAATACCCCATATATTAAAATTTTAAAAACCCATCAGGGATATTCGACTTACTGTAATGAGTTTTTGACTATTGCTATAAATCTAGGAATCAACTTAGTTCAAACAGAGCAAGGGTATATTGATGTTTGGGGAGAGAATCTTGGTCGTGATCTATTTTGGAAGGCAAAGAAAATTTATAATGATGTTACAAAGCAAGATTTAGAGCAGGATAAAATTGGTAAAGAGGAAGAGATTCCTGAAGCGTTGTTAAGTAGTTTTACTAATCCACTTTGGAAGAGAGATTTGTCGATAGGAAGACAAAGCGTGGCCCTTTATTCGAGCGAAAAAATAAAAGAGTTTGGTTATGCCTTAGCGTGGAGGCCGCAGACAACTGCGGATATTATTGCAGCTTTCATGGAGCTATATGCTGATTTTACGAAAATTAATATTGTTAGAAGTTCATTTGCTCTTTTAGCATTTGCAAAAGAAGCATCTCGTCGAATGGGACTACGGCCTGATGAATATTACGCTTTAGCTTTGAAGTTTATTCAAAGCATGATTAAACATGATATTAGGTATCAGTCTACTATTTTGCAGCAAGGAGTTGTTGTCTCGAAACTTCCAGCTGGACACCTCGGTAGAGAGATGTTTGTAACGATCTATTTTAAAAAAGTAACAGAAGGGTTTGCGACGATATTAAACGGCAAGGAAAAAATGGAAGGTGCCATTGTTGCTTTAAACGCGAAAATTGAAGAGTTGCAGCTAGAGCTTACTAAAATTGAAGAAAAAATCAGGGCAGGAGATGAGAGTAAGGAGATTAACGAAGCAAAAGATAAAATAAAAGTGAAAATCAGTGATGCTAAATTATCAATTGATGTTACCTTTGCTCAGATTGCATTAATTCCAAGATTTCAAAAGATGATAGAATATTTAAAAAACATAACTCAAGATTTGATCGATAATCCTATTGAAATGGTTGATAAGAAATTTATAAATAGAGATACCGTATTGATGCTTACTAAAAATATTAAATTTAAAAAACTTCAAAATCTTACGATCTCTGAGCAAGCTTGGCTGTCGTTTGCCGTTGATGTTAGCAAGCGTAATGGCGGTAAACAGTCGTTAATGGATGAGGCAAGATTTATTAAACCTGCGATCAAATTTGAGGATCAGTTTCAAAATAGTGTTAAGTATGTTCAGTATTACTCTCCTCCGTCGCTAATTCATAAGATTGCTTTAGGCGATTACGAAGGTGCAAATCCAGATCTGATTATTACAGCAGTTGGTACTGCGTTTGATGCTGTCGAAGTTGAAAGAAAGTAAATGGTTGAAATCTTGTTAACCTTGACGGTTATAGTTATTGGTGTTACACTTAAGTAACACTAATGCTAGAGGGTGGAGGGGCCAAAAGATGAGTACTGTGAAAAAAAGAGTAAACTTAACAATTGAAGACGATCTGTATAGTGATTTTGAAGCTGTTAAAGAACTGAGAAAAGAGTCATCTCTGTCGAGTGTTATTTTAGATCTTGCGAAAGAAGCTCTGGAAATAAATGAAGATTTGTATTTTTCAAAAATAGCAGGCCAAAGACTAAAAGAAAAAAGGCTTTCTCATAATCAAGTGTGGTCAAAGAAGAAATGAGCACTCAAAACAAGTGGAGCATTGAATATGCTGCATCTGCTGCCAAAGAAATATTTGCGCTTGATGGATCAATTAAAAAAATTATTAAAAAGGCCATAGAAGATAAGCTTGTAACAAATCCTTTAAAGTTTGGCCTACCGTTAAGAAGAAATCTCTTAGGTTTGTTTAAATTGAGAGTTGGGAATTATCGAATAATTTATCAAGTGAAAAAGAGCGAGATTGTAGTGTTGATTATAGCTGTTGGTCACAGAAAACAAGTTTACGAAGACTCAAATTCTACCAGCTTTTAAATCTGCTTTGTATTTTTTAAACTGCGGATAGAGTTTTGGCATTAATAAAATGTTTGCCAGGATATTTGGAATTGCCATTAGTCCAATCAGAGCGTCAGAGATGTCTAATACTGTTTGAAGTTTGATGATTGCACCAATAAAAACAAATGCTGAAAAAAGGTATCTGTATGGAGTAATAAGTTTATCACCAAATAAAAAGGCAACGCCTTGTTCTCCATAATATGACCATGAGATAATAGTTGAAAATGCAAATAGAATAACAGAAATCATAACTATATATGTTCCAAAATTTCCGTAGACTAGGTTAAACGCATGAGCAGTAAGCTCGCTTCCAGCAAGTCCGCCAGTGTTTGACCAGACTCCTGTCGTAAGAATTACGAACGCTGATAAACTACAAACAACAATTGTGTCTAAAAATGGCTCTAGCATTCCAACAATACCTTCTTGAATAGGTGTAGATTTTGCAGCAGCATGTGCCATTGCAGATGAACCAAGGCCGGCTTCATTTGAAAAAACTGCCCTTCTAACACCTTGGATGACAACTTCTTTAAAACCAACTCCCGCAAATCCTCCGATGGCAGCAGTTCCTGTGAATGCATCTGTGAATATTTGAACTATTAAATCTGGGATTTGATTTATATTAACAAGGATGATTCCTAGTGAACCGAGTAAGTAAATAACAACCATTGACGGGACTAGGGCGCTTGCAACTTTCCCAATTCTTTTTATTCCTCCAATTAGAACAAGCGATGCTAGAATCGCAAAAATAATTCCGGAGGCATATTCAGGTAGGGAGGTTACATTTTTTACAATGGATGCCATCTGGTTTGATTGAAACATATTACCAATTCCAAGTGCTCCAAGAAGAGTAAAAATTGCAAATAGATATGCAAGTGGTCTAAACGGTTTTGGTAGACCGTTTTTTATTGTATACATCGGGCCACCATGAATCACTCCGGTTGCTTTGTCGTGATTTCTATATGTAAGAGATAATGAGATGGAGACTAGTTTTGTTGTCATTCCAAGAAATCCAGCGGCCCACATCCAAAAGACTGCCCCTGGCCCTCCCGCGACTATTGCCACAGCAACGCCAGCAATATTTCCAAGTCCAATTGTTGCAGATAGGGCCGTACAAAGAGCTTGGAAATGGGATAGCTCTCCAACGTCAGAAGTTGCTACCTGTTTTCCGAAAATTATCATTATAGAGTGTTTGAACATTTTAATTTGAGGAAATAAGAGCCAGAATGAGAACAAAATACCTGCTGAAAATAGTAGGATAACAAGAGGTAATCCCCATACAGCGCTTGAAAAACTTGCAGCAAACTCAGATAAAACGGTTTGGAATGTTGACTCAGCTTTATTCATTACAATTACCCTGTTACAATTATTAGTATAACTCTAATTCTTTTTTTTTAGATTGCAAGGGATTGGAGAGGTAGTCAAAAAAAAAGGAGTTTTTTTGATATTACAAAAATTAGTCGTTTCTTTGGGTTTGCTCTCTTTTATTTTGTTTCCAACTATTGCTGCTGATAGTGAACTCTGTGCTAAAACATGGAGTGAGTTATTAAGTAAGCATGAAATTAGAGATGAGTATAAATCGCTTGTTGGCCTGTGCGAAAACAGCTTTCGCACAAAATTACAGAGTATCATTTCGAAGCAACGCTCGCTAAGTTACGATCAGGCAAGACTCTATATGTTTTCACGGTTAGATAATGTTGATGGAGTTGTTTGTGCTGTATATTCTGGGATTTGTATTGAGACCGAAGGTATTCCTGATTCAAGGGTAATGAATTGTGAGCACTCTTGGCCACAGAGTAAAGGTGCTGTAGGTGCTGCAAAAAGCGATTTACACCATTTGTATCCAGCAGCATCTGATATGAATTCAAGAAGAGGTAATTTGCCATTTTGTGAAGTAGTTAATGTTGTATGGGAAGGTTATGGGTCACTTCTTGGACAATCGGAAGAAAATACTAGATGTTTTGAGCCACCACTAATACATAAAGGAGATCTTGCTAGGGCGATGATTTATTTTGCGACTAGGTATAATTTTAAAATTGATAGTGAGCAGGAGAAATATTTTAGAAAATGGTACGTAGAAGATTCATTGTCAGATAAAGAGATTACAAGAAACAATGAAATTGAAGCAATCCAGCAAAATAGAAATCCTTTTATCGACCACCCATGGTTTATCGAGCTAATAACGGATCTCTAGTACTTATAATTTAATACTTAAATGAACTTCCACCAATAAACTCTTTAAGTAGTGAATTTTTTGGTGCCATGTCTGGGTCTATTGGTAGAAAGTATGAGAGAAATTTTAGAAGTCTTCTCGCTTCAACATAGCTTGAGTCAGTAGTAGGGACTTTTAGTAGTTCTTTTTCGGCATCTTTTTTTAGTACTGATAGCTCATAAAAAAGAGAAGAGTTAAAAATGATATCAGCTTCTTCTTGAAGAGGAAAAATATATTTTTCTTCACCTGCTCTTACAGAGTGCCAACGTCCAAGTGTTTCGCCTGCACTGTATCCTCTAAAAAAACTGTCTCTTACAATTCTTCTAAGTACCCTAGTATCGGTTGCAGGAATTCTGTCGTGATCGTGAAGATTTAACTGAGTAAGAGGGGAAATATAAATTTTAAACTTGTCTTTTTTATCGATAGAGGATGTTAGTCTTGGGTTTAACCCGTGAATTCCTTCAATAATTATAATCTGATTAGCAAGTAGCGTTAACGTTTCTCCAGGAGATCTACTTCCCGTTTGAAAATTAAATTTAGGAATGACGACAGTTTTGCCTTCAAGTAAATCTTTTAATTGTTGATTGAAAAGGTTTAGGTCGAGCGCCTCTAGTGCCTCAAAATCGTAGTTGCCATGTTCATCTTTTGGAGTCTCTTCTCTGCTTTTAAAATAGTGATCAAGAGATATTGTAATTGGTTTAATTCCATTTACTCGTAGTTGAACCTCCAATCTTTTTGAAAATGTTGTTTTCCCAGATGAGGATGGGCCTGCAATTAGCACTACTCTTGGCATGTGTTCTTGCTTTGTAATTCTATCTGCAATTTCAGCTACCTTTTTTTCGTGTAAAGCTTCTGCAATTTTAATTAGATCATTAATTCCACCACTCATGATGTGGCCATTTAGATCTCCGACAGTTCTAACTTTTAAAATTTTACTCCACCGTTGGTATTCATCGAAGCTTTCAAAGATTTTAGTTTTTTTTAGCTGAACTTTTTGAGTAGATTCTGGTGAGTCCATTAAAATTACAAGTCCATCAGCAAATTTTTGCAAGTCAAATTTATCGATGAACCGAGTATTTGGTAGTATAGGTAAATAAAGTACTTCTTCAATATCTTCTAGTTTATAAGTTTTAAAAGCGTTTGGTGGGTGAAATTTAAAAAGATTGGTAACATCTTTTCTTCCTTGTCTTGCCATTCTTTGTAGCGAGACATCCCAATCATCAAGACATCTTTCAATTGGTATCCAGCCATTAACAAGTGCCATCATATGACCTTTGAGATCATCGATCTCTTTATTAGTTAGTGGGCGTGGAGATATCTCTGCATATAATCCATCATGAATCGAGTGTTGGATGAAAACATCTAGCTTAGGGAATTTTGTTTTAAACGCTATGATAAAAAGAAAAAGGACGCTATTTTCATACACCCTTTTTCCCTGGATGGAATTAAGTGTTATTACGTCTAGTACTGTGTCGACACGAATAGGTTTGTTAATTCCAGTGAAGTGGCCATTGATAATTACTGCTACGGGATCTTTGATAGGGAGATCATATTTATTGATCAAATCAAGTAGGGTTGACCCCGGTGCTATTTGGTACTCTTTGCCATGATATTTTACGTTTACTAATCCTTTCATGGCTAAAATGCTAAGCAATCTGAGCTACAAAATCAAGAATGGAAAATAATCCCTTTTCAAGAGTATATTTGCACCATATAATTTATTAGTTACAAGGAGGGGTTGTGACAAAGGATAAAGCTGAAAAAAGAAGAAAACGAGAGATGAAGCTTAAGCATGAGAAGATGTATCAAGAGCAAAAATCTGCTACTGGGTCATCTGTTAGCAAGACCGAGGTTAGTCTTAAAATTTATCTAATGGTAGCAATAGTTTTTGCGACAGCATTTTTTGTATTTTATAACATGAGATAAATCGCCATTATCTGTAAACTTTTTGTTCAAGTTGGATGCTATTTACCCAAATTACTTCTATTGATTTTTTGTTATCATCTTTTATATTACTAGAAATGGTTTTTTCTCCTCGGGAGAGCGTTGCTCTTTGTCCGACTATTTTGATTGAACTATTTTCAGTGATATTTCTTAAGCCAGATTGAACAATTTCTGAATTGCTATACATTTCTAGCGTAGCGTACGTTTCTGCGTTTAAAATTTTATTTTTATATTTTTCATGTATTCGAGTTGTAGGATCTAATGAAAAATTTCCCCAGCCAGCAATAATAGAGTAAGGGCCGACATCATTGATACTTCTTTTGACAATAATTGCTATTCCACTAAAAACTATTTTTTCAGCAAGCGTGATATTTATTTTTTTTCCACTAATTTCAGTAATAAGTTGTGACGATTTAGAGCTTGAGAGACTGTTTGCCTTACTAAAAGGGCCAAACCCTTTTTGAACTTGAACGACATCTTTAGTTGGAAACACGCCTGGTCCAAAACGGTTCATAATGTCAGAAATTGCATAACCTACGCATGCTAGTAGTACTATCCATCTAATCATTATAATTGTGCCCAGTATGTTTATCTCAAGAGTATTGGAGATTGTTGATCTTATCAAAAGGGGGGCATTTTTTGCCCGACTCCAAACAGGTTATCTGTTTGGCAACTTGTTGCTAGAATATATCTGTTAAGCAACTGTAACGGAAGGATTTTTTAATGAACAATCTAGAACAACTGTTCCCTGAGAATTTGCGTTTTATTTATCACACAATTTTTTTTCCAACAACTTGGATGGAGTGGGTTACTCAGCAACAAGGGTATAGCTTTATTCTATGTTTAATTTTTTTAGTTTTGCCGATTCTTCTTTTTATTGTTGCTTCGATTTCTACTGCGCTATCATTAATTTTTTTTCTCTTTCGCTCTAATCGGACAAGTTTCATGGCCTCAATTATGATCTCATGGATTGATGGAGGGAAATCAGTTCTGTTATACTGGTCTGGGATTTTTAAATTTCTATTTTTTACAATCGGTTGGATTGGTGCTGCGTTTAGGATTTTTGTATATGGAGTGTTTCAAACAGTTAAAGATGTTATTTTTTCCCCGTTAACATTTTTATTACATCTAATAAAAGGTTATGCAAGGCCAGGTATCCCGTGGATTGCAGTATTAATGACACTTCTTTGGATCTGTGTTGAAGGGGCGGCGTTTACATTTTTTAGCATGCATCTAGTATTAGATACTGTTTCTGCTATGACAGAATTGCAGATAAGTCCTGTTTATCTAGCACCCATTATGTTTGTTTGCATATCATTGGTAGTCGGCGGAAGCTTTGCTTTAATGCATGTCCTTGTTGACGCTATAAAGCAACGAAGGATTTTTAACATCATCAAGTTGCTTCTGATTGAGGGTGTTGTTATGGGATTAGAGGTACTTTTCTTTTATAAAGAGTTTGTCCACTCAGCTCTTTCGCAACTTTCTCAAATGACTGAAGAGAGCGGATTTGTTCCAGGGTTTATAACGATTCTTGTTTTGGCCGCTGCTGCTTGGTCTGGTATTAGGGCCGTTACGTGGTTTTTATTTGCAAGATACGGAACACCAACACTACTTCTTATTATATCAAGAGAGGGGATAGATGAGAGCATGGGTAAAAAAGGTAAACCTTTAATAGGAGCACCTCTTACATGGATAAAAGAGATTACTGCAACTCTGCAAGGGGAGTTGGACTGGTTTTCTAAAAAAGGAGAGGAGATTACCGCTGCTTTTATTTTGCCACCAATTCAAGTAATTGCAGCAATGATTAATTTTATCATGGTGTTACTTACAGGGAAGTTTTTATTTAACTTACCAATTAAGAGTATGAGTGATCTGAAAGATACAAAACAGATGCTTGGGCAGGTAGCTGATGAGTAGAATATTAGCAGTAGTATTTCTTTTTTGCTTACAACTTGTTTCTTGCAAATTAGACGATTTTCAGAGTGAGAGAAGAAACGAGATCATGTTTATAGGAATAGATGTAAGTGGTTCATTTACTAAAACGGATCTTTTTAAGGATGGTGTAAGTTTTTTATCACACTATATACATGGCCATTTATCAAATAAAGGGAACTTAAGTAATTTAAAAGATCTTTATGTTGGTGGTATTGGAGGCAACCAAAAAGAGGAGCCTCAGTCTTTTTTTCCTATTCATGACTTTGCCGGAAAAACGCCTGAGGAGATTGAAAAAAAATTGAAATTAGAATTTGCTAATCAAAAAGATAATCTGACAGATTTTAATACGTTCTTTGAAAGAACGAAGACGATTGTGAAGCAAAAAAATTTAACTCTGTTACCACTTTCTATGGTTTTGTTAACAGATGGTGTTCCAGAGATTGAGGGTGATAAATCAAAAAAAGCTGTGAAGCAGGCTTACTCTAAAATTGATATGTCTCCACTTGAGAATCTCACAAAAGAGGTCACGTTAAGGATGTTATATATTGGGCCCAAAGTAGGGTTCAATTGGAGAAATTATGTTCCAACCAATAAAATTCGTGTCTGGACAGTTGAACCGAAGGTTATGTATGGATGGAAAGAACAGTTAAAAAGAAATGGTCAAGAAGGGCTGTGGAAATGGATTGGTGACAATATTGATTTGAAAGTTAGGTCTCGTGGGATTTAGAATACGGAGAGTTGATGAAAACCTGGAGTTTAAGTAAAAAAATAGTGGTTTCATTAGTCGTTGTTATGCTTGTTATGACGATTGTATTATCAGTTGTAGTTGTTGTCGGAGTAACCAGTAGTCAAAATAGTGTACAACGGCCACTAGTTGAACTGATTGAAAAAAGACAGCAACAAATTGCAAAAAATGATAAGGACTTAATCGATAATGAGGCAGACTCAAAGGTGGATTTGTTGGTGGCCCTTGGTGGTTACTTTGTAGCAAATTATAATTATGAGGCATTAACGAATATTGCTACGGTGCTTGAGCAGTCTCCAGAAGTTGCTAAGGTTTTGTTTATAGATATTCAAGGGAAGGTGATGGTTGATACCAAAAAAGCTTACGATGAAAAGAGTAGTGATATTCGTATAATTGAGAAAGAGTTCGTTGTTGAAGGGACTAAGATTGGTGCTTTAAAATTTGTTTTAGATTATGGCCCTTCGATGGTTAAGTTAGGTGAGGATATTAAGAGATCAAAAGAAAAGTTGGGTGAAATTGAAGATAGTGTAAATAGTAAAAAAAGTTTTTTTGTTGTGGCATCAACTGGCGGCATGGTCTTGGCATTTATTCTATTTTCAGTTCTAGCAATGTTATTTTTTAGAACGACTGTGATTAAGTTTCTGATAGAGTTATCGAGGACCTTAGAGCGTGTAGCTTCCAAGGTTGATCAGAAATCCATGGAGACTAAGGCCGCAGGAAAAAAATTGGCAGCCTCTTCAAGTGAGCAAATATCATCATTGCATATATGTATTTCAGCTATTGAAGAGATGCAGTCACTTGTTGCGCAGACTGAAGGGAGTACTAAGAATTCATTAAATGTAATTAAGGGCGTTACGGGTCTTACGGATGACGGGACGAAGGCCATGGGCAGACTTGGAAATGCGATGGAGCATTTTGAAGCATTTGGTACTAAGTTGCAAGAGGTAGTGGATGTAATCAACGATATATCAACTAGGACAAAAGTTATTAACGATATTGTTTTTAAAACACAACTCTTGTCATTTAACGCTTCAATTGAGGCAGCAAGGGCAGGGCAACATGGCCGAGGCTTTTCTGTTGTTGCTGAAGAGGTTGGAAAGCTTGCTAAAATTAGTGGTAGTGCTGCAGCTGATATTCGTCAGTTATTAGAAAAGAGTAAGGCAAGAGTTCAAGCGCTTGTTGAGATTACAACGAGTAATATAAAAGAGGGTAAGGATGTCTATAATGATGCACGTGAGATTTTTACTCAGATCTCTTCGAGTGTAGTTTCGGTTAATTCCAATATTGGTGGCATTGTAACTGCTACAAGTGAACAGGGACAAGGAATACGTCAAGTCAGTGAGACTATTTCTACTGTGGATGATCTTGCCAATGAAAACTCGAAAGGTGCAAATGAATCACAAAAAATTGCGGAAGAGCTTCTGTTTGCAGTCGATGATTTAAAAAAATTGTTTAAAGATGTAAATAGTTATGTGTTTGGTGGTAATCGAGAAACTTTTGTGAAAGATGTTGTTGGTGATGAAAATAGTATGAATGAGTTATCAGATTTTGATAATGATAATGATTATGATTATCAGAGTGAGCGTGAAGACGAAGATGAGAATAGTGTAGAAGCAGACTCGGAGAGAGCAACAGTTAGCTTAGGGACATCTACAGATTATAAGAGTTTTGACGAGCTTGGAATTCCATCTGCAGATGAATTTCATGGAGATCACTCATGCCAAGAGAGAAAAAAAGATGTGCATAGTTCTAAACCTGGAGATGGTGAGAGTAAAAAACTAGATAAGATTATAAACGATCTTGTTAAGAAAACTCACTCGTCAATCCATATAGAACAAGAACCAGCTGTAGTTGAAGAGTTGAAAAAAATAGATCCAGATGATTTTTAAAGAACCGGCTTCTTTAGAAGAAAAAGAAGCCGGTATAAATTTAGATATAATTAATTTCTGATATTCATTAATGCTCTATAAGCATCAATTCTTCCGCCTGAGACAGTATATTTACTTAACGATCCGTTGTTGACAGATGTGGCAATGACACGTTCTTTAATCTCGATTGGAGTTAGATTGGGTTCGTGAGATAGAATTAAGCCGACAATTCCTGCAACAAATGGAGTTGCCATCGATGTTCCAGAGATACTCTGATAACCACCTCCGGTCCATGTTGAGTAGATGTTACTACCTGGTGCCATTACGTGGACCGATTTTTTTCCATAGTTTGAAAATGATGATTTTGTTCCAGATGAAGCAAATGAACCAACTGCAACTAGGTTGTCTAAGTTATAGTTAGCAGGAAATGTTCTCGATGAATCATTGTTGGCATTATCATTTCCAGCGGCAACAACAAAGGTTATCCCTTTTTCACCTGCGGCCTTAATAGCATCTTTTAGCGCTTGAGAATCCTCATCTCCTCCCCATGAATTTGACATTAGATTTGCACCATTTTTGATTGCATAATCGACTGCTCTAATCGCGTCTTCTGTTGTACCTTCATTTCCATTGATAAAACGAATCGGCATTATTTTAACGTTATCCATGACACCGGCCCCACCAGTTTTGTTATTATGAACGGCACCAATTACGCCAGCACAGTGAGTTCCATGTCCATTTGAATCCATTGGATCACTGTTTTTTCCACCAAAACCAAAGCCGTGAACATCGTCTATGTATCCATTGTTATCATCATCAATACCAAGTCTTCCATTTAGTTCAGCGGTGTTTGTCCAGATGTTTCTTTTTAGATCTGGATGATTGTAGTCAACCCCTGTGTCGATAACAGCTACTACAATATCGTTATCACCTTTTGTAACGCTCCATGCGTTCTCAGCGTTGATATCTTCCCCTTTTTTTCCAGGCGAAAAGATTGATCCACCATTAAAACCTGTGTTCTTTAAACCCCATTGTCTGCCGAAATCTTTATCGTTTATGGTTGCTGTCGCCGTATCTATTGCTGGCCGCTCGCTAAATACGGGAGAGATTCTGTATGTATGATTTAGTTCAATATACTCAACTTCTGGCAAGTTTTTTAGACTACGAATCATTGTTTCAGATGTTTCGATTGCAGCATATTCTCCATAGGAGACATTTAGAGGTCTGATATCGCTAATAGCACGAAATCCTCTACTTAAAAAGTTTGTTGAGGCCCCTGGTTTTAATTTCACAATATAACTGCTAGCAAATGTGAGCTGAGTTGAGATCATTAAGCAGGAAAATAGCATTACTTTGCGTTTCATAAATTACATCCTTTGTAGTTGTTTTTTTGATATGGAATTCTAACTAAGTAAAAAATGTTCTGACAACAACTGTAAGATTGTTTTAGATATTTGCGTTAACTCTGAGATAAAACCCTCTTTCTTGACAAAGAATTGGTCATCAATTAGTTTATTTAATCTTTATCAAGAGGTGGAGTTGTGAAATACCTTTCTTTAATCATTGTTTTTCTTTTTTTCTTCTTAATCTCAGGTAGTACTTGGGCCGGGAAAGGAATTTCATTTGGCGGATTCATGTCTCTAGATCTGGTTGATTATCAAAAACAACAGGGGCGAGTTGATGAGTTTAACTCTGGAATTGGAGTTTTAGATTTAAAGGTCTATGGAGATTACGATAAGTTTAGTTCGAAGGTTAAATTAGATCTTGACGATAGCAAAATAAATGAAGCTTATAACATATTTGAAGAGGTGACCGCTACTTACCACCACTCTAATAAGGTCAAAGTTACTGCCGGTAAAGGTGTTGTGCCATTTCATAGTCTGCATTGGGGAGTGCTTCAAAACTGTTACATCGATTCGGGCAGCCTTTTAGGAGCAAGTAACTCTTGGAGAGATCTCGATAATAATGTTGTCACTATCGTTAAATATGGAAACAAGGAGATGGGCCACATCTCTAGTTTTACCTATTACGGTAAGAGTAAAGAGATCGACTTTGATTCACATGGAGAACCAAGAAGAAATAGCTATGGAGAGGTTCAGTATGAGGTCAAAAAAACTTTCAGTAGCAAAATACAAAGAGGGTTAGCTTATAAATTAGATTTTTTTCCTCTAAACAGTTTAGAGCTTAGTGTCGCTGCAACTCATTATCATCACGATTATAATCCTCGTGATAGTTTTGCTTTTGATTTTGGTGGTGTTTATAAAAAATCAGCAATGGAGATCTGGTTTGAGTTTATTCACGGATTTACCTCCTCTTTTGAAGGGGCAAGTCGTTATGCTGCCTTAAAGGTTTATGAATCACTAGGAGAGGGTGGTTTTGAGTATTTCTTAAAAAATGATCTCTCTCTTCTTTTTAATACTGGTGTAGTATTTGTAAATCAGGTTAATTTTGATGGAAGTGAGGATCGAATTGATAACTATAAAGTTGATCTTGGACTTGGAATTTATCTATCAAAAGAGAGCTTAATTACGGTTGGTGCATTAGGAGAGCTTCAAAAGAAAAATGATGGAGGCGCTCAGCTAGAAGATAGAAGGATAGTTGAGCTCGCCAGTAAACTATCTTTTTGGTTTTAATTAATTTAAAAAATTCTCAAGCCAAGAAAGAAGTGCGATCAAACTTGCCCACACTTTTATTTGCCATTAGACGTATGAGACAATGTTAACTGAATGTAACGTTTAGAGCTGTGAATTGTAATGGTAAAAAAGAAAAAAATTAAAACCGAAGAGATCCTGCCAAGTCCTGCCCCTGTCGCGGTCGGTAATTCTGCTGCTGATTGGAAGATAAAGATTGCAACTGCTGTGACCTCTTTTTTTATCAATCAGTTTGAGCGGGCGTTTGTTCTAATAATAGTTGCTCTAATTTTTCTAATTAGTTATATGTTCGAGCAGAAGCTGACATTTTTAAATCTTTTTTACCTGCCTGTCATTGTCGGTGGATATCTTTTAGGGACAAGGTTTTCAGTAATAGGTGCCTTCTTTTGTGTTTTATCTGTAGCATTTTTTTGTATTTTATATCCAGAAAAATTTGCAATTTCATACAGCGTTGATGATCTCTATTTATACATCTCAGCTTGGGGTGGCTTTCTTATTTTGGCAGGTTTTGTTGTTGGGAAATTACAAGAAAAATTGGTTTTAACAGTTGAGTCAGAGAAGGCATTAAATAAAGATTTGGCCAGTTCAAGACAAGAGCTTGAAACGGTAAACCAGTCGTTAAAAGATTATACGGTTAACTTGGAATCAATGGTAAAGCAAAGGACACAGGCATTAGAGAAATCCCACGCCTCAATAAAGGAACTTAAAAATAAAGTTGAAGAAACTTTATATAATACTATGGATCCTGAAGTTGTTAATCAAATTATTTCTGGAAGACTCAGAAATGAGAAGAGAGACATTAGTTTGATGTTTTCAGATTTAGTTGGTTTTACTAGCTACTCTGAAGGACTAAGTCCAGAGCTCGTTGTTCGCGACCTGAACCGCTATTTAAAGCAGATGGAACCTATTTTAAATAGATTTAAAGGACATGTTGATAAACTAATTGGTGATGGAATAATGTGTGAGTTCGGAGCTCCTGTTGGCCATGGACAATATCGACTTCTTGCAGTTTTAGCTGGACTAAAAATGCAAGAAGAGCTTCAAAAAAATAATTTTCCTTGGAAAATGAGAATTGGTATCGCTTCTGGCCCAGCAATCGTTGGGATGATTGGTTCAAAAAGGCAGACGTATACTGCAATTGGAGATGTTGTAAATCTTGCATCACGGCTAGAGGGACTTGCACCTCCAGGCATGGTTCTTATCGATAGCGAAACATACAATGGTGTTGAGCACTGGATAAATGCTAAGCCAGTTCGGCAGATGGTTCATGATAGTTCAGCAGAAGATGAGGAGAAATTTGCTGAGATTGATCGATATGAGAAAAAATTGAGAGGGATTGAAAATAGTGTAGAGCGGGCGCAACTACTCTATCAACTAGGCCACGCTTTTATCTCGTTAAAGGATCATGAAGAGGCACTTCTAAGATTAAAAGAGGCAGTTAAGTTGGCCCCTTCGGTTGTAGAGTATAAACTTGCTTTTGCAGAAGCCTCTGTTCAGGTTGAGAAGAATAAAGAGGTCAAAGTAAAGGGGTTGAAAAAGACTGTTTTAGCGTATGAAGTTATTGGTGTAAAAGATTTATTAGCAGACGGATCGCTTATTCAGACTCATGTTTATAATAAATATTCAAACTGTTTATCTGCGCTTGATTTTAGTGAAGATGATTTAATCGGAGTAGAGGCGCTAGATGGTAGCATCGGTCATGGAAAAATAGTGGCGCTCTTAGTTTATGCTGTTTGTAAAGAGCTAGGCGTTGCAGAAAATACTGCTCGAATTATTATGAATGCCGGTTATGTTGCAGATATAGGAAAGCAGATTGTTCCGCATGAATTGCTAAATAGAAGTGGGCCACTTAGTAGTGAAGAGTATTTAGAAGTAATTCATCATGCGGAAGAGTCAGTTAGGATTTTAAAACGGATGGGGATAGAGTCTAAAGAGCTTTTAAATATTATAAAACACTCACATGAGACATTGGATGGTAAAGGATACCCAGATGGACTAACTGCGGCCCAAATTCCTGCCGGGTCAAAAATTATTTTAGTTGTGGACTGTTATTCGGCACTTGTTTCGTGGCGGCCATATCGTGAGTCATGGGACCCGATTGTTGCGTTTGATGAATTATCAAAAGGGGTTCGTGATGGAAAATATGATGCTAGGGTTGTTTCTGCCTTAAAAGCTGTTATAGCTCAGAGTGATGCAATAATAAATAAGGGAAGTGTTACTAATATTGAAGCACAACCAAAAACTCTTCCACCTGTTTCACTTCCGAGTACAGGCAACATTCAGAAGAAGGTAAAAAAGCGATTACCGACAGAGTAATTACGTGATACGTGATGCGGCACGGTGGTTAAGAATAATTAGAAATTGCTACGGATGTATGGTATCAAATTAGGGTTTATTGTTTTTATATTGGATAGAATTTTTTGTTTACGGAGATAGTGTTGGTGTCGTTTGAGTGATGATAACGATGTAATAAATGATGGTTCCAAAGCTTCTAGGCATGATGTTCAGCTTGGCAGAAGATTTTTTCACATGTCGATGGGTGCAATTGTTGGAACAATCTATAATGTGTTAGCAACACATCAACAGGCCGTATACGCTCTAGGAACGGTTGCCTGTTTACTTTATCTTTTTGAACAGATTAGAATAAATTATCCAGAATATGCCAAAAAATTTTCAATAGTTAACCATTATTTTCTAAGGGCCGAAGAGCAGCTACAAGAGTCTGCAGCAATGCCATATTCAATTGCGATCTTACTTACGATTATTACTTTCCCTAAGTCGGTTGCTGTGGCATCCATATATGTATTAGCATTTGCGGATCCGTTGTCAGCGCTAGTTGGAATAAAGTATGGCCACAGAAAAATTGTCCCACACAAAACTGTTGAGGGGAGTTTGGCTTTTTGTATTGCGGCATTTGCCTCGATATATTTTGTATTTGCTTCAATCCCAGAGATTACGTTTGCTCAACTCTGGATTGTTGCACTATTTTCTTCGGTATGTTGTGCGCTTTTTGAGATGGCCCCGATTCGTTTAGATGACAATCTGACAATCCCTCTTTTTACAGCGTTCATTCTTTCATTAATATCTTACACACTGGGTGTAAACATTTAACTGGAGTTATTATGGTTATAAAGAAATTGAAAATGGTAACGATTGACTACACGGTTACTGATAGTAGCGGTGCAGTTCTAGATTCAAGCGATGGAAAGGGGCCTTTGATGTATATTCACGGTATGGGTGAGATACTACCGGCCCTAGAATTAAATTTAGAAGGAAAAAAAGTTGGAGAGAGTTTCAAAGTTGTAATCCCTCCTAATGGTGCTTATTTGCCAGATGACGACCCAATGGCCAATGAGACATTGACATTTGAAGTTGTTGTTCTTGAAGTAAGAGATGCTACAGATGAAGAGCTGGATTCTCTTTCAACTTCTGGTTGTGGTGGCGGATGTTGTGGCCATGATGGTGGTTGCGACGATGAGTGCGGAGATGATTGTGATGATGACTCTTGTGGTAGTGGTGGGTGCTGCGGTAGCGGGGGGAGTTGCTGTTCATAAATAGTTTGTGGTAGATTGTTAGTATGGATAGTTTGGATAAATTTTTATTTAATGGACATTTAAAAAAACTTAAATTTATTTTTAGGTTTTTCTTTACATACGCGCCCTTTGTTCAATCAAAGCTATGGGTTGGCTGGGTGCTTATGTCTGTCATAACTATTTTTACAACTGTTGCAATGCTTGTTACTATCTCTACTTTGATGGTATCAACTTCTGAAAATCTTGATAAGATGTTCTGGGCCATAATCGCTTTCGTCGCTTTTTTTGTATCTTCGAAATTTAGGGTAAAGTTTAAATCAGTTGCCTGTGATGTTATCCATGAGCTGTTAAAGATTAAGGACAAGTCTAGTCAGCCAGAAAATATCTCATATTTTGGAGAGTATAAAAGGAGGGTAAAGGAGTCTAAAAAAAATAAGAGTATTCCTGGAAGCGTTGCTCTGTGGGAGTATGATTTAATCTCTAGCAAATGGTTAACGGGTGTCGTTGATGGCGCAATTGTTGGAAAAATTTTCGAGAAAAATTTTAGTGGGCTTTCAGAGATTGCTCCGGCGATTGGCCGGTTTTTGTTACCAGCATTAATTTACGATAACGGCCATAAAGAAAAAGATATTTATGAAAAGATTAAGGCCATTGCTGATAAACTGCCAGAAGCGTATCGACTAGTTGTTAAAGCTGATGAAACTAGTTTAGATAGTGAGAATAATACTAGCACTGATATTATTATGTTAGGAGATAAAAAACAAGGATCGTATTACAGTGAATTTTTTGATCTTCAGATGAGCAGAGTTTTTGTTGCTATAGTTATAATTCCACTTGTCCTTGCTATAGTTATTAATCTTTTACTCTTTCCAGATGCCACTACTCTTGTCGTCGGTGGGTTTGGTGTTGGATTGGTCTGCTCTAGAATTTTTAAAAACCTTATTGATTACTTGGTGAATATTTATTTTTCGGTTCTGTATCTGAAAGTATATCATGTGGATACTTTAGATAGTACACAGTTAAATAAATTGGCTCCATTTTTGGTCGCCACTGCTGGTGGTAATATTGATACCGATAATGAGATAGAAGAATCAGATGATTTAGAGGAAGAAATTGTCGATGATGAAGTCGGTACTAAAATTGTCGCAGTAAAAACATTAGAAGAGATCAAAAAAGATAGGTATGAAGCTCTTTCAAAAGAGACTGAGTCAGATAAAACTGATTTTACAATTATTGATGATATTGGTGATGATAAGTCGCCGGAGAAATTTGAAGAGAAATTATCTCTTACAAAAAGGATTACATTAATAGGGTCAGCGTTTGAACGAATAAATAGTGTTTATAAAGCATTAAAGATAAATACAGATAAGGGACATACTCTTGATACAATCGAAAAGTTTTTACTAAAGAAAGGGTTTACCAAAGAGGAGTTTATTCTTGGGAAAGAGGTGATGCTTGAAAAAGAGCAATCTTTTCGAGAGTTCGAATATGATAAGGGAAAAGATATGACATCTGTCACTGATGTCATAAATAAGAAGCAATCAGACGTAGCTAATACCCATCAAGATTTAAAAAATGAGTCTTCGGCCGAAAGATTAAATAAATTAATAGATTTTATTCAAAAAAATCTAGAAAAGGGCAATTCTAAAGAGTTGATTATAAAATTTTTAAGAAGTAAAAAATATGCAAGAGTCAGAATTGAAGAGGCCTTTGCGTTGGTTAGTAACATAAAAAAAGTCAGTAGCAATAACCATTCTAAAAAGAGTTAAAAATTATGTTTAGTAAAAGAGAATTACTAATTGTAGTGTTTTTTTTATTTTTTAATTTTGTAAGTGCTAGTGAAGAAAGTTTATGGAGTGATCGTGAGTTAATAAAGAAGATGCTAGGGAGAGATGATTTTTTTAAAAATGCAGAGGAAGAGTTTAAATGGTCAGAGACACCAACAGAGAGGATTTTAGTTGTTAAAGTAAAATCAATAAAAGATGGCCCGTTAGATATTAAAATAGAAAACGGATTAATCTCAATCTCTAGAACAATAGAAAGAGAGGAAGAGCAATCTACTCCATCATCAGGAACAGTTCAAAAGAGTTATAGTACAAAATCGTTTTCGAAATCGTTATCCGTACCTAATGATACTGATGGAGAAAGGGCGATTATAGAGAATAATAAAGCCAATGAGATTGTCATCAGGTTGCCAAAACTTAAGAAACAAGCTGATGATATTGATAGAGTACCTGTAACTCCAAATGCCGGCATCAATATCTGATTTTAATCATAAAAAAATGGACAAGATTCTCAAGGAAAACAGTCAAGTATTTTCATTAACTTCCGATAAGTAGTCAAAGAAGAAGTAAAGGAGGAGTTATTAAAGCTTCAGTTTACACACTATTTGTTCTCTTGTTATTGCTTCTGATTGGGCCAACGTTTGCAAAAGAAAATGAAGAAACAGGTATTAAATCAGAAATAATAAGTAGAGAGATTGCGATAGTAGCTTCGGATAGTGGATTCTATCCGTCAACCATTCCAATTTTTGTTGGAGAAAAAGTTTTAATATACTTAACTTCGACTACAAATAATCCGAGTTGTTTGATGATACCTGAACAGAGCATATTTTTGTCCGCGGAAAAGGGCAAGATATCTGAGAAGGTGACCTATTTTGATAAAAAAGGGGTTGTGAAATTTTCATGCCCTAATGGTAACATTGCAGGAGAGTTTGTGGTTTTGGAACGAAAAAACTCTATCTCTGATGGACTAGACAAGAGGCAGCGGGCCTCTTTAGAAGCAGTTGATACGTCAATCAAAATTTGGTCGCCAAAGGATGAGTAATGTCTGTATTTAGCGACGCTATTTCCAATTTTCTTGCACCGATCAAGAATTTACTTGATGACGATTCAGTTACGGAAATTATGATTAATGGACCTAAGGAGATATTTGTTGAAATAAAAGGCCAAGTTTATAAAACACCAAATCAGTTTGAAGATGAGGCAACGCTATTATCTGCCGTTAGAAGTATTGCGCAATCAGTAAACCGAATTATCGATGGAGATAACCCTCGCCTAGATGCTCGACTTCCAAATGGTTCAAGGATTCATGCAGTTTTGCCACCTATGGCAAAATGTGGAACAACTGTTGCCATTCGAAAATTTTCTAAAGAGAAATTATCATTTAAGGATCTTGTCAATTTTGGATCGCTATCTTCTGCTGCTGCTAGGTTTCTTGATGTGTGTGTTCATCTCGGGAAAAATATTATTGTTTCAGGTGGTACTGGATCTGGAAAAACAACAATGCTTAATGTCCTTGGTACTAGAATTCCAAAAACAGAAAGATTAATCATCATTGAAGATGCTGTGGAACTGCAAATCCATGCTGAACATGTTGTCCAGTTTGAGACTAGAAAGCCTGACGAAATGAGAGGTATTGGCGAGGTTAGCATCAGGGAACTGGTGTTGTCTGCAATGAGACTTCGTCCAGATCGAATTATTGTAGGTGAGGTTAGGGGTGACGAAGCATTAGATCTTATTCAAGTAATGAACACAGGCCATAGTGGAAGTATGGGAACGGTTCACGCAAATAGTCCGGTTGATGCTTGTACGAGGCTTGAAACTCTTTGCTTGATGGGTGATACAAAAGTACCAGCAGATGCGATAAGAAAGATGATTGCAAGTGCAATGCAGATTATTGTTCAGTGTTCTCGTTATCATGACGGTGGAAGAAGAACAGCTCAGATATCAGAAATTTTAGGTATTGATGAGCATGGCAGATATATAGGAAGAGATATTTTTAAGTGGGTTCAAACAGGAAGAGATGAAGCGACAGGTAAATATATCGGGGAGATGATTGGTTGTAACTACGTTCCTACATTTTATAACGATATTGTTGTTAATAAATTTCCATTTCAGAAAAATCTGTTTGCTCCTCCTGAGTGGGCAGCAGAAAATGGCACAGTCAAAAAGAAGGCGGCTTAAAATGAAAGTAAGTAGTAGCGATAGCACATTGTCACTTTCGTTATGGAGAAGATACGTCATTTTTTCATTGGCAGTGTCAGTGATGATAATGTTTGTAGATATCGCTAGGTATAATTTTGAAGCGATCTCATTCTTTCCTTCTCTGTTTGTTCTTATTAACTATTTTTATTACATGAACATTAAAGAGTACGATGAATCAATGAATGCTAATATTCTTTTTTTCACTCAGATTATAGCACTAGTAGGAATGGGTTTTGAGCATAACTATTTGGCCCCATTTTTTGTCACGGTCGTTCCGGTCTCTTTTGGTATATTGTATTGTTTGCTTAATTTTCAAATGTTAAGAAGACATTGTGATAATTATACAAGAAGGGCAGTGTTACCCTTTATTGTTTTATTTTGTAGCTACCTTGCCGGATATGGAATAACTAAGGTGACACCAATGGTGCTAGTTGAACTTTCACTTTGGATGTTCTTTTTATTGTGGGCAGGGGCCATTAGTTACTATGGTGGAAAAGAGGTACAGGATCGTCACTACCCCAAGTTTGGTGGACAAAGAAGTCTTGGTGAAAATGGTCTTAGTGAAGTTTCGGTAGATAGAATTTTTTTTCATGACATAATAAATTCGACACATGGGATGTCGCTGTTTCTTTCTAATAGGATAAATTCAGGAAGTGGTGTTAGTGCTAAAGAGTGCAAAAGGATCGATGAAGAGATAAAGTTAATTCAGATAATGTTGAAAGACCATTTTGGAATGAATCATCGAAATTTGGAAAAAGTTGAGCAGATGGTTCCGCTGGTATCTGTTGCTGAGCGGTTGATTGGTTATGTTAGAAATTATCTTCCGGAATCAGAAGTTAACTGTAAGATGACTTTTAATGGAATGGTTGCGCCAGGAGGCATTGAGTTTATTCCATTAAATGTCATGGTTGACTACCCATCGCTCTATAGGATTATTGTTAATTTAGTAAAAAATATTAAAGAGGAAGGTTCTAAAGATATCATGTTTGATATTTCGGTTGACGGTGGTTGGTTACGCTTAAAAACAATGAATAAAATTTTTAAGTTATCATCAGATGGCGAAAACATGATAGACAATCTTAAAGATATGATCACGGGAAAAGTTGGTGTCGATTACAAAAGTAAGAAGCTAGAGCGTGGTGTTGGGCTAGAGTCAATTTTTTCAATCTGTGCAGCTTGTGGTGGTAAGTTTGATTTTTGTCTTGAAGATGGCCATTGGGCAAATAGAGTTGATCTGCCTATCAAAATAGTTGACGATAGCGTTCACGATAAGAATGAGCATAAAAAAGCCGCTTAAAAATATCCTCATATTGCAAAATATCCATATTAAGTTAATCTGTTTGTATGGTTAGATTAAGTTTGTTTTTTATTTTGCTGATATTTTATTCTAGCAATCTTTTTGCTAAGGCAAAGGTATACAGAATTGCTCCAGAAACAGTTAACATCGAAGGGGTTGAGTTTAGTTTTGATGCAAGTCGTTTTTCTACTAATGGTTGGTATGATAGCGAAGGGAACAAAACAGGGATGTCATCTGATCTAAGTTATACCAGTACATCGGGAGAGATTATTGGTAGATATGGCTTTTCTCATAGCTTAGAATTTAGAGGAGGTGTTAGAGGTCGCAGAAATAACTCCTATACTGAGGGCGTTCACGATCTTTATCGAACAGGCCTCGAATCATTTCTACTTGGTGGTAAATACTATCTTCCACAGGAAAACCACTGGGATTTGGGGTTTGATGTTCAACTAAGAAGGTCATTTTATACAAATCCAGATTCACAAAGTGGAACCGTTCCAGCTGATGAGATAACTCTAGGTGACGATGGAATGGATCTCTTTGCGAATGTGCTTCTAGGGCATCGATCAACAATCTTTAATCTATCTATGAACCTTGGATATAGAAGACCTGCAAACGATCTTAGTGATGAAATAATTTTTGGTGCTGAGGCCGCTTGGGCATATTTTAATAGAGCAGCACTTGTTCTTGGAGTTAAAGGTTCACTCTCTTTAGGAACTGATCAATATAGTGAATCACCAAGTTTAAAGCCGACAGAAAATACAGGCAATACGAGACTTTTTAATAGCATAAATCAAAGTTACACAGCTCCATATGCAGGAATTAATTTTTTAATTGGTGAAGTGCGACTATCTGGAAGGGTTGCATATTATGCTGCAGGAGTCTCAACTGATAGTGGTATCGAAACATCTCTGAAATTAGAAATTAGTTCTGGTGGAAAAACTATAGAGAAAATAATTGATAATAAGTTTAAAGAGTATGATATAGAAGCCTCTGTGGTTAAAGTCTCCCCTCGTGGTGTGTTTTTAAAGATTGATAAAGGACAGACATCAGCGATAGAAAAAGGGATGAAAATTGATATTTATAAAGCCGACTATTTTGATAAGAATATATTGGTAGCGCACGGTTATATTCATGAGGTAAAACCTGAGTTTGCGATTGTAAAAGTTGTCAAAACCTATCGGGAAAACATTTCGATTGAGATAGGTTTTTTGGCAAGAGGATACGAAGAATAAAAAACTTAGTTTCATTTATTTAAACGATGAAGTATCATTAAATGGTAACTTTAAAAGAGGATATGTTTGTGATGTGTATTAAAACTGTTGTCGCCTTACTTATTATGTTGCTCTTATCCACACCAGTTTTGGCCAAGAGATTTAGTAGCCAGTACTGTGAGTTTGAATTACCTGCTGGTTGGTCATGTGCTCTTGAAGGGGCCGAGTGGGTTTGTCAAGCAAGTAGCAAGGATCGTCAAAAAGAAGCAATTATTATTTTGGCAGCAAAGCATAGAGGGACACAGGATTCACTAGAATCGTATGAGGATTACTTAAAAAAAGTAAAGACATTTACAATCCCTGGCGGCAAAACACAAATATCTGAACCAAAATATACAAAGAGTATGAAAGTAAACGATCAAACATGGATCGATTCGCTACATATGGCCAGTGAGGTTCCAGGTTTTTTCACTAGATACCTTGCAACAGTTAAAGAGGATCTAGGTGTTGCTGTTACTTTCTCCGTAGCAAAAGACCATTACGATAGCTACAAAGGTGTTTTTGATAATATCATCAACAGTATGAGGGTTTTTAGAAATAAAGGGGCAACTAGTGGTGTCTCTGTTTTAAAAACAAATGAGCATGCTGATGGAGATCTTCCAATTTTTATTCCTGAAGATGGTACTGCTGGACAAAGACAAGGCAAGGGTAAATCAGCAGGTGCGGGTGCTGGTGCTACTGCAAATCTAATTTTGATAGTGCTAGCAGCAGCTGGTGTAGGTGGCTTCCTATATCTTAAAAAGAAAGGTAAGAATAAGAAGAAAAAATAATCTTACTTAGCATCTTTTTCTAGCAAAATAGGATACGCTGATTTTAAATATCTAGTAGTAATAATTTTAAAGATTGGCGTATCGTCCTTTGCATTTATATCGCTTTGAGTATCAAACTTATAATTTTGTTTCATATACTCACTATTTTCTTCTCCACCTTCAGATGCTCCATTGTTACTTAATCCTTGTTTTTTGTAATCAAATTCAAAACCAGGAATATCAACTGCCCCACTTTGTTTTTCAGGAGCCTCCTTTTCTGCTTTTTTATCACCACTGCCTTGAGATTCACTGGTAGTTGATGTATCAGTAAGTGACAACGATGATGGCCGAATAGGTGGGACCGCATCCTTTAATGTATTAAGATCAGTTGGAGACAATTTTTTCAATCCATCTTTGATAATATCCTTAAATTTTGCAGCTGCAAGATTTTTACCTTCATTAAAATTAAGTTTTCCAGCATCTGCTTTATTTTTATTAATTTTGCCTTCAAGCGCAGAAATCTCTTTGCTTATCCCTTTTGCTAGTTTTCCAAACTCAGATTTATCAAAAGTTGATTTGTCGTATGTATTACCTTTGTATTTGTTATTTGCAAATCCAGACAGCTTGCTCATCGCATCTGTTGCAACGCTACCATCTCCCAAGTTTCCTGTTTTTATGGTGCTTAGTTCTGAAACCTTACATGTATCAGTCAGAGCACAGTTACAATTTTCATCTGTATTTGCCTCTCCTGTACTACCAGTAATACATCCAGTCGCCTTTGCTTCAATTGGATCTTTGTCGCTATCATCATGTGCCGCTATAGTGTTACTTGCATCTGTGGCCGCCATACTTCCGCCGCCTCTACCAGATAATCCACTTCCTGTTGTATTGCTTTCCATCGCACTTACTAGTTCATTGTATTGCTCTGCTCTTTTCTTAAGTGCTTCAGCAATTTTTTCATGCTTTGTCGATACGTAGTATGACATACCTGCGAGTGCTCCAAATACTACGGCCCTAGTCGTCGCACTTTCTAAACTCTTTTTCATATATATCTGAATTGGCCCATACAGAGTTGCTAATGCTGCTGCCGCTCCTCCTACAAGCCCTGTTTGAGCTGCACTAAATGCAATTGCGCTTGGGAA
>DYOQ01000003.1:37044-71290 GCA_020720455.1 Bdellovibrio sp.
CCGCTCCTCCTACAAGCCCTGTTTGAGCTGCACTAAATGCAATTGCGCTTGGGAATAAGTAGTTTATGATGATTAAGCTTATACCTTCAACATTCTTTATGGCATTGGTACTCTCTGGCAGAATTTGTATTTGTTGATTTTCTAGGGGGAGATAGTCAAGGGGCTTATTATCTGGATTTAATGGACTTTGTTCATTAGGAGTAAATTCTTGGCCAGTATCTGGATATACCCATCCCCTCCCCTTAGTGCTAGTCCCATCAGCACCAGATGCGGTCTCCGGCTTTTCCTCTTTTGTACATTTTCCACCATCAGGAGTTGTCGATTCATACAAAGCTAGAAGCGCCGAAACACCATACCCAATTGCTGCATATTGAGTTCTACTCTTTTTGGCCTCAGCATTTTTTGCTGCCTCTTCAGTCTCTTTGGCAGCGGCCTTTATCGTGTCAATCTGCTTGTCACCCTTAGATTCCTTGGCAATTTTCATCGCCTCTTCACTACCTTTTGTGTAATCGCCCCAGTCAAAAATTTCGCCGCCGACTAGATATAAGCTGGTTCCTAGGTATGCCATTGAAGACATTTTGCTTAAACAGTTCATAGCTATTGTTGGAGCTGGAATTATTGCTGCGGCCAGGACTAGTGATTCCGTCCACCCTGTATCCTCTTCTGGGCCTTCAACTTCGTCGCTTACGTATAGTGATGTTCCATCATCTTCTACTTCTGCAAAAGTAGAGACAGGTGTTACGAGAGTTAGCGAAAGAACTAGAATATAAATTGTTATTGTTTTCATAGTAATCAAATTTTACCACAGTTAAATAGTACGACCTAACTTTGCCATACGTTTTGTTCATTATGATGTCTTATCGGAGGCCTGTGGTTTATCTATTAGCAAAAATACTGCCCATAATAGTGGGCAGTATTTTTATGAATGTGTATTTATATGAATGTGTTATTTATGAATGTTTATAAATTTTCGTCCCGGGACGAGCGGAACGGACAACAACACTTAAAAAACCCAAGTAAAAAAATATTTTCATTCACAGAACTGGTCTAAATTTATCTCGTAAACGAATTTTCTTCTGTTTTGATTAACGCCGCTAACGATTAAGCGTATAAGCGATCTCGTGCGATTTAAACACTGTTTTAAAAATTGATAACTGTCTTTATAGGTTCGGCCACAACTCTTTTGCCATTTGAAAATGTTTGATGGATATGATAAAAGATTTTCAATATTAAAAACGCCAAAATCGGCAACTGTACGCTGTTTTGGTCATTTGTTACACAAGGAAAAAGATAAGATGAAAACGTTGTTAAAAAATATTAGTGATACTGAACTGCTTAGCAAAACAAAAAATTTAGTATTAAAGGAAAGAGAGCTAATTGGAGATATTATTGCTCATCTAGCAGAGATCGAAACTAGAAAACTTTACTGCGACCAAAAATATCATTCGTTATATGATTACTGTACAGAGGAGCTTGGATACACTAACGATCAGGCATACAGAAGAATCAGCGCGATGAAACTTTCAAAGCAGTTGCCACAAGTGAAAGAAAAACTTGAAAATGGTAGCATTAGTTTAAGTTCGGCCAATATGTTTTCCACTCTAATAAAAGATGCAAAGATGGAGAAGAGTGAGCAGGTTAAAGTTTTAAATCTCATTGAGGGAAAGAGTAAAAGTGAAACGGTGACACTTTTTGATCATATCAGGAGCGCGAAGCAGTTACCTCCGCCAGCTAAAAAGCGAGTTGTCGTAAAGCAGACCGAAGGAAGTAAAGATGTTAGGCTTTCAGTCTCAATTTCAAAAGAGACGTTAGCGAAAATTGAGCAGGTTAAAAGTTTATATGCCAAGAAAAACAGAAGTGGCGAATCTCTCGATCTAGACAAGGTTTTGGATATAATGGCACAAGCTGCTCTAGAAAAATATGAAGAAAGAATTGCACCAAAACAAGAGGCAAGAAAAATCAAGAGCGAAAATTTAAAAACAAAGCGAAAGGGTAGATATATAAGCAAGCAGACAAAATATATTGTTTATAAAAAGGCCAGTGGAAAGTGTGAACTTTGTGGTTCAATTAAAAATTTACAATATGATCATAGCGTTCCTCATGCTAAAGGTGGAGGTAATGAACAATCAAACATCAGGTTACTATGTTCAAATTGTAATTTAAGACAAGGGGTTTTAATCTTTGGAACGAGTGCGATGAAGAGAGAAAGTGTCGGATGCTCTCGTCCTGGGACGAGAGGAGGATTAGCTAATATCGAGGGACAGGGAATGGATTCCACTCAGGGTTAGCTTTAATATGTAATACGTCATATTTTTTTCCGTTGATGATAAGTTTATCATATGAAGAGTTTCCACTAAGATCGTATGGATTGACTTCATTGTATGCATAAGCATCGTATCTCATCGCCTCAAACCGTTTAGCAAGAGCGGCCCTTAACTGCCGGAACGTCTGCTGAAAAAGTATAAGATGTAAAACAAGAAGTTTCTCCATCATCTCCGACTACTGCGTATTCAACGGTAGTTCCTGATTTTGGAAAAGCAATGTTTTCTGTTTTGTCGCTTGACAGTTGCCTCCACTGCAATCTTCCATTCCCTTTGCTAGACTATCGTAATGATCCGCCTCTTCTTCAAATTTTTTAGCTGCCACATTGTTGGCCAGAGCATTTGCTTCTACGATTGCACCAAGAACACCGTAGGCAATCGCTCTTTTTCCTAGAGAGTATTGCCATCCTCCAAGAGTTAAAATTTTGGTGACTGGGTTATCTACTAAAAAACCTGATTTATCTATCCCGTCAAGCTTTGCTCCTGTTGTTGTTTCTTCAACATTTTTTAATTTCTCACCATCTTCAACACCTGTTTTAAATTCATCATTCGCCATACTCTTCGCTATACATAGATTTTAGCGCGCCGTTAAGTGTCGTTTGGCAAGCAGCAGTATAAGTAAGAGGAGCAGCAGGGATAGCATGAGGAGTAAGCGTTTGCGATATTAGATTTGCTTTTTTCCCGCAGCTATTCGTTAAGTCGGTAAGCTTTTGTTTATCTGCTTTGGAACAAACAACTTTTGCACCACCAAGTTGCTCGCATCTAACCCTTTGACGTTTCCATCATACGTAGATTTTTCTCCGTATGCTAATGCAGCAGATATGGTTTCTCGAGTTTTATATTTGTCATCATCTGGTTGATTGGTGGTGGTTGTATCATCGCTAATTGATACGCTAAAAAGTGATACTGTTGTTATTAAGCATGTAAGTACAAACAGTTTATTCATATCGCTCCGTCATTAGTAGTGTTGCAGGTCTAATATTATTTTTTTATACATAAAAATTTTAACATGGTGCTAGGGTAAGACCTAAAAAAATTAAGGCCAAAATTGTAAACATAATTGTAAACATATAGAAATAGAAAAAACCGACTGCTTTTATCGGGAAGCTGTCTCTTTTGCTATAACATTGCTATAATTTATTTAATTAATTAATATAAGGATGGGCGGGCCAAGTGAAGTTTATTATTTATGCACTAATTAGCTGTAATTTTTTTATCGTTTCAAATATCGTAAAAAGTGATGATATTTTTATAATCATTTCAAAAAAACAAGAAGCAAAAAAATCATCAAGATGGTCTCTTGGTGAGTGGATGATGACAAGAAAAGCTATGGATGCTCAAGATAGGTGGCTTGCTCTTCACTCATCGACTACGGTTTTTGAAGGGGGCCTTTCTGGTGATTTAACAAACTATGATAAGGATGTAGGTGGAGTGATAACCGAAAAAAAATCGACTCATGGTTCGCTTGAGTTGTATCTTTCAATATTTGGTTTGATGGGCGAGTATTCGAGCTCAGATGAAAAATATACAACAGAGGGCGGCCAGTTTATCTTGAGGATTTTTGGAAAGTCAGTTCAGGATACTAGCATAGCTCTTACTTATGGATTAGTTCAAGGTGATGGCCAAAGGACTTCAAAGAATAATTATGCTGGCGCTAAGGCGACTGTTTATCTTACAAGTTTTCTTGGTGTTGATGGTGAGTATCGTGACTATAACGATTATATTGATGTAAATAATCAAACGATATCAGGTTACTATAAATCATATGGCGCATTCGTGGATCTATTTTTCTTTAGAGTATTTGCTAATAGCTGGACTGAAAAATTGGCAGAGACTAAAAGAAGTGGAGTAGCAACAGGCCTTAAAATCTTCTTTTAAAAAAAGTGAGATAATAAAAGCTATAAGAGAAGCTTAGCAATTCCAAGAAAACTAAAAAAACCAACGACGTCAGTGACGGCGGTTAAAAGGACTGTGCTTCCAACTGCTGGATCAAAATCGAACTTTTTTAAAAGTAGAGGAATTAGGGTTCCAAAAAAACCTGCACAGAGCATGTTGATAAACATAGCTGACAGAATGATTACTCCAATGATGGGTTTTTGAAACCAGATTGCAGCAATAGTACCAACTAATGTCGCAAAGAGTGCGCCATTTAACATTGCTAGAGAGAGTTCTTTTCTAAAAGTATTTTTACTATCACTTAATTCAATTTCTCCGAGGGCGAGTTTTCTAACTATAACTGTTAGCGTTTGGGTTCCAGCATTTCCTCCAATAGATGCGACAATTGGCATAAGAACTGCTAGTGCGACAACTTTATGTATTGTATCTTGAAAAGTTGAAATGACGGTTGCGACAGTTAATGCTGTACACATGTTGACAAGAAGCCATCCCGCTCTTTTTTTTCCTGCTTGAGAGATTCCTTCTTCTTGTTCAGCATCATCATCAACACCAGCTAGGCCGTATAACTGGTCAGTTGCACTCTCTTCGACGACATCAATGATATCATCTGAAGTGATCCTTCCCATCAAAGATCCAAGTTCATTAATTACTGGCATTGATGAAAGTTCAAAATCCATGAAGAGTTGAACTGCCTCTTCTATTGGTGTCTCTTCTGTAACACTGATGGGTTTAAATTTATCGCCATTTTCATCAAGGATCTCTTCAAATGTTTTATTAAAGTCAAAAATAATTAGATCCTCTAGGTTGATCACTCCTTGAACTCTGTTGAAAATGCCTGTTACAAAGACTTGATGTATATTTTCGAGTTCTCCCTTCTTCTTCTCTTTGCGAAGTCGATTAATAGCGTCTTGGATTTTTTCTGTATATTTTGCTTCAAAAAGCTCGGTCTGCATGTAAGCACCAGCAACATCGTCCGAGTATCTCTTCAGTCTTTTAATTTTATTTTGTTCTCTAAAATCGAGATCTTTAAAAATCTCCTCGGCCTTATCTTGATCGATATCTTCAAGATATTGAAACAAGTCGGTGGCATCATCACTCTCTAAACTATCAAATATATCGACCCATCTATTTACAGGAAATTGGTTTAGTACCGTTGAAAGTTTTTTTTCTGAGAACTCTAATAATAAAACAGAGAGCTGTTCATTAGGGATTTGACGAAGAATTTTTATGAACTCATCTTCATTAGATTTGATTACATTTGTCAGCTGCTTGTTTAGATCAGACATGGAAATGAGGTCCCAGTTTCCATCTCTTAAAACAGCTTCGATATCGATATCTTCTGAGGAGTTTTGTTCTTTACTCAAGCTGGCCTCAATCTAAAAACGCCTAAGCGTATGGCCTAGGCGTTTCTTTTTTTTAAATAATTTTAATTAATTACTTCTTTTCTGGAGCAGGAGTTGCTTCAGCTTTTACTTCAGTTTTTACAGTTGGCCTTGGAGCAATTTTCTTTGGCAGCTCAGGCATTTTCTCTCCTTGGCCTGCTTTTATTTGGAATAGTTCAACTTCAAAAACTAGAGTTGCGCCACCAGGAATCTTTGGAGGAGCACCATGGTCACCGTATGCCAAATCTGATGGGATTACCAATTTGATTTTTCCACCGGCCTTGATTAGTTGTAACCCTTCTGTCCAACCTTTAATAACTCTGTTTAAAGGGAAAGATATTTTATTTTTGTTAAGAGAAGAATCAAACTCCGTTCCGTCAATTAAAGTCCCTCTGTAATGAACTTCTACTTCATCGGTTGCTTTTGGGTTTGCCCCAGCACCTTCCTGAAGGATTTTATATGCAAGGCCTGATTCTGTTTTCTTTGTGTCTGGTTCTTTTAGGAACACTTCAATAAACTTTGTTCCCTTCTCTTTTTCTTGATCAGTAACTTTTGACATTCTATCTCTGAAAAAAGTTTGAACTTGAGCATGATATTTTGCAACTTCTACTTGCTCAGGTTTTCCAAGAGCTGCATCGTATAGTCCTTGATATAGAATCGTTAGCTCGTGCTCGTTTAATTCCAAGCTTTTCACTCGGCTTCCAAACATGTTACCAATAGTATAGACCGTCTTATCTTGATCTGTACTCAGTTGAACGTTACCAGGTCCGCCACCTTGCTTGCAGCTTGCTAGTGCAAACAAAAACATAGTTAAAATAATAAAGTTTTTCACAATCGCCTTCCTTATTGTTGAAATTGTTAAAATATAACCAGAATTCTAAACAAGCTTTTACATATGTGCAAATATTTAATTGGTCAGGGCGCGTAGCAGTAGGTGTTCCTTTTCTTTTGTTGAAAGTTTTGAGTCATATTTATAGATCGCACTTTCCCAGTCACCGTACATAGAGTTCGGAATAATGATAAATTTTGCTCCAAACTCGGCCCTTATTTCGTTGACAATGTTTACTCGTTGCTTAACTGATTGGAGATCAAATTTTGACGAAAAATCTATAAGGTTGTCCCCAACAAAGAGGAGTATTTCATGATTTTTTTCCACCTGAATCCTTCTTGAATCCTTGCTGGAACTATTACTTTTAAAAAGGAGGTTCTCTTTTTTTACAGGAATAGAGAGTGATCTGAGGTTTTCAAATGTATCATTTACTTCATCATCGGCCCTGTTGCTAATATAAAAAATTTCGACGTTTAATTTGTCTGCAAATTGTAAAAAATCTTTAGCTCCAGCTAACGCAGGCGTGGATCTTTTTGCGACCCACTTTTTCCAGCTAGAGACGGAAAACTTTTGCCCAGAAGCCATAAATTCTATTATATAGTTAAAGTTGTCTAAAACGGTTTCATCAATATCCAGAACGATTGCTGGTCTTTTGTTGCTGTTTTTAGGATTTATTTTCTTTACTTTCTCAGCAAGAACGGTCGTGGCAAGGTTGTAAGCTTGATGGCAAAGCGCAACGTATTCGCCACTTGTTCTATGCCAGACAGCACTCATTGTACCTGGATGTGTTGAAGTGGTGGATACTTGCTCAGTTGCTAATACCGCTACTAGTGTTGAAAGGATTAAAAATAGAACCATTAAATTTTTCATTTTAAAAACCACTCTGATCGAGAGCATCGTTTGCTATTTGGTCACAATATTCATTTTGTGGGTGGCCTGCATGGCCCTTAACCCAGATAAATTTGACTTGTAGCTTGGCAGTAATGCGGTCTAGTTCCATCCACTGATCTAAATTTTCAGGTGGTTTGTTATCAGCTTTTTTCCAATTTCTCTGTTTCCACCCAGGTACCCATTTGGAAATACCGTCGATCACATATTTTGAGTCGCTGTAAAGAGCGCAAGATTCATTATCGCCTAGAAGCTCTAACGCTCTTTGAAGGCCCCAAATTGCACCTTCTAGTTCCATTTTATTATTTGTTGTTAAAAGATCGACACCACTACCTTCGAAGACTACTGTTCCAGTTTGGTTCTGTGCCAAAACTCCCCATGACCCAGGTCCAGGATTCCCTCTACACGCCCCATCTGAAAAGATTGCCAATTTCATTCCATCTTTGCTTTGGAGCTCTTTCGGGAGTGGAAATCTGTCTAATTCTTCACTCTTAGATTTTTTTTTAGGTTTTTCTGCAATCTCCTCTTTGAATGAAGAGTCATCTATTTTTTTTATCTTTTTCACAAGTAGATCTATTGCATGCAAAGCTTCTTGGTCGCTGTTAACTGCGTATGCGAGAGTTTTTAGTGAATTAAGTATAGTTTTTTTGCTCATATTTATCTTCTTTTCGTCATCTTTTTGCGCTGCTTTCATTAGATTGCCTTTGCAATCTTTTGTCGCTATGGTAATCACATCACCTAAATTATTTTAAAGGCTTGAGTCCAATTTGGAAATAAACTATTCAATAAAAGTATATAAACAGTATTTTAATTTTTCGGCGGCCCACTTTTTGGTTTACGAGGAGAGTCGAGAATTTTTGCACGGACATAATTATAAGGTATCAATCAAGGGTGATTCTTTGGCCCTTCACGATGACAAGGTTTTTGATTTTCTCGATGTTAAGCCTGTTGTTAAAAAGGTGTGTGATAGTTTAGATCATAAACTTTTGCTTCCATCTGAGAACCAGTGGTTGGCAATAAGTGAAGATGGTAATAGTTATAACGTTAACTCAAAATGTGATGATTCTAGATTTTCCTTCCCAAAGAGTGATGCGTTACTACTTCCATTTCCAAATATTAGTGCAGAAAGGTTGGCGATGTATATTTCAAAAAGAGTTTATGAATTGATCGCTGCTGAATTTGATTTTAAATTTTCGGCACTAGAAGTTGAAGTTGAAGAGACTCCAGGCCAAGCAGCAATTTATGTTTTGAGAGGTGATCTGTGAATTTTGTTCCTTTAAAAAGCGGTAAAACTGTTGAAGGGGCAGATATCGAAGCGTTTTGTAACGAGGTTAAAGGACAAAAGCACGTCTACTTACTTGCGGGGGTACATGGTGACGAAGTCGAGGGTGTTTACTGCTTAGAGCAGCTTTTTAAATGGCTAAAGCAGGTTGAGAATATTGAGTATCCAATAATAGTTATCCCGTTATTAAACGTCGATGGGTATAGAACAGGAACAAGATTAAACTCACATGGTGTTGATCTAAATAGGAATTTGCCATCTGCTTGTTGGGCCCTCGAGTTCACTGAAGGTAAATATAATCCAGGCCCCAAACCTTTTAGTGAGCCTGAGAATCTTTTTTTAAAAAAACTGTTTGAAAAATATACCCCAAGCATTATGATCTCTTTTCATTCGTGGAAACCGATGATTAATTTTAATGGTAGTTGTAAAGGTTTGGCCGAATTTATTGCTACCTATAACTCATATCCAGTAAAAAGCGATGTCGGCCACCCGACACCAGGTTCGCTTGGTAATTATCTGCCTCAAGCATATTCTGCTCCTGTTATTACACTAGAATTCCCTGTGTTAGAGGGAGAGACGATGATGTTAAAAGATATCTGGAAAGAGAATGAGACGGCGATGAGAGAGATGATACTCTCCTTGGATAATTTTATCAGCTAATAAATAATAAATTAAAATCTAGAAACTATAATAGCTACCAGTATTGGTTCCACTTGTTGTATTCACTGAAGAGTACATCGAATTGTAGTTCCAATACCACGGATTAATTTGATGCCTATAGTAGGTTGCGTAATTTGGAAAAAAGATATTTTGCTCCCAATCGTTTAAATCGTGCTGATACTGTCTTTGCCATATTCCTTGGTTCTCATAAGGTTTTAAGTTTGAACTGGCACTTAATGTTTGTATTCCAACGGTTAAGAATTGAGGGTCAGATAGAGTTTTTTTCAGCGCAGTTTTTCCAATCATATTCCAAACACCTGCAGGTTTTCTACATCTCGTCACCCTAGAAGCTTGAGAACTATTGCAGATAATCTCACCATTTATTTGCCGCATTTTGTTCTTGTGATCTCTTTCTTCCGCAGCGGCGGCCCTTTTACCTTGTTTGTAAGGGATGATATTTGCGCAAACCATAGGAACAATTTTGACCATCTCTGTGGAGCCTATTTTTTGAGAGCAGAGGTGGATAAATTTATCTTCATTTGCATCGGCCGCTACGTCAATTTCAGCAATTATTTTTCCATCTTTGCCAGCTAATGAGGTGAGGGTAGCGTCTACGTTTATCGGGAGAGCATCGGTCTGAGTGTAGCATTCACCAAGAATAACTTTACGATCAGTCCCACATTTTTTAGCAATAGATCTTTCTGCTAGAGTCTTAATCATATCGCTTAAAAGCTTATAATTTTTGTTATACATTTTTATATTGTTTATCTCGGTCTGGATTTTGTTAAGCTTTTCACGTTCAGTTTCAATTTTATTTGAAGTATTTCCATCATCAAATATAAATGCGATACAATCTTCAAAAGTTACATTACTTGGTCCTTTGCAAAAATTGTCTTTAACATCTTTTTGAAAATCTTCCCACGTTTGTGGAATGTGATTTGGTGGTAGTTTTTCTAAAAGTTTATCCCTTTCCCAGAGTGCTGCTAGTTTAGGTCTAATGCTTGCCCCAAACTCTTTTTCTAGCCCCGTAATCATTTCTTGCAAAAGTTCCTTGTCGATTTCTACTCGTTGAATTTCGTTTAGATTGGTGCTGTTTTTAGTTAGGGCCGATATTAGTTCATCTCTTTTTGCATGAGATGGTAAAATATTTTTGAAGTGCTCTAATAAAAGTTTTTTTCTATTGGCATTATCATCACTATTTCCTCTTGCCCAGTGGGCGATTAAATTTTCAATCGAATCTTTATTGCTACTCATTCCACTCTTACATTTTTCATCTGTGCAGAGTGCAAGTAAAGAGTCGAAAGAGATATCATTACCATTTGTACCGTTAAGAGCATCGCTACTATTAGACAGAAGATTTTTAAGTAGATGTTCTATTGCATTTAGAGCTTGATTGGCCTTAACTCTTTTCTCTAGAACTTCAGGATTTGCATCTTCTCGAACTCTCATCGCTTGCAGATATCTTACTTTTGCCTCATCAATTCCTCTGTACATTTGAAAGTCACTCATGTGATCGTTAAACTTATGCTTTAGCTGACTAAGGTTTTGTCTACCATCACTTGAAGGAGTTAGGTTTTGCAACTCTTGCAGCGAAGTTATTGCAGATTCTATATCATCACAGGTACCAACTTGTACTACGTGTCCAATAACAGGAACTAGTAGTAATCCAGTAGTTATTAAAAATTTTAGTAAAAGATTCATATAGGTACCTCCACCGAGCACATCACTAAATTATAACACGGTTCTAAACGCTTTCCACTAGGTATACTGGTAAGGAGAGTATGGTAGAATTTTCCTTCTTGAATACACTTTTTTTGTCAAAGTTAAACCGAATTGCGTGATTAATATTTTTTTCTTGAACAAAAATTTCCATAGATTTCATTCTTCCAATTTTGCCCGCTTTAACTTCTACTGGGTAAATATTCCCCTCTTTGGAAAATACAAAATCAACTTCGGCACTTGAACCTTGCTTATCTCTTAACCAATAAAAAAGTTCAGGATTAGAAATTCCCTTCTCTTTGTAATAGAGATGTTGTGCCACAAATTGTTCAATCAGCTTTCCTTTGTTTAAAAGGTTAAGCTCATCCATATTTGTAAGAGATGAAAAGCTCAAATCTTGCATGGTTGAAATTAATCCTATATCGAGAAAATAAAGTTTGTAAGCGCTATCGTCAATTCCTGCTCGAAGAGGAATTCCGTTACAGTTAGAATGGTAAACTGGTAGTAAAACTCTAGCATTTATTAATAGAGATATTGCTCGTATGACATCTCGTGATTGTTCTTCGCGTGCGATATTAACATATTTAACTTTTTCTCCAAGTCCAAGTGGCACCCATCTCCAAACTTTTTCTATTCTTAATTTCTCATTTTTTTTACTATATTTTTCAAAGTCTGAACAATAGGTGTCGATAATACTTCTGTGAACATCTCTGACTGCATGTATATCCTTTGTCTCAGAGAATATTTTTACTGCTTCAGGCATTCCCCCGACGTAGAGAAATTCCCGTACATGTCGGTTCAATTGATTGTGAGCACTTTCGGGTATTTCATCTTTAGCTTCAGTTGTTGTTAAATATTTAACTAGTGATTCTTCTCCTTTTGCAATTAAGTATTCTGAAAAACTCATTGGGCCTAGATAGAGATACTGTATCCTTCCAACTGGCATCGAAAAATTATGACTGTTTAAAACAAATTCAAGTAAAGAACCGGCCGCAATTACAGGGAGATCGGGACGCTCTTCATAAAAATAGCGAAGTGCCATTATGGCGCGAGGGGCCTCTTGAATTTCATCAAGAAAAAGCACTGTGCGTGGGTTGGATAAATTTTTTTTTGAAATGGCCTCAATTTCTAAAATAATACGAGAGATATCTAAAGTTTCAAAAACCGAGTCGATCTTGTTTTTTTCCAAATTGATTTCTACTAGATTTAGTTTTTGATTAGAGCAAAATTGTCTCACGAGAGTTGATTTCCCAACCTGTCTCGCCCCTCTTAAAATCAGAGGTTTTCTATTTTTCCCCTGAAGCCAGTTGAATAGTTCGCCTTCCGTCTTTCTGTACATGTATTCAAGCATATACCATTTTTTTGCATAAAACAAGGGGTGGTTTTATTCACGGCTTGCATGTTTTAAGGGGTAATTTTATTCAAAATCTTTGGCAATTATGTGCACAAACAGAGAAATAGTTGTTCCTTCTCCTTCCGTACTATCAACTGAAATAGAAAAATTATTTAGATTTGCAATCTCTTTAGTAATCGCCAATCCAAGGCCTGTTCCATTGGCGTGCTTACTGACAGCGTTGTTGCATCTAAAATATTCATCAAAAATTTTGCCGATATTTTTTTGAGGAATGCCGATCCCTTCATCGCTTACGGTGATACAGATTTTGTCTTTTTTAATCTTGCTGATAACAACATCAATGTTTCCACCTTCGTTAGAGTATTTAATGGCATTATCTACCAATATAGAAAACATAATTGTGACTTGATCACGGTTTCCATTAACGATCACTTCTGATGAATAGGAATCTATTTTGACATTTACCTTAGCGCTTTCTGCTAAAATTTTAGAATCTTCTAATATTTTTGTTAGCACATCATAGATGTTAAAATTACTAACCTGGATGTTCTCTTCGATTGAAGATTTTAAACTTGCGAGCTCTAACATTTCTTTGATTGAACTCTGAAGAAGGACAGAGCGATCTTTTATTTTCGTCATGATCTCTTTAGTCTGAGCTGGAATCTTCCCAGTATAACCTGCAATGATTAAATCAGAGTAACTTTGAATCGCAGCAAATGGTGCTTTCAAATGGTGGGTTGCTTGCAATAGATATTTGGTTTTTTGGTCGTTGATTTGCATCAGTTTTTCATTTAGTTGTTCATACTCAAGAATTTTTTCTTGAAGCTCAACATTGGTTCTTACAACTTCTTCTGTTCTTTCGATAATTTTTGTCTCTAATGTTTTTTGATAATCTTCCAATTTGTGATTAATTTTTTCTTGAGTGTCTAATAGATTAAAAATTATTTTTGTTCCAGTTGATCCTAGAACGTTGCAATCGTCTTTGCACAATTTTTTTAGTATATCAAAAACTTCAGGTCTTCCTGTTACTTCAAAAACTAGACTGATATCGTGATTCTTAAAGATTTCACTGTAGTCTGAATTTTTAATCACGATCGTTTGGATGCCATGTTGACGGGCCAGTACCATTCCTGATGCCTCATCACTTACATCGCATACGTATTTTACTTCGTAACTATGAATTCCAATCAAGGTTTCTAAAATAGATTTTCCGCCCTCTCCAGCTCCGACTAGCGCGACATAATGATTTTGTTCACTCATGAAGAACCCCTTTCTTAAATACAGTATTTAAAATATTGCTAATTAAGTAGGCCGTGGCCGCAATAACGATAATAGTTGGACCAGCAGGAAGATCTAAATAAAAGCTTGCATAGAGGCCAGTTAGGTTAAATACCAAGGAGAGAATTGTCGCAATAATTGCGATCATAGATATTTTATTACTATATTTAGAAGCAATTGAAGCAGGGATGGTTATCATGGCCACGACCATGATGATTCCTACAATGTTGACCATTAATACGATAGATATCGAAACAAGAATTAGTAATACTAAATTCAACCAGAGGGTATTGACTCCTCTTACTTTGGAAAAATCCTCATCGAAACAGAGCGAGATAAATTTATAATAAAACAGGTACATAAAAAGAGCGAGAACACAGTTTAGGCAAGAGATCATTAGGAGGTCATAATTGTTAACAAGAAGGATATTTCCAAAAAGATAGTTCATCGGATCAATAATTCCAGGAGTTTTATAGATGAAGATTATTCCAATCGCCATTCCCAGCGGCCATAAGGCCCCAATTACTGAATCATAGCGCTCTTTGAAGTAGTGATTGGTAAGAGCAATTATCAATGCTGCACCAATAGCAAAAACAGTTGCACCAATTATTGGTAATAATGGCGAAAGATTGTAAAATGATTTTAGAAAAACACCGATTCCAATTCCGCCAAGAATTGTGTGAGAGATTGAACCGGCCATGTAAGATATTTTTTTTGTCGTAACAATAGTTCCCACAATCCCAAATGTAATACAAGATAGCAAAGAGGCCATAATGGCATTTTTTAAAATGACAAAACCTGCTCCATCAATTTCTAGAAAACTATCCATTGTTTTCTCCTTGTGAATGATTGCAGTGCCAATGTTTGATAAGTTTGTAATGTTCAACACCTAGATCTTTGACTGTTTGATTTCCAATCGCTTCAACTTTGTGGATAGATATCTGACCTCTATCTACGCAGATAACTTTTTCCACAAGTTCAGAAACAAAGCGAACGTTGTGTGAGACCATTACCACGGTCATTTTACCTTTTAGTTTTTTTAAGATTTCAAATAACTTATCTTCACTTAGGGCATCGATACTATTTGTTGGTTCATCAAAAAAAAGAATTTCAGGACTACTTGCGATTGCGCGAGCTATTAATACTCGTTGTTGTTGTCCTCCAGAAAGATCTGAAAACTGTTTTCTTTCAAACTCTAGCATATTAACTTTTTGTAAGGCTTCGTTAACAGCATCGGTATCACTTTTGCTTGGCCTGAAAAACAGTTTGTCGGTGATTCGTCCCATCAGTACGACCTCTTTGACGGAGATCGGGAAATCACGATCGAACTCAACTTTTTGAGGCATGTGGCCTACTATGTGAGAGAGTTTTTCAGGAGGAGATCCCTTTAGAAGAACCGAACCACTGCTTGGCCTAAGAAGTCCAATAATAAGTTTTAGCAATGTTGTTTTGCCACTTCCATTTTCTCCAACAATACAGCAAAAATCATTTTCAAATATTGATAGAGAGCTGTCATTTATAATTAAATTTTTTCCATACGAAAAAGAGACGTTGCTTAACTCTATAATAGGTTTACTGTTTGTTATTTCCAACATTGCCTCTAATCATTTCGGAAAGCTTAAGAAGGTTATTATACACATCATAAGAGAGTGGATCAAAGAAAATAATTGAAACAGAAAGAGTCTCTGCCAGTGTTTCAATCTGTTTTTGATTATTAACTGGCCAGATTATAAGTGACCGAACCCCTTTTTCTTTGATTTTTTTAGTGAGTTGAATCAACTTTTTTGGTGATGGAAATTTACCGTCTTCTTCAACTGTTATCATTTCGATGCTAAAGGCGTCTGCGTAGTGGCCTAGGCTTGGGTGATAAACTAAAACAGTTCTGTTTGGTATATTTGCCAGCGTTTGAGCTATTTCATCTTTTAAATCTCTTAGACGTTTTTGTAGCTTGTTGAAATTATCTTTATATTTGGTTCTGTCGGGGAAAATTCTTTTAATCTCATTGTACATGTTGGATGAAATAATGAGTAAATTATCTGGGTCGTTCCAGATGTGAGGATCTCTCGATTCGTCGATTTTTTCGTTGCCAGGATGGTGGTGGTTCTCTCCTGCATGAACGTGATCAGATTTACGTTTAATTGTTCCTACTGAACAATCAACAATATTAAATATAGGTATAATTGTTTTAACCTTCTCGATAACTTGTATTTCAAATGGTGCGTTTAAAGAGAAATACAGTGTTGACTTGGATAGTTTAATAATGTCCTTAGGGGTTGGTGAGTAAGAATGTGGAGAGCTACCTTGCGGGATTAATGTTTTTGATTCGATTTCGCCACCAGTTATTTGATCAAGAAGATATTTTGCGGGTGGAATTGAGGTGAAAAAACTGGCCGTTTCACATTGGCCTCTTTCAAATGGTAATAGCATGGATACTAGAACAAATAGGCGCAGTAAGATTTTTTTCATAATGGTTAATATTTGGCCTAAATTTTTAGAAGTGTAAAGTACCTTAAAATCTACTTGTTTGATAACGTAGAAAAAGATGTACTTTTAGTTGGTTCAGGTTAAGAATATCCCCATGATTGAATGGAATGGTGATTCAGCTATTTTTCGTATAGGAGCGTTTGCACCCCGTTGGTATGGGATGATGTTTTTTATTGGTTTTTGGGTTGGGCAAAACTATTTGACACTAAATTTTAAACGTATAGGTAAGACTCAAAAAGATTCAACAAAACTTTTTATCTATATATTTGTTGCTACGGTTGTAGGTTCAAGGCTTGGCCACTGTCTTTTTTATGCTCCTGAATATTATATGAGCAATCTTTTAGAGATCCCGATGGTTTGGAAAGGTGGACTTGCTAGTCATGGTGGTTACGCTGCTGTTCTTTTTTCAATTTGGCTTTTTGTAAAGCAGACAAAAAATTTAAGTTTTCTTTGTGCAGCAGATATTATCGGCCCAGCGGCCCTATTTACTGGTGGTTTGGTTAGAATCGGTAATTTTTTTAACTCCGAAATTGTTGGAAAAGTTACTGATCTACCTTGGGCCGTAGTTTTCAAACAGGTCGATATTTTTCCACGTCATCCGGCCCAACTTTATGAGGCCATTGGATATTTAACGATATCGTTTTCGCTCTTTTATCTTTACCGTTTTGAGAGTTGGAGAAAAAAAGAGGGGGCAACTGTTGGTACGATTTTGTTTGTCGCATTTGTGTTTCGTTTTTTTATCGAATTTGTTAAAGAGAATCAATCAACATTTGAACACGGAATGTTCATAAATATGGGTCAGATTTTGAGTATCCCGATGGCGCTACTAGGATTAGTACTTGTCGTTTGGAGTTATAGAAAAACTGATTAAACGAGGTCTTTATGAATATTGTACTTGGAGTAACTGGTTCAATCTCTGCGTATAAGACGTATGATCTATTAAGAGAGTTTATTAAAGAAGGCCATGAGGTTGTAGTTGTTCTCTCAAAGGGTGCGCTCAAATTTGTGCTTCCACAAAATTATCGTTTTCTTGGCGCTAAGGCCGTTCATCTGCCAGATTCAGATTTTAGTTATCCATCTAGTCCGCTAGAGAAAGGGGTTCTTCATATCGAAATTGCTAAATGGTGTGATAGGTTTATAGTTGCGCCATTATCTGCAAATAGTTTGGCAAAAATGGCCAATGGAATGTGTGACGATCTTTTGACTTCAATATTTATTTCGCTTGGCCCTAAAGTTCCTAAAATATTTTATCCTGCGATGAATACGGTGATGTATTATAACCAACTTACTCAAAAAAATTTGAGTATCTTGGCCTTTTTAGAAAATACTTTCGTCCATCCGCCCATGTCAGGTTCACTTGCTTGTGGTGATACTGGAATTGGAAAGCTTCCAGAGATTGAAGTCATTAAAGATAGTGCGCTACTATTTTCAGATAGCAAAATTGGTCAGAAAGTTTTGATCACTGCTGGTGCAACCGTTGCCCCACTTGATCCGGTTCGGTACGTTACTAATCCATCATCAGGTTTTACTGGTTATTCTCTTGCCAAATCTTTTTTGGCCAAGGGGTGTGAAGTTATTGTTGTAGCGGGAATTTATGCTACAGATAAGCTTGATAATTTAAAAGAGCTTCCAAATTATAAGTTAGTAAGAGTTAGAACAACAAGAGAGATGCATCATGCAGTAATGAAAAGATTTCCGCTTTGTGATCTTTACATCTCATCTGCCGCCATTAGTGATATTGAGTTTGATATGAGTAAAACAAAACTTAAGAAGGATGAATTGAAGACCCTTTCTTTTAATTTTAGTTTGGCCCCAGATATTTTAAGCGATGTCATTCGCATCAAGAGGGATAATCAAAAAATAGTTGGTTTTGCTGCTGAAACCGATTTAAGCAAAGAGACGCTGTTAAAAAAAATTAATAGAAAACCTGTCGATTTATTGGTTGGAACGCTTGTCTCAAACGGACATGGTGAGGATGCAACTGTAAATGGATTTGTTAACGATTCTGCATATTATTCACTCGTTCAAAATGGAGTTGTTGGCCCAAATATTACTATGACCAAAGAGCTTCTTGGCCAAGAGATTATGAATCGGGTAATGCAGTGATGGTTATTCGAACAACCAATGAGTTAAAAAGATATCGCGATCAGCTTCACGGTAATGTTGGTCTTGTTCCAACAATGGGTAATCTTCATGAAGGCCACCTAGAGCTTATAAGACACTCTTTGTACGATAACGAGTTTACGATTGTAACTATTTTTGTAAATCCCACTCAGTTTGGAGCAGGAGAAGATTTTTCAACATATCCGAGGACGTTAGATGTGGATCTTCGTGCTATTAAGAGTATTGAAGAGAGTGATGATAAAATAGTAGTTTTTGCGCCACAAAGAGTGGAAGAGATTTACCCGTTAGGTTTTCAGACAAAAATTGAAGTGACAGAGATAACAAAAAATCTTTGCGGCGCAAGTCGTCCTGGCCATTTCGCAGGAGTTACAACCGTTGTTTATCTTTTGTTTGCTCTTACTCATCCAACAAATGCTTATTTTGGAGAGAAAGATTTTCAGCAGCTACAAACAATCAAGAGAATGGTTAACGATTTAATTTTGCCAATTAATATTGTCCCTATCCCAATTGTTAGAGATAGTGATGGCCTTGCTAAATCTAGTCGTAATAGTTATCTTTCAAAAGATGAAAGAGCTATTGGCCTTAATCTTCCTCGTTCAATTGTAGAGCTTGCTGAAATAGTTAAGGTTAGTGGAGTGCTAGCTGGTGAGAAAAAAATTTACGATATTGTCACAATAGACAAAAACTGGGAATATTTATTGATTGTTGATAGTTCAACATTAAATCAAGCAACAAATGAGAGTGTCGAAGTAGTTATTGCTGGAGCATATAAGGTCGGCAAGACTAGATTGATTGACAACTCTAGAGTTAGAGTTAAAGTTAAAGCGGAAGTGGAAGTGCCTTGTGTTAGATAACGAATTTAGAATTAAAACAGATGCCAAGGCCGCGCTTGTTTCTATTCAGTGTGAAAAGCTACCATCTCATGCTACTAGCGTAGAGGTTACCTCGTCTCTAGCTGAGATGTGGGAATTGATGAGGACTTTAAGCATTGAGACGGTTGGAGAGTATGTTCAAGTTAAAGATACACCAAGCTCTGCTACAATTCTTGGGAGTGGAAAATTAGAAGAGATCGCAGAAGATGTAAAAACAAAAGGGGGCGACCTTTTAGTTTTTGATTTTGAACTTACTTCTGGTCAGATTAGAAACATAAAAAAGTTAACAGGACTTAGTGTCGTTGATCGTTGTCACGTTATATTAGAAATTTTTGCCAAACATGCAAGAACTAAAGAGGCCAAAATTCAGATTGAGATGGCCCGCTTAGAGTATTTACTTCCGAGGCTTTCAGGTTTTTGGAGCCATCTTTCAAGGCAAAAAGGTGGGATTGGAGTGAGAGGCGGTGAGGGTGAACAACAAATTGAGCTCGACCGAAGAATCGTTAGAAGCAGGATCGCTTATTTTAAGCGTGAGCTTGGAGTTATTGTTAAATCTCGTAAAGAGCAAAATAAACGTAGAGGCAAGAAGACTATTACCGCTGCGCTTGTTGGTTACACCAATGCTGGAAAATCTTCAGTGATGAATAGGCTATGTCAAGAGCAGGTGATTGAAGAGGACATGTTGTTTGCCACACTTGATTCTACTTATCGAATGTTAAGTCCCGATACTAAACCACCTATGGTTCTTATAGATACGGTTGGTTTTATCTCTAATTTGCCTAATACATTAATTAGTGGTTTTAAAACAACCTTGGAGTCTGCAATTGAAGCAGACCTCTTGATTGTTGTTTGTGATATTTCAAATCCATTCTTTGAGCAGCAACTAAGCGTTACTAACCAAGTTTTAGACGAGTTAAAAATTGGAGATAAGGAAAGATTTCTTGTTTTTAATAAGATTGATAAGGCAGATCCATTTACTGTTAAGCTTATGTTAAGAAAATATAGCAAAATGAGTATTGCAGTTTCAACATTTAATCCTGAAGATATGAAACAACTTCGCTCGCAAATCATTGATTATTTTTTGAGCAAGCAAGGACATTATGACCTCTTCGTTCCGTATGCCCTTGGAGATATTCATTCAAGCATTAGGTCGCAAACAAATATCATTGGTGAAGGTAGTCATGAGAAAGGAATTTTTTATCGGATTAAGGCCCCAGATTTTATAGTTAATAGATTAAATATTGAAAAGTATATGCTAGCGTCTCCAGTTCGTGATGATCAATTAATTTTTAGATAAAATTTTATATTCGCCATTGTTAATTATGCGTAGCTAATAATTGGAGAAAATATTGCTACAAGTATAAATATGCTACCAAGAATATAGAGCAGTGATCTCATTTTTCTCTCCCATGTTTTTTTCTTACGATACCAAAAATTTTGACACAGCTCCATCTTCTTGCTAGACGCAAATCTTAACTTTTTGTCAAATTCCTACTTGAGCGTTGACAGTTTTCACCACTTTTTGTCAGTTCAGTTGCTACCAAGAGCGCAAATCGACGATTTTCTTTTTTACAAGAGTTTTATTATCGCCCATAAAAACAGAATTTTTCCAATAGAAGTAAAAGCCGGGCCTACTGATAAAATGTGATCTCTCTTATCGAGAAAAATTTAATTCACAGGCATCACTTTATTGCCAGTTAGGCCAGTAGGTCTTTGTGCCGTTCATTTCGTCCCAGGACGAATTCTTTTTTATTGGTAATGTTAGCACCACTTTCACGTCTCATTTTCTTTACTCCAAACTCAAGAATTCCTGCTCGCAAATTACAGTTTGAGCAAAGTAGTCTGATATTTGATTCTTCACTACTTCCACCTTTAGCATGAGGGTTCAAATGATCATACTGTAAGTTTTTTGTTGAACCGCAAAGTTCACATCTCCCATCGGCCTTTTTATAAACATAATATTTCGTCTGCTTGCTTATGTATCTGCTTTTTCGATTTATCTCTTTGCTCTCTTCCTTGTTATTCTTTTTTTTTAACTCTCGTTTTGGCGCAAGCTCTTCTTTATGTTTTTCTAGCGCCGCCTGTGCCATCATGTCCAAAACCTTGTCCAGGTCGAGTGGTTGATTGCCACTGCTTTTCTTTGAATATAAATTTCTAACCTGTTCAATTTTCGCTAACGTCTCTTTTGAAATTGAGACCGAAAGCCTGATATCCTCGGCCCCTTCAGTTTGTTTAATAACAGTTTTCTTTTTAGCAGGAGTAGGTAGTTGTTTTTCGCTCCTGATATTTTCAATGAGGGCAGCCGTCTCACGCTTACTCTTTCCCTCGATAAGATTCAAAACCTCGACCTGCTCTGCTTTTTCCATCTTTGAATCTTTAATTAGAACTGACAACAGATTCGCCGAGCTTAAGCTGATAGTACCATTTTCAAGTTTCTCTTTTACTTGCGGCAACTGTTTTGAAAGTCTCATCGCACTGATTCGCCTATAAGCTTGATCACTAGTGTAACCAAGTTCTTCAGTGCAGTAATCGTATAGCGAATGATATTTCAGATCGCAGTAAAGTTTTCTCGTTTCAATCTCTGCTAGATGAACGATAATTTCTCCGATCAATTCTCGCTCTTTCATTACTAATTTTTTTGTTTTGCTAAGTAGTTCAGTATCGCTAATATTTTTTAATAATATTTTCATTTTAATTTCCGTTTCCGTTTTCATTTCCATTCTTATCACCTTAGGTCTATTGTCAAAACGTCTTGCCAGTGCACATTTTGGCGTTTTTAATATTGAAAATCTTTTACCATATTCACTAAGTATTTTCAAATGGCCAAAACGGTAGTGCAAAGTCAGCTTTAACATTTGCTAGTTTTTAAACTAACGTCTAGCTTGCATACAATCATTTATATGATTAAGTGTTGGCCTCTTCCTCTGAAACAGAAGCAAAATAGTTCGCAGCCTAAATTTAGCCGGTTTTTGTTAATGAAAATAATTTTTTTTCTTGATTTTTTTATTTGTTAAAATGGTTTCAAGAGGGTTTTTTCGTCCCAGGACGAGATTAGCAAAGTGTTTAACCATTATGTTGGAGTTGCACTAGAAAAAATTTTCGGGATTGATAAAAAACAGATTGATAAAATAACAGATTGATAAAATACCGCCCACTTTTCTGGGCACTGTTTTGATAACTCTCTTGGGGCCCATTTTTGCTAACACATTAAGATTGTTACACCACTTATTAGCTAATAATTGATTCTAAAAAAACCGATTATAATCTTGATGTATATATGTGTATGCGTTAGCAGATTTGGGAGGCCCCTTGAATGTTTTAAATAAACTTCCATTTTTTAAGTTCACCAAACGAATCTCAAAATTATTTATATGGCCAAAGATATTTATGGTGATTCTATTGCTAATGTTACATCCTGTATATTCGGAAGATGTTGATAAAGATAAAGATAGTATTGCTCGAGCTGTCAGAGATAGTGGTATATTTGATGCGCAGCCTTGGGATGATGTTATACAGAAACCACAACAAGCCCAAGAAAAAGCCGCTGTAGCAATAGCTGCCAATCAAGCAGCGAAAAAATCTAATTTACATACTGAACTAGAAAAAATAGCAGAACGCATCACAACTGAAACAGTAGATGCTGGACATCTTGGCTCTGGTTCGTTTCTTCAATGCCAAGGTTATGCGAATGTTGATTGGAAGGATCTGGTTGCAAATAAAGCGTCTAATTTAAGCAATGAGACTTTTAGCAGTTCGTGGAAGAAATTTATTACAGACGAGTTGCTTGGCCCGGCCGAAAAAGCTGCCGATAATGATGATAATTCAAGAGTAAGCGCAGCGGTAGCAAGAAGCATTGCTGAAAAATCGAAAAACTATTTAAACAAACTTCAATTTTGTCACGCTTATGCCATCGTTACTAGTTACAGTAATACTTTTGATGATTCTGATATGAACAAACACACTAAAGAGAGTATGGATAAAAAGCTAAACTGTAACTCTGCTGGCCAAGAAACTCAGGACTATAGTGCTTGTGGGAATTTGATTAATGCTTACGATGCTACGATTGTTGGGCAAAAAGCTATGGAAGGGTTGCAGTATGTTGATCAAGAAAAGACTAGTGTTGATTCACAAATTACAATGCTTAAGACTCAAGAGGAAGATGCTGCTGCAGCATTAAAAGCGATGAGAGAAGGTATAAATAAGAAAAAAGATATTTCGACTCAGACGACAGGGTTTCATGCAACAAAGCTAGCAGCATTATTTGCGATGTACAATGCTATGCCGACGAAAAAAGAGGTCTACGACTATTGTATTGGAAAATTTGGAGGAGATACTGTAGCTGGGAAGGTTATTTACGATGAGATCATTCAGGCAGTAATGACGCCAGGGAATAGTCTTAGAGCACCAGCAAATCCAAATTTTAAACCATCTCCTGAAAGAGCGTGCGCAAAAGCAGCTTCTAACAATAATGTTATAATGAACGATGATGCCAGAGATTCGGCAAGGGCCTTGATGGTTGAAGCTGGAGTTGATGCGGCCAAGTTTGGGGCAATCACTGCTCTCCTCGATCATCAACTTGATGATGTTGATGATGCTATCGCGGCAGTTGAAGATTATGAACCTACTGACAATGCGGCCTTACAACAGCAAGATTTATTGATCGAACAGTGTGCTGCTGATCCATCACTTGAGATTTGTCAGACTGGTGGTTATATAAATCCGGTTGGGTTTATGAATGGTAGATACGATTTAGGTGGGAGTGGCGGCGATACTATTATTTCTGGGTCTACTGATCCCGATGATAGCGGAACTAATAATGCGACGGCAAGTGGTCCAACTGATAGATCAGGTATGCCTGTTCCACTTGGAGAGATTCCAGGAGAGCTTCCAAATGGTTCAAGTTTTCTTGGGCCTGCTCCTGCAGCAGCAAAAGCTAAAGATGGAAGTAGCGGGGCCAGTGGTGGTGGTGGTGGTGGTGTTAGTGCCGGAGCAGAAGGTCTCGTTGGTGGAGATGTCACTGGGCAGCCACAAAAGGGAGGAGGAACTCAGTCGAGTGTTACGGATTCTGAAAAACAGTATGTAGGTGGCCGTGGTGCTTACGCTAGTAAAGGTGGGGGTTCGTCGGCAAAAAAAGATGACAAGAACCCATTTGCTGATATGTTTGGTAAAAAAGTTGAAAAGAAAAATGATCCAAACTCACTTGATTTTGGAAGGGCCCAGATAAGTAGAGATCCAGCATCGATCTTTTTGCGGATATCTGATCGGTATGGCGAAGTCGTGAAGGAGAAAAGGCTTCTTGAGTACGTCACCCTTGAGGATAAGTCTACAAACTAAAAGTCATTCTATAGACAAATTAAAGATCACATAGAGAAGTAGTTTTAGACCGTTACATTTTTAGTTACATTTTTACAATTTAAATCGGCCATTCTTTACATTTTACGGCCTGTGAAGTACATTTCGCGCACTTCGGTATTTTTATAAACAATATTTCTTGAGGGGGGGGGCAATGAAGAGGTTACCAATAAGTTTCTTTATTCTTGCGATGGCGTTTTTTTCAAGTGGTTCACAGGCGATTAGTTTAAAGTTCACTCTTGATATCATCAGCAGTGGTCCAAGCATTTATGCGTGTGGTGCTGGTATCAAGCATGCTGAGCATAGAGGTGGAAGAATTTGTTATGATAGAGAGAGTGGTGAGAGTTGTTCACCAGATTTATGTATTGATGCTGAACCTTGTAACTGTGTTTGTACAGGTGGTGTTAATGGTGGTATCGGTGGCGAAGAGAGACATGATAAGTTGGTTGCTACTTATGCTGAATGGGTTGATAACGGAGAGCTTCTTGGTGAGATAAGGCCAATAATGAGAGTGGCCACTGGCAGCACTAACTGGAGTTCAACTTTCCAAGAACAAGAGAAAGAAGAGTGGGGAAAAGTTCTAAATAGTTTAGAGTTCCAACTAGGTTCAGAAAGATACGGTGCAGAGATGTACCTAGATGTTTGTTACAGAGGACCACAGATTGAGTATTATAAGTATGCTGATCAGTATGCAAATGCTGGTGGTGATATCGGCGTTATGGCCCCAAATCACTCATTTAAGGCCCAAGCAACAATTACTGATTTTTCAACTACTTCACAAACGTACCAAGAGCTTGCAAATCTAAAAGTTTCGATGATTGCTACTTGTGATGTTCAAGGAATGGGAGAGTATGTTTACGCTTCTCAAAACAATGATGCTACTGAGCACACAATAACTGGTGTTACTGGTGGCGATAAAAATTTCTTTGTTGATTTTAGAGATTTCAATACATCAACACAGTATTTATATGATGGTTGGATTAACCTAAGAAATTCTAATGTTCCAAGATTTTGTAAAGTTAGATACGTGTTTAAAGAAGCTAGAAGAGATGATGCTGATTCACTTGCTCAAATAAGAAAATGGAAACTACAAAAAGCAAGAGTTTGTACTTACACAGAAATTAATGAGCCAGAAGAGTCTTTCTAATTTTAGGTGTTAAAAATGAATTTAAAAATAATTTTTTTTGCAATAATTATTTCCCTGCACGCGAGCGACCTGCTTGCGTGCAAGGTTTCTGGTCCAAGCGCTGTATCGATTGGAAGTTCTCTTACATATGAAAAATCCTTTGCATATGGTGAGAGCCAAATACTTCCGGCATATCCAAATTCAACTGTTGGCCGTTGTGAAGAGACTGCACTTCAAAAAAAATTTTTGATGATTGCTCTTGGCCCAGAAGTGACAGGTATAACAGATAGGCATAGAGGCGCTTCATATAACGGTATTTATACAGATGATGGATGTACTATAGAAAATAATCCATTGAGAAATATTCAACCGTTTGAAGAGAAAAAAGCAAATTTTGATAAGCACTTCTTATATGTGACGAAGTGTATGGATGTTCTCGTAGAACACTGGGGAAGTGCTCCTTTAAAGTATCCAGAGAAACAACCAGGGTGTCAGGTAAGAAAACTGACTCCGCAGAGCGCAATTTTTAATGGTGGCTACTGCTATTTTCAACCAGGCTTTGATGGCCAGTACAGTGTCAAAGTTCTAGTTAACAAACAATGTACTAATAAAAAATTTTTAAATGATCTAGGACTAGGTTCGATGGATATTAAAGCGCTACTAAATTTTTATGTAGCTGGTGATCCTTCTGGAACTAGTTTAGACCTGAAGGCCGTTGATAGTACGGAACTTAGAATATCTGTTAATCCAACTGGAAAGACGTATCCAGTTTCAGATGATTACGGTATTTTAAATCCAACATGGCCTGCGATTTGGGTGGTGCCAGATGTTAGTCCTGGTCCTTTACAAATCATGAGTAGTTCTAATCGCTACGATGTTTTAAATCTTCCATTAATTGTTGATAATCGTTGTAAAGATATTTGTGTCGGTGGAGAGTGTTCCTCTCCTTGTGATTTTGCATCACCAGTTGCGGCAGAGTTTAACCTGTACGAGATTGGGAAGAGTCGAAAAGAGTTCTTGCAGAATTGGTATGATGGAGGAATTGCTCCGGCCAAGTGGCAAGGGATTATTGAAGGGAGCGGGGTAGAGATACCAAAAGGAATCTTAGTAGCAGGAAGAACATATGAGATTGATGTAAAATTTACAGACCCTCATATGGATTTTATTATGTTAAAAAAACAGTACAAAACATTACTGGGTAATTTTAATATGGAGATTGGCCACATTCACAAAAAAGGTGGCAATATTGGAACCATTCCTGAAATTCCTGTGGCAATCGGCAATGCGAATGTTCCAGTAATAAGGCCAATCGTTGAATTAAGTTTTGAACAACCGCTGGATGCTGTTTCTTATGCGGTTAAAACATTTGAAGCCTATCTTAATTACAGACTATGGCCACCCTTTATGGAAAAAATTTGTAATTCAGACTATACTCGCTGCACTGAGCTTGGTGGAGATATTATTAATTTAAAAATCCGTTTTAAGATGGGAGATATTGATAGCGATGCTCGTTTCTATGGGATAAGTGATATCGAAGTAGAGCGAAAATCGTCGATTGTTGAGAGTTATACAAAGAGAGTAAGTGTTCAACCAAACATAGTTTGTAAGTAATAGGGGAGATTGTAATGAAAGAGATAAAGTTTTTAGTGTTAATGTTGTTATCGTTTAGTTTAAGTGTTGCCGTAGTAGCAGATTCTGATTTTGATAGCATCGCTGGTGGTAGCGATGAGTTCTCATATATTAAGAATCAAGGTGAGTTACTTTTAAAAATTCAAAGAGATGTTGAGCTAGTCTGTAAAGACGGTCTTTGTACGTTGTTTGCTGTTGATACCGATCACAATGATTTCTCTATAGAGTTTAACGTTGGATACGGTGACGATAATGGGTATTACGGCAACGGCACGGGAAGTGTGGTAGTCCTACCTGGTAATGGATCAACAAGTAGTAACAATAGCAGTGAGAAGCTACCTGTGACTATTGGCTTTAAAGCAAAATATTCTGTTGGTAACTGTACTCAGCAAGTAAAAGTTCCTGAGACACTATATATATCGATGAATGTTTTTCTCGCTGGATTACTAAATAATGATGGAACTCCAAGAAAAGGTTTCACCCCAGCAGATGAAGCTATGATTATGTTTTATACAACAATCATGAAGCAGGCAAACGGCTGTAAATAATAGTTAAGTTAAGTTAAGTTAAGATTTAGGCCAGTACAGGAAAGGATAAAATGGTTAGATTAATACTTTTATATTTTATGCTGATTTTTCCTTTCCATGTTTATTGTGAAGATGTCAATCTTCCATCTGAAGACTCTAAATTGGTTGTTGGTAGTGTCAATGATTCATTGCCAACAACTGAAACAGAAGATGATTTACCGTTTAGAACTAATTTTAAAAATAAGACAGTTTGGGAGAATCCTGATTTTGAAAGCCCATACCTTGATCTTGCTCCAATTACGTATAGCAATCGTGCCGGATGTGCTGATGATTCAAAATCTGCAACGAGGAGTGCGTATGTTGTAATTGATACTTTGAATGTCGCAAAGATGGGTTGGCGATTGGCCCTTGATACCAACAAAGATCCGAAGTATCTGACAACTGAGATAGTTCATCGTTATAAGTATGCGGTCTTAAAACTGTTAGATAATTTGGCAATGAAGTTATTAGAAGGGAAGTTGCCACTACTTCCTTCGGATATAACCGATGGTGATGTTCCAAAACGCTATAATGAGATCTCTGCTCGTTGTCCTTTGGATGGATATTGTAAAGAGCTAGATCAGTATATCGGTGAAGTCTGGGAAAATTCTGTTGGTAAAAATCCGGGGAATGTTTTTAAAGTTGACGATTTTGATCCTGCGAATAGTTTTATCAATTCAAGCACTGTTAAAGATAAATTTGATGATGTTAGAACTGGTTGTTACTACTTAAAAAAACATTCAGAGCTACAAGGACATTTGGATACAGTAAAGAAACCTGATGTTACAAGTTTAAAAAAACTGATGGATTCGCATGTTAAGCAAGATGAATATCTTGCGGCCTGTGACGATTTTGCTGTTCAATCAAGTCTTGAAAACGGGGCTTTTTTATTTGAGATTGTTGGGGTTAAGGAGAAAAGGTGGCAAAAAAACGATTCAAAGTATGGGTTTGATTTTTGGAATAGCTTGAAGCTGTATGCTTCATGGGCATTTAGACTCTCTCCAGAAATTGGAGCATTTCAATACCCGTTTGCAAACGTGTTTAGAAGTGTTCACTTTGAAGATACACTTATGCTTTTTAGCAATGGGTGCAAGAGCATTACAAAACCTAAATGTGAAAATTCACATCTGACTGAGCAGAAAATTAGAGATTTTGCTCAGTACGATTTTGATCGAAATATGTCAGCGTTTGATGAAACGAAGTATGTTGCTGACGGAGTAACTAGTGAATTAATTGAAAAACCTTTGCCAAGTGTGAATCAAGATGAATTAGATTTTAATCAGTTCCCAAGCATGGATGAGTGGGTAAAGAATTTTAGAAAAAATATGGTTAGGACTCGGGGGATGATGAAGGGTAGAATCCTTGATGCCATCAATACTTTAGAGTTAACGAAAAATTACCTAAGCATTAGCGACATTATTTCTAGCTTGAAAAGTTTAAAACAATCAGTCGATAACTGGCCAAGAGTAGCTGGAGAAAACTTTGATGAGTTTCATGTTAAAAATCAATTTTACTATCTTTGTTCAGAATATCTTATCGCATCTGATAGTACACTCGGTGTTTTAAAAAATGATTTAGAACGAGTAAAAGATTTAAAAACTTTAGCACATGTTACACGTGATTTAACAACTGAGAGCGTAGCTTCAATGTTTGATTATTATGAAGAGCTCGCAACGCAAGTTAGAGGTTTTTGTTCTGAGCTCGAAGCAGAAGGTTTTTGGGGAAGCAATTTTCAGGAGCTAGAAAAGAGTGGCTTTAAACCTTGGTATACAGAGTTTTATTATAAAAATAGTGTGACTGCAAATATTAGTGAGCGACGCGGAATCCTTGAGGCCACTCCTCTTTTTGTTCATGAGAAATTTAGCAGAACTAATAACGCAAAAGATATAATCTGTTTTGATGGCGTTGATTGTTCAAGAAAAATTTTAGAATCTATTGTTAATATGTACACTGCAACTATGTATGCAAAAACATATTTTTCTTCTCAGAAAGAGATCTCGGCAGTTAATATGGCCAACCCATATGCAGAACGAGTTGCTTGTAAGGTTTATGATCCTTGGTGGAAAACTAAAAAAGCTTTTTTTAATCTGATTACAGATGTTTCTATGGCCGCAATTAGTGCAGTTAATCCTACGCCGTTTTATTTGGCGGCGGATATTCTTCCTAAAAAAGTAACTTCTTTTAATGAGATGTTAGAAGATGGGACACTAAAGCTTGATCCGAAATGGGATAGACAGAGATTAGTTGGGGCAATTGGAGCAGATTTTGGTTCATTGCTTGGTATTCCATGTATGGTCACGTTATCAAATACTAAGGGTGGAATTGGCCACTTGAATAAGTATTATTTTGCAGGTGTGAGTATAGATGCTTGCGTTGATCATACTGGTAGCAAAGTTATTGCAATGAGTGCAGGAGATGTTAACGTAACTCCAGAAAAATCTGTTTCAGGATGTGTTAGCTGTACGCTAAATTTCAGTAACGCAATTAATATTTATGCTGTCATTTCACAAGTTCCAGTTTTAAATAGCGCCGTCTATCTTTTTAGAGGGGTTTTGAGGTTTTTTAAAGCACTCCGTGACCCAATCAATGTTCCAAGGAAATACGTTGTTGATATAAATAGTGTAGTTGAAGCACATCGAAAAAATGGTGAAATTGAAGATGATTGTGTTAGTAAACTAAGATCTGGTAAGCATTGTATGGATTACTCATATGAGAAAACCTATGCTGATTTTTTTCAAAGATATTATAAAATGGCAATCAATAGAATAGATAAGTATCCTGGTGGAGCATTTATCTATCTAAACGGGTGTAGTGAACCAGTTAGATATGATCAAGGTTTATGGAGTGGGCCAAAAGAAAAAATAAATCAACAAGGGCTGATTCCAAGTTCGTGTAAACTTGAAAAGAAAAAAGGAATAAGAAGTGAAGTTAAATAAGACTATTTTTTTTACGCTAGCACTTTGTTGTACTTTTGAAGTAGGTTCATTTGAAATTGCTCCATTTTGGAGTGATGATTTTGTCCCACATGTTAAGCTGACATGTCAAAATGATGAAGAGTTTGCGTATTGTAACCAGTTGTGTGGAGATGAGTCTGAGTGTCTGATTGAAGAGGGTTTTTGTCGTGATTGTGCTGGGGCAAATTTAGCGTTAAGAGAGATTTTTCTTGAAGTAGGAGATCTCTTCGTCCGCTCAATTTATCCAGTTTCGTTTGGAGCGTTCGCTAAATTTTTAAAGCAAGGTGATTTTGTTACTTTAACTTCAAAAAGCATTTATAATTTTGTTGATTACTATGATTCAGAAGCTGTTCAAGCACAGTTTCAGCAGTTGTGTAATGAGAAAGATGAGTATCCGGTTTTGTTTTTAAAAGTTGATCACTACTCAAGGTTGATCGAGAAGATTGAGTACGTTGTTTGTAGAAATTTGTATGATGATCGAGCACTGGTTTTTAATCTTGAAAAGCCTCGTCCGTTTGTCCCACTTTCTGTTAAATATATAATTAAATAATCATTTTAAAATATATAGCATATGCCAATCACTTCCTATTGCTTATTGCCCCTACCATTAACTAACTCACTTTCACAGGAAAAGAATAGAAATGATACGATTAAACAAATAAAAATATTTTTCAAAACGGCCGCCTTGTTGATATGGTTGTTGAATAATGTCATTGTTTTGGACATTTTATAGTAAAGTGTAATTTATTGAAATTTTATGAGGTCTGATGAAAATCCTGCTGGCCTTGCCACCTATGGCCCAATTTAATATGCCATATCCTTCAACGGGCTATCTCGCGGGGTATTTAAAAACAAAGGGACACGAGGTTCATCAAAAAGATATGAGCTTAGCACTAGCTCACAAGCTTTTCTCTAAGGATGGATTAATAAGAGTTAAAAACTATATTTTAGCTAACAAAAAATCTTCAATGTACTCCGAATCAGTTAAGTTTTTTATTGAAGCATTCGTTGATTATCAATATACCATAGAACCAGTAATTAATTTTTTAGTTGGCAATGATTCAGCGATATCATTAAGAATTGCTGGTAGAACACTACTTCCAGAAGGCCCTCGGTTTATGGTTTTAGATGAGCTTCCTAGCATTGACGCGCTTTTTGGTACAATGGGTGTTAGAGATCAGGCCAAATATTTGGCGAGTCTTTATATTGATGATTTGGCCGATGTCATTCGTGATGGTGTTGATACTGATTTTCAGTTAGCAAAATATGGTGAAAAGCTTGCATCTTCAATGATCTCATTTAATTTTCTTCAGGAAAGGCTGGGAAAATTTACTCTGATTGATGAGATGATTGAAGAGTTGATCGAAGAAGAGATGAAGAATTTCACCCCAGACATTGTTGGCATAACTATTCCATTTCCAGGAAATCTTCTTGGTGCTTTAAGAATAGGGAAATGGATTAAACGTAATAAGTCTGAGGTAAAAATTGTAGTTGGTGGTGGTTACGTTAATACAGAGTTAAGACAGATGGAAGATACTCGTCCATTTGCATATTTTGATTACATGATATTCGATGACGGAGAACTTCCCCTTGAGCGGTTACTGAGCTTTTTAGAAAAAAAATCACTGCCAAAGGATTTGATTCGTACATGGTATATTGAAGATAAAAAAACAAAAAAAATAAATATGGAATCTAAAGAGAATATTTTATTCTCAAATCACCCAGGTCCAAACTATGAAGGGTTAACTTTAAACTATATTTCCCTTTGTGAAATGCCAAATCAGATGCACCGAATGTGGAGTGATTTTTGTTGGAATAAAATGGTTCTGGCCCATGGGTGCTATTGGAAAAAATGTACATTTTGCGATACATCCTTAGATTACATTGAGCGGTTTGAACCTGCTAAGGCAAAACATTTGGTTGATCAGATGGAAAACGTTATTAAGCAGACGAGGCAGAGCGGGTTTCACTTTGTCGATGAAGCGATCCCATCATCGTTACTAAAATCGCTGTCAGAAGAGATTTTAAAGCGTGGATTGAAAGTTACTTGGTGGGGAAATTTGCGTTTTGATTCTCAGTTTACTCTAAAGTTGTGTGAGCTAATGGCAGATGCTGGATGTGTTGCTGTTACTGGTGGCCTTGAAGTTGCTGCTCCACGTATTTTGAAACTTATTAACAAAGGTGTCTCAGTTGAGCAAGTAAGAGAAATAACTGCAAATTTTAGCAAAGCCGGAATTTTTGTTCATGCTTATCTTATGTACGGATATCCTACTCAGACAAAGCAAGAAACTATTGCTAGTTTGGAAGTCGTAAGAGATCTCTTTGTCTCAAACAGCATCCAGTCTGCCTTTTGGCATAGATTCTCTTGTACTGTTCACTCTCCTGTTGGAAAAAACCCATCAGAATACAAGATTACATTGCAGTCACAAAAGATTCCTTACGAAGGGACGTTTGCGATTAATGACGTACCATTTATTGACGAAACTAATATTGATCATGATAAACTCGGCAAAGGTTTAAACAGAGCGCTTTATAATTATATGCACGGAGAAGGTTTTGATATACCAGTGAAAGAGTGGTTTAAGTTATGAGTTGTGAAAATTTAATTGCTAAATGTTTTGAAGATTATCAACTAATTGATAGTGGACAAGGTAACAAGCTTGAGACGGTTTCTGGAATTAAAATGGTTCGGCCATCTCCACAAGCTATTTGGAACAAAAGCGTCCCGCAACGTCAGTGGCAAGCGGCCACTTCAAAAGTAATACGGAAAAAAGATGGTGGAGGTGTTTGGGAGCATGGTAGTGGTGATCCAACTCCGTTTAATTTAAAATGGAAGAGTGATAAGGGCGCATCTTTTGAGTTTAAGTTAAAGCTGACAAGCTTTGGCCATTGTGGAATATTTTTTGAACAGTCATCAATTTGGAATGAGATTGAATCACAGCTTAGTCTGTCGCATAAAAAGCAACCCACATTTTTAAATCTTTTTGGTTATACAGGGGCAGCAAGCATTGTTGCTGCAAAATGCGGAGCAAATGTTGTTCACGTCGATAGCTCAAAAGGTGTGCTTGATTGGGGTAGGCAAAATTGTGAGTTAAATAAAATTGGATCAGATAGAATCAAATGGTTCCAAAGTGATGTGATGAAGTTTTTAGAAAATGCGATAAAGCGTAATGAAAAATTTGATGGAGTTTTGGCCGATCCCCCATCGTGGGGACATGGAGCAAAAAAAGAGGTTTGGGAGTTTGATAAGCATATTGGCGAGTTGGTAGAAGCTGTTAAACAAGTCTCACTAGAAAAGAATTTTTTCTTTATCCTTACAACTCATACTCATGGTGTTCAGCATTTTGCACTTAAAAATTTAATCTCACGAAATTTTAAGAGTGGCATAGTTAGCTCTGGCGATATGGCAATAAAACATGCAAACGACGAGCGACTTTTACCAGCGGGAATTTATGCTAAACTGCTAATGTAAAATTTTAAGAACTGGCCCACAACAATGGTTGAACACTTCCTGACATAAATTATCAAGA
>DYOQ01000045.1 GCA_020720455.1 Bdellovibrio sp.
TTTAATGGTATCGGAGGATTTGGAAAAAGCTCGTTAAGTCTATGTGAGATTAATTGAGCGCGATCTTTTTTATTCATATTAATTTAATGTAAAACATTTTTTAACGTATGGAGTGCATCATCAAGAGTTGGTGCGAGATAGATGTTTTTTTGATGTGCTCCTATTAGTTTTGATTTGCTTATTAGCTTTAGAGGTTGTGGTCTAACTTGAACTAGAACAATTTTAAGATCGTGAGCGAGTAATTCATTTAGGGTGTTATCTAGTGAGACAAGCGCGGTCATATCAATACTCCACACATGATCCATGAGTAGAATAAAAGCTTTTTTGTCATGGTATTGTTCGTTGATACATGCAACAACCTTATCGGCAACGCCAAAAAACATTGGTCCAATAATCTGATACACAACAACGCCGTCGGGAATATCGTTATGCATTTTTTCATCTGAAAAACTAAAAATTTCACCTTTTGTTAAGTCGATAGTTCTTCTCATGAAGAGTAGTGCGGCCAGAACAATTCCGATTGCTACACCAATAACCATATCGAAAATAACAGTTAGAATAAAACAGCTAAGCAGTACGACAATATCACTTTTGGCGCCAACCTTTACAATGTGAACAAATCTTTTCCACTCACTCATGTTATATGCAACAAAAATAAGTAAAGCAGCAAGTGATGACATTGGCAGGTACGAAATAATTGGAGCAATAAAAAGAAGTGCGGTGATAATAAAGGTTCCGTGCACTACTGCAGCAAGTGGAGATCTTGCACCAAACTTAATATTTGTGCTTGTTCTTGCAAGAGCACCTGTTGCAGCAATTCCGCCAAAGAATGGAACAATTAAATTGCCTATTCCAAGAGCGGTTAATTCGGTATCTGGATGGTGCTTAGTTTTTGCCATTCCATCGGCAACGACAGCAGTCAGAAGAGACTCTATAGCAGCAAGAATGGCCACACTGAACGCAGGAAGAATTAGAGATTTTATAAAAACAAAATCGACAACGATTAGTTTACCGCTATGATAATAGTCATTCCACGGAAGAGAAAATTTTGGTAGCCCACCTGGAATTCCACTAACTGTTAATGATTCAGCACCGCTTTGGATGTTGGTTGTAAACGTATTTAAGATAGTTGATACTTGTAATTCTGGATAAAATTTTGCGAGAAGTACGTAGAATGCAGTAACAAGAGGTAATACAACGATTGGTGCAGGAATTTTTTTGTTAATCTTTGGCCATATTAATAAAGACAAGATGGTAATTCCACCCCCGGATAATTCTAGAGGGGATAAGTTTTTAATGTTTTGAAAAAAAACCACCATACGGTGAGTGAAATGAGATGTTCCAGCTAAATGTAATCCAAATAGGTCATTTAGTTGGATAGAAAAAATAACGAGCGCGATTCCACTGGTAAACCCAATAGTGACAGGGTATGGGATAAATTGAACTAGTCGGCCCATTCCGCTTAACCCCATTACTACAAGTAAACCACCGGCCAAGAGACCACAGAGCAAGAGTCCTTGTAGTCCGTATTGTAGAACAATAGGATATAGTAATGCGATAAAAGCAGCAGTTGGTCCAGTTACTTGTGTGCGAGATCCTCCAAGAATTGCTACTACAATACCAGCGATACAGGCAGTATAAAGTCCGTACTGCGGAGATACTCCAGTTGAAATGGCAAGCGACATACTTAGAGGAATGGCAACGATACCAACAATAATTCCTGCCATTATATCACTTCGTAGAGATTTAGGACTCATGTCTTCGAAAGATTTTCTAATGGCATAGAAAAATTTGTAGTTGGATAAAAGATTAGAAAAAGTGTTCTTCACGAGTGAAATAGTTTTTTTCATATAAGGATTTCCGTTTAATGATGTTTCTGACTTTATAGAATAGACCTTTGATATTTACTTTGCAAGAGTAATTGAGTCCTCAAAAAAACTTATAAACATCTTTTCGGTGTCATACTCTTATAGCTCTAATTTAATAGCTAAATATTTCGGATAACAAATCATCAACATAGCGTTTAAGCACCTTTACTCTTTTTTGTGCTTCTTGCTTTCCCGCTTGCGTTTTCATTAAATCAGGAAGCTTGAAAAGTTTTAGTGCGAAATGATCTAGTGAATATTCTTTGTCATCAAGGATTCGGTTTGTTCCTAGCGGATCATTTTGATCGAAGAGTTTAATTCCTAATTGGCCGCCGACATAAAAAGTTCTGGCAAGCCCAATAGCGCCAAGTCCCTCCATTCTGTCGGCATCTTGAACGATTTTGGCTTCGATTGTTTGTGGCTCAATATTGGCAGAAAAGGAGTGGGCCTCGATACAGTGTTTAACGGCAGATATTTTTTCACAAGGAAATGAGAGCTCTGTTAATATTTGTTCTGCCTTTATTGCAGAATCCTTAGAAGATAGGGCCCTGTTTGGATGGTTCTTCGGATAAGAAACGATATCATGCAAATATGCTGCGGCCAAGATTATGTAAAGGTCTGTCTCTTCGCCACTGTGTGATTTAGTTACGCTAGCAAGTTTAGATGCGACTGACCAGACTCGTCGAGAGTGATCAACGTCATGACTTTTATCAGCTGTTGGATGATCATTTAAATATTGAATAAAGATATTTTCCCAGTTGGTGATTTTATTTTTCATACGAAATTGATGATTTTATTCGGTTAGATAATTTCATTTCTCCAAAGTTTTTTTAAAAATTTTTCCCAGTGCATAATTTGGATATCGTCTTCAATTCTTTCTATAGCATCTTCTGAAATCAAATAAAATTTTTTAAATACATTTTCTTCACGAATTGCTCTTAACCCGCCGAGGTGTTTTTTGGAAATTCTATAGCTTGATTTGACCTCGATCGCAATATCTTCACCTATTAAAAAATCCACCTCTTGCTTATTTTCACTTCTCCAAAATGTTAATGTTTTTCTCTTTGTCTTATAGTTCAAGTATGCTTTTAACTCCATTCCAATGAACTGCTCGAAAATCTTTCCCCATAAGATAGTTCCTCTTTCAACTTTTGTAATACCCATAAGCATATTGCATACGCCAGGATCAAAAAAATAAAATTTCCCAGTTTTAATCGCTTTTCTTTTTTTTGACTCAATCCAAGGCTCAAGAGTAAATCCCATTAATGTATCTTCTAAAATTGAAAAATATTCTTTCACTGTCGATGCTGGGACGGCCGCATCGTTTGCGATGTTTGCGTAATTAATAAGCTCTCCATTGCTTAATGCTGCTGTTTTTATAAAACGTGAAAATGGAGCGAGGTTTCTCACAAGTGCCTCGGCTTTGACTTCTAGCTCTAGGTATCCCGAAACGTAGGCATCGAGTTCAAGAATAGGATCGTCAGATGGATACACTCTTGGTAGGCCACCAACTGTTAAGTAGCGTTCTAGGTTGAAATCTTTGATTTCCGCAGTAGTAAGCGGAAAAAAACTTTTATTTGATGCTCGACCTCCAAGCATATTCGTAGCGCCTCGTTTAAGTTTGCGAGCACTAGATCCTGTTAAAAGGAAGTTGATGCCCTCATCCTCAATTAAAAGATGAACTTCATCAAGTAAAGATGGCATTTTTTGGATCTCGTCGATTACGGCAAATTTTTTGGGCAGAATTATTTGCTTTAGTTGTTCTGGGTTATTTGAAAGTCTAAGAAAAGTTTCTGAACTTAGTAGAGATAGATACGCTGTGTTTTCAGGCAATGTTTTTTTTATCCAATATGTTTTACCAACTGAACGAGGGCCAAATAAAAAAACTGATTTTTTTTTAAGTAGCTCAAACACCTCAAAGACTCTAATATATTCCATAAACAACAATTGTAATGTTGTTTAATGCATTATACAACATTTTTGTTGTTGTATAATGACTTCTTCATTGTTTTACAATAATAAATATTTAGTTGCATTGGAATTTGGTGATAGATTCGCTCTCCGTGTGTTGCCTATCTGTGTTGCCTATCATGGCAAGTTTACAACGCTATTTACCGCCGTACATAATTTGTTTAATGTTGCAAAATGAAAAAACCTGAACTGTTGGCCCCTGCCGGAAATTTTCAAATTGGAATTGCTGCGCTTGAGAGTGGGGCCGATGCAATCTATGTTGGCCTTAAGAGTTTTTCTGCAAGGAAATCTGCGACGAATGTTGATCTTCAAGAGCTTCTTAGATTAAAAAACTATGCTGTTAATCATGATAAAAAAATTTATGTGACTTTGAATACAATCATCAAAGAAGATGAATATTTATCAATGGCCTCTGTGCTGAGAGATCTGTCTGATGCAGAAGTTGATAGTATTATTATTCAAGATATCGGGTTGTTGAAATTTATTAAGAGTAATTTTCCAAAGCTTGTGATTCACGCTTCAACTCAAATGGCGATTCATAATATTGCTGGCGTTGAGCTGATGCAGAAGTTGGGAGTTAAGCGAGTTGTTCTATCTCGAGAGCTAACGCTAGATGAGATTGCGACGATTAAAAAAAATGTTCCAGAGGTAGAGCTTGAGGTGTTTATCCATGGAGCACTTTGCTACTCGTTTTCGGGTATGTGTTTGGCGTCTGGTTTAATTCTTAATCGCTCTGGAAATAGGGGCGAGTGTGCTCAAATTTGTCGAAGTTATTTTAACCAGAAGGAACAGCAGAAATATTTTTTTTCTTGTAATGATCTTTGTGTTGGTAGTGATGTTTTGAAATTGCGTGATATTGGTGTTACTTCACTGAAGATTGAAGGTCGAATGAAAAGTAAAGAGTATGTTCAAAAGACGATCACTCTTTATCGTAAAATTTTAGATGAACAAAATTTAAAGAAAGAAGAATATCAAGAATTGCTAGATCAATCGGCGCTGACATTTGCGAGAAAAAGAACGTTTGGGTATTTAGGAAACAAGAGTGGGGATGCGTTAATTAATAACGAGTATCCTGGGCATTTGGGTATAAGTGCAGGCAAGGTTTGTGGGATAAAGGGTGCAAAAACGGATATAGAACTTACTTATCCGGTTAAGGTTTTTGATACGATAATGTTTCTTCGTGATAATCCAGAAGTGGTAAGACATACAATTTTAAAGTTATATAATTTCCATGGAAAAGAGATAAGATCTGCACGTGCAGGGGAAATTGTTCAGGTTGAATTGCAGCGAGAAGGAGAGGTTGCACGAGGCAATCAGGTTTTTATTACTCAGGCGGGAAACTGTTCTACCGGTAGTGTTGATTACAAAAAATATCCTATGTTTAAAAAGAAGATTGATTGTGATCTTGTTATAAACGAGACTACAATCACGCTAAGATGCGAAGAGTTTGTTTATGAAAAAAAAGATTTAGCATTAACCAAGTCACGAGAAGAGAGATCGTTTGTAGAGGTTTTTCAGAGTTATTTAGATCAAAGTGCTGAGTTGACATATCAACTGTTCATTAAGAATTTTATTAATCAATCGGGAATGGAAAATATTTTTCTGCCGCCATCGGTTATAAAGAAAATTAAGAATGAGATTTACTCTGAATTTTCAAACTATATTTCCAATAAGCATGAAGTGTATCAGTTTGCGATGGATGGGCTTGAACAGATTGTTCAAGAAGAGATTAGGTCTTGGGTGGCAAAAAGGGCCAATCTAAATCCGCGTCAAGGAGATATCCCCTTTGCATTTCTTGATGATATAACGTCATTTACGCTTGCTCAAAAGGATAATTTTGTTTTCATTCCGATGATGCCGATACTTCCGATTGATGAAGAGATTTATTTTAGGGCGATTGCACAATGTGTAAGTGAACATCCAGATTTTATTTTTCAGCTTGGAATTAATAATCTGTCTCATTTGAAGGTTACTACTTATCTGTCTGGCCAGAAAAACGTTTCATATTTTTTGGACATATTCACATATGTTGCTAGTAAGTCGGCGCTTGCTTTTTATAAAGAGCAGCTTTCAGATATTCTTTTTTCTTATAACTGGGTTGAGGATGGAGCCATGGTAGAATGTGGTCTGGATTGCTTGATTAAGGTTTCTGATAAAAGTAGTTTGCCGATTTTTGTTTCGCGAGGTTGTTATAACAAGCACAATATTTTTGGTGGTGATTGTCCTAACTCTTGCCCAAAATTTTTCACGAACGAGATCTCAAATGGAAAACGCAAATATGTAGTTAAGGTTAGAGAGTGTCTGACGTTTGTTTTTTGCTAAAGCTTGCGCCAATGCTTAGGATATACACTTTTAAGTTTTTCTAGTGAAAGTTTTTTAAATGTTTTCTGATCTAATTCTATGTCGCTTAAAATGATTGTTCCTTTTGGGTATGTACGTTTTTCGTTTTTAAGATGCATGTTCAAGAATTTTAAGTCTGGTGAGGATTGCCCATATTTCTTATATATGGCCGAAGGAATAAAACTTCCTTTTGCAATAAACACTTCAATGTGATCGCTACTGATATTTAGTGCCGGTTCAGTTGAGACGATCTCATTGTGATAGATCTCTTGTTTATATGCCAGAGAGTATACAAGAGCTAAAAATTCACTATAATAATTTTTGACAGCAAATCCTACATCTGGGTGTTCATATTTTTCTAGCAAAAGCTCAAGAGATGGTGCGGACAATTTCATTTTTTTTCTGGCTTTAATAAAATGTCCAGGGCCAGCGTTATATGCAGTTATTCCAAGGTCCCATCTTTTTAAAATCTGCTTATTTTGTTTTAATAAAAAGATAGCTCCGAAAGTAGCAATTAATGGATTTATTCTGTGGTCAATGCGGTCATCAACAGTCATAAAAGAGCGTCCACTTTTATTTAAAAATTGCCAAGTGCCTGTTGCCCCTGCTTTTGAAATCGCCCGAAGATTAAAGCTAGACTCTAGGAAGGCGATTGCGACGAGCTCTAATGGAGCATTTGTCGCTTTAAAGTAGTTTGACATTGTTGTTTCAAGAGGAATGTAGTTTAGAACTCCTTTGATGATTGCATCACGTTGTCCAGCTTGTGAGCGAATATTTTTTAGAAGTTCATTAAAAAATTTCGATCTAGCTTCGATTGATTTTGGAATGATTCCTGGATTTTTACTTTCAATGGCGGTTACCACTGATTGTTCAAGTGCAGTGAAATTTTCTGTTTTTTTAATTAATGCGCTCAAGACTTGTTTTATTAACCGAACGTTATTTGTGTTGAGGTAGGCTTGCATTGTTGCTGCAGTAAACTTGCCAATGTCAGAGGAAAGTAATTCAGAATAATCGACTACTTTGTATATGATTGATAAGTTTTGTTTGTCATGAATGACAACCGTGTTGCCAGAATAAACCGTGTAGATGTTAAACCAGAAAAAAACAGATTCATAAAAATATTTTGGGATTTTAAATTCTTCAGCAATTCGCTGGAATGGGTCTTTTAGAAATCGCTCGGTTGTTTCAAATTCTTTATGCTGGTGTTGATTAATTTTTTGTAAAAAAATTGGATCGATAACTATTTTATTAATTAGATACATGTCATTTTGGAAAAGTGACTCTAGTGAAAAAGCAAAGACAGGATTTGAAAAAAACGCAAGAAAACATGTAACTAGAATGGAGTTTGTTATTTTATTCATCACAGTTGATTAAACACTTCAAAGGTTCTTTTGTAACCAGTTTTAACAAATTGAGAGGTCATGCTATTGCTAAGAGAAAAAGCGTTACCAAAAAACATTTCGTAGTTTTCATGTTTAGGATAGATATCGATCAATCTCATATTCGCGTAGTGAAATAGTTTTTGTTCAAGTATTGTGATAATGTTTTTTCTATGTTCTTCAGAAATATTGTTGTTTTTCATGTACTGATAAACAGTGTCGATAGCATTTTTTGATGAAAACAATCGATCTCTTGCTGTTAGAATTTTTTTTTGAATAATTAAATATACTGCCTGAGCAGCGATGGCCGGTAGTCCATAATTTACAAGCGAGCCAATTTCACTCTGATAATGGTACGGAGTGTGCGTCCATGAACTTATCGCGACATCGCATTTGTTGTCTGCTGCTACGTGCGTAGAGAGTGTCTCTCTTATTTCGCCGTCTATGTAGTAATCAGTTTCACCAGTATACTCATTTTTAATCGGGTATGGAGCATATAGGGGTGGAACGGACATGCTGGCAGCAACAGATACAGAGACTGGAGTGTCGATATAATACGAAGTAGTGAAGTCATGTTTTGGGTTTGGATAGTTGTATTTTCCAAAGACAACCTTTCTTGAGTGATCTAGTTGTGTACCTACAACAAACATATCTGCACTATAGTCTGCAAACTCATTAGATTTGATTATATTTTTTTCAATATACTCTTGAAGGCCCCATGTAGTAAAAAAACCTGAGCGTTTTACTAGGGGAGATAAAATTTTTTTTATTAGATATGGAAAACCATTAAGAGGGTTGTACTCAATATTTTTTTTCGCTGACGTAATAAGTTTTTTCATTGAAAGCATATCACGATAGGTTATTGGCGTTAGGTTTGAGTTTTTTGGATCAAGAAATGCTTCGATAACATCGATTGGTTTAAATCCAGAAGCGAAGTATAGATTAATAAGTGCTCCTGCGCTTGATCCTACATATGTTGAGATTTCACATTTCGATGGTGAAGAGGTGTTGCTCTTAAGAGTAAAACCCATCTCTTCAAGCGCTAACCCAACACCCAGGTGCCACGCAGCTGCTTTAGTAACGCCACCAGATAGCACAAGTGCAATTTTTTTATTTTTAAACTCAGAAATATCAACTTCTTTCATACAGATAAGATTAACAGTAGTGGGCAATACTATCAAGAATTAGCTTGCTCCGAACAGGCCCACTTGATAATCTATTGTGGTGAAAAAGTTATTTTGGACAATCATTTTATTTAGTTTAATCAATATTGGTTCCTCTGCCACAGAAACGATGAGAAAGTGTGTGCTACTTCCTATTCAGGATAGTGTTGGTGGGGCAATGGCGTTTAGCGTTTTTACGGAGCTAGAAGCGTATTTGCAAGAGAGTACTTGGTGTTACTATAAATCCAATTCGGAGATAATGGACATTTTGGGCCACTATCGTAAAAACCTTAAAGCGCATTTACAAAATAGGGAAGTGTTAAAATTAGTTTCAGAAAAATTGTCGGTTGGTTCACTTATCATAATTAACCTAGAGAATAGTCCGTCAGGGGTAGAGGTTGAAATAAAAATTGTTGGTGAAAACGGCGAGGATATTTATCTTAGTGAAAAAGTTTCAGTTAACAGTGTAGATCCAGTGTTAGTTGTTCAAGCGATAAAAAATTGGTTTGTAGTATACCAAAAAGACATTCCTTATGTCGGACGTGTAACAGGGATTCTTGGAGATCAATTTACACTTGATGCTGGTTCTTCTATGGGTGTAAGAGAAGGAAGCATGGTTAGAGTTTCTCGGCCAATTAATAAAAAACATCATCCGCTTTTAAATAAAATTATTGAATGGGAGACTAGGGCAATTGGAAGAGGACGGATTTTTCACGTAACAGATTTTCAAGCTCAAGGTAAAATTGAAGAGTATTACACGAACAGTAAACTTAAAATTGAGGATTGGGCAAGTATAAAAAAAGAGTCTGAAGAACAGAGTGTTCCGAGTATAAATCAACCAGATGCGGATAAGTATAAGTTTGGTAAGCTAGGAACAGTTGGTATAAGCTTTGGTCTTGGCAAGGCCAGCGACACTGCGCTTACTGATGGAATTTCTAGTAAAAAAATTGGTGGATTGGTTTTTGGTTTAGATGCATCGGCTTTACTTTGGATTTCAAGAAACTATTGGGGAAGCGTTGAAATCGGAAAAGGGTTTGGAACATTAAAAGATCAAGAGGGAAGAGTCACTAAAACGTCTAACTCTTTATCGACAAGCTCTACTAGAGTTATGTTTGGATATAAATATTTGCCTCTTGGTTTTTTTTATGGGCCACAGATAGATGGTTATTTTGGATATGCTAGTTATGGTTACGGTTTAGATACTAGTAGTGCTGATGGTATCACGGGAGTAAAATTTTCTGGCCCAGCTCTTGGTGTTAATGGGAGTTTGCCAATACATAAATTGGTTAGAGTTGATGTTGCAATTGATTTTTTGATTAGCACTAGCTTTGAACAAGATGTTGAGCTAATTGCAGGAGAACCAGGAAATGCATCATCTTTTTCGCTAAAAGGTGGAGCTATATATCAGCATGGCCCAGGTTTTGATATCTCAACACATCTGGTATATCGCAGCAACGAAGCCCGCTATAATACTAGTGCAAAAGAGGTAAAATTGAACGAGACAATGGTCAAATTTGGGTGTATTTTCACCTATTAAAATTTAATTCAAAAACTAGTTTTAGAATATGGCCAATAGAATATATGAGCTAGAGCGTTTGATCACTTATCATAAAGCGCTTTATTACCAAGGAAGAACTGAGATCTCGGATCATGAGTATGATAATCTTGAGACAGAACTTAAAAAACTAGACCCGAATAATCATGCGCTTACACTCGTTGGATCTGCTCAATCTGGTAATGACAAAGTTGCTCACCACAGAAAAATGTTATCGCTAGATAAAACGTATGATTTTGATGAACTAAAAAAATGGATGGGGAGCGAAGAGGTTTATAGTACGTTAAAGATAGATGGTACAAGTTGTTCGCTAATTTATGAGCGAGGAAAATTATCCTTAGCAAAAACAAGAGGCGATGGAAAATTTGGTGAAAATATAACGGCCAAAGTGACGTGGATTGAATCAATTCCAAAGATGATTAATTCTAAAAGTGATTTTCTTGAAATTAGGGGAGAGATCTTTGCTAGAGAGAGTGATTTTTTTAAATTAGCAGAAGAGATGGTGGCAATAGAAAAAGAGAGACCTTCGTCACAACGTAATATTGTTGCTGGTTTGATTTCAAGAAAAGAGAATTTAGAGTTGTGTAGATATTTAAGCTTTATGCCGTTTGATCTAGAGGGAGAGGTATCTGTTAAGACTGAGGTTGAAAAAAACGGTCTTTTAAAGAGCTATGGTTTTAACCCAATAGATGGCATGTTACATAAAAATCTCACAACACTTGAAGATGCAGTTGATGAGGCTAAACATTTTATGGCCGAAGGTGAGTTTCAAATTGATGGGTTGGTTTTTTCGTATAACCAAATATCCTTACACGATGAGCTTGGAGAAACAAACCACCATCCTCGATATAAAATGGCGTTTAAGTTTAAAGGTGAATCTAAAAACACAAAAATAAAGGAAATAGTCTGGTCTGTTTCAAGAAATGGAATTTTAACTCCAGTTGCAAATGTTGAAAAGATAGAGCTTAGTGGTGCGATGATTAGCAAAGTAACGTTACATAACTATGGTCTTGTAAAACAGTATAACCTTAAGCGTGATGATGAAATTGAGATCATTCGTTCAGGTGAAGTTATTCCGAAATTTTTATCAGTTGTGAAAGAATCTAAAAATATTTTTACTGTTCCAGAATTTTGCCCAGTTTGTGAATCAAAAACTGAGGTTAGAGATATTAGGCTTTTGTGTAGTAATGAAAAGTGTCCTGGTAAAGTTAAAGAGGAGATTTTAAACTTTATTCAAAAAATTGGGATTGATGATCTTAGTTCGAAACGATTAGATGAGATGTTAAGATTAGGTCTTGTTAGAGATATTACTGATTTATATAAGATTACGCCGGAAGATTTTTTAAAGTTGGACAACTTTCAAGATAAGCTTGCAAACAAGTTATACGACAGTATTCAAGTCAGCAAGAGTGTTGACATTAAGATATTTGTGTCGGCCCTAGGGATTAAGGGTGGAGCTTACAATAAATGTAGCAAGGTTGTAGATGCAGGATTTGATACAATTAAAAAATTAAAAGATCTGACCTTGGTTGATCTGTTAAGCGTTGATTCGTTTGCAGATAAGAGCGCAACAGATTTTCTCTCCTCATTTAAAAGTAAGCATGGCCTAATTAATAAGCTGGTATCTGTTGGCTTTACTTTTAGTGCTAAAAAGAAGAATTCAAAAATTTCAGGAAAAAAAATTTGCATAACAGGTTCTCTTAGTGAGAAAAGATCTGTTATCGAACAGATGATTAGAGATGCCGGAGGCGTTGTTGTTAGTAGTGTTTCAAAAAATACTGACATTTTGCTAACTAACGACAGTAGTAGTGGATCGTCTAAAGCGCAAAAAGCGTTAGAGCTTGGTGTTGAAATAGTTTGTGAAGAGAAGTTAATAAAGCTGTTAAATCAGTAGGAGGTTATATGTCATTCAATCTTAGAAACAGGAATTTTTTGAAGTTATTAGATTTTACATCAAAGGAGATCCAGTATCTGCTTGATCTGTCGGCCGAACTTAAAAAGGCAAAGTATACAAAGACAGAACAACAGTTATTAAAAGGAAAAAACATCGCTATAATTTTTGAAAAGACGTCTACTAGAACAAGATGTGCGTTTGAGGTTGCAGCCTTTGATCAGGGAGCTCACGTAACATTCCTCGGGCCTAGCACTAGTCAAATTGGCCATAAAGAGTCGATGAAAGATACTGCTAGAGTATTAGGTAGAATGTATGACGGAATTGAATATAGATGTTTCACTCAGGCCAGCGTCGAAGAACTTGGAGCATATGCTGGAGTTCCTGTCTGGAATGGGCTTTCAGACGAGTTTCACCCGACTCAAATTTTAGCGGATATTTTAACGATGACTGAGCATTCAGGTAAACTACCAAAAAATATTTCTTTCTGTTACATGGGTGATGCAAAAAATAACATGGGCAATTCTCTTTTGATTGGGGCCGCAAAAATGGGAATGGACTTTAGAATGGCAGCTCCTAAATCATATTGGCCAAATGCAGATTTAGTTCAAAAATGTAACAAGATTGCAGAAGAGACGGGTGCTAAGTTGACTTTGACTGAAGATAGAAACAAGGCACTGAAGGGTGTTGATTTTATTTATACTGATGTTTGGGTATCACTTGGCGAGCCAGCTGCTACTTGGGAAGCTAGAATTAGAGACCTAAAGCCTTATCAGGTTAATATGGATGCAATTAAAGCTACAGGAAATCCTCTAGTCAAATTTATGCACTGTTTGCCAGCATTTCATAATATTGAAACCGTAGTTGGAAAAGAGATTTTTGAAAAATATGGGTTAAATGGAATTGAAGTTACAGAAGATGTTTTTGAATCCCATCATTCAATTGTATTTGATCAATCTGAAAACAGAATGCACACCATCAAGGCCGTGATGGTTGCTACTATGGCCGGATAATTTTTTCATTTAAATAGATTGTGCTTCTTAATAACGCCAGACTAGAAAGTTTAGTTTGGCGTTTGTTTTGCTTATAATAATTTTTAGTATATGATTCGCTTGAGGTTAGTTATGGCAAAAATTAAAACCAGATACGTATGTTCTAACTGTTCAAATACATCTCCCAAATGGATGGGGAAATGTTCTGAGTGTGGTGAGTGGAACAGCTTTGAAGAAGAAACTGATACCCCAGCACTAGAAACGAAATATAAAGATTTATCTGAAGACGAAGGCCCAAGAGCTATTAAAGATATTGAGCGAGAAGACTATCGCCGAGTCTCGACAGGAATTGGCGAGTTTGATCGAGTTGTTGGAGGGGGCGTTGTTGCAGGATCTCTTATTCTAATTGGTGGAGAGCCAGGCATAGGTAAGTCGACTCTATTAACAGAGGTTGTTGGAAAACTTGCTAAAAATTCTTCTGCGGAAAAAGTATTATATGTAAGTGGTGAGGAGTCGGTTGCTCAAGTAGCAGAGAGAAGTCGCAGGCTTGGGATGACTCCAGAAAATATGTACATTTATCATGAGTGTAATTGGCAACGAATTTTGTCCCATATAAATAATCTTAAGCCAAAATTTTTAGTCATTGATTCAATTCAAACAACTGTGACGGCAGAGCTGCAATCTGCTCCTGGAACTGTTTCGCAAATTAGAGAGGTGACTTACGAATTAATGAATCATGTTAAAGCAAAAGGGATAACTTGTTTTGTGATTGGCCACATAACAAAAGAGGGTTCGATAGCAGGCCCTAAAATATTAGAGCATATGGTTGATACGGTCGTATATTTTGAGGGTGATCAGTTTGGCCATTATAGAATGTTAAGAGCTATTAAGAACCGTTTTGGAAATACTAATGAAGTTGGAATTTTTGAGATGGGTGATGAGGGTTTAGTTGAAGTTGCAAACCCATCGCAATATTTTTTAGATACGCACATTGAGGGAAGCTTTGGGAGAAGCTTAACCTGCATTACTGAGGGTACGCGCTCACTCTTTGTTGAGACTCAAGCGTTAGTTGTAGAAAATAAATATGGCAACGGAAGAAGAACAACTCAAGGAGTTGATAGTAACCGTCTTGCAATGCTTGTCGCAGTTATTGAAAAATATCTCGGACTTCCTCTTGGATTTAGTGATATTTATCTTAATATAGTTGGAGGTATTAAACTCGAAAGTAGAGAGAGTGATTTAAGTATCATTGCTTCGTTAATCAGCTCTTATAAAAACAAACCGATTGATGATGGAATAATATTTATTGGGGAAGTTGGATTAACTGGTGAAATAAGAATGGTTCCAAGAATGGAACAGAGGTTAAAAGAGATGGCCCAGTTGAATTATAAGTTGTTAGTAACTTCAGAAAAGATTGCTGAAAAATATAAAGATAAATTCAACATAAAAATTAAAGGGATTAAAAAAGCAAAAGAGCTTGAAGCTTTTTTTGCGTAAACTTTAGGGTGGTAACTGAATGATAAAACTATTAGTCTTTAGACATGGTGAAACTCTTTGGAATAGAGAGGACATAATTCAAGGTCATACAGATACCGATCTTAGTGACCTAGGAAGAGAGCAGGCAAGAGAGCTTGGTAAAAAACTTATTAATATACCAATTGACCTTGTGATTAGTTCAAACATGAAACGCGCCAAAGAGACAGCAGAGATTGTTTTTAGTGGTAGAAATATTAAAACGATACTAACGCCTGACTTGAAAGAGTTTTCTTTTGGTAAGTATGAAGGCAAGAGTCGAGAAGAGATGATTCGAGAAATGGGCCCAGAGACTATGGATAAGTTTTGGTCTCATGAGTATTTAGATTTTTCCTTTCCTGGTGGTGAGAAAAAAATAGACGTCAGAGAACGTGCTGTTAAAGCAGTGGAACGTTATATAAATGATGATAATCTTAAAACGGTTGCCGTTTCAACTCATGGTGGAATTGTTCGTGAGCTGGTTCAGTATGCGGCGAAAGAAAAGGCCCGCCCACTTAAGGTTGGAAATTGCGCTATGTTTGAAATCAAGATAGAGAATGGGGTTTGGATTCTTTAGAGGTGTTTTGTAAAGAAAACATGAAAATTCCATTAACTCCCTAATTTTAGTAACTTTATTTTTCTTTTTTAAGTACCTCTAGTCAAAGTATGCGAACCAATAACTCTTTCTTGCTTAATTTTATCAATATTGGTATATTTAACCTATATGAAGGCAAAATTAGTTCGTTACGAAAAATTTATCCTCCGAAAAAGATTCACAATTGAGATTTCGGTTCATGAAATTCAAAACTCGAAACAATATCCAGATGGCCTAAAATGGGGAATCATTTGCGTTGATCGAGTTAATGGTAAAAAAGTTTTAATGGATAATCACCATCCAAAAGGGCCACATTATCATATTGATGAATTAGAAATACCTTATTCCTTTGTTGATCTTGACCAACTGGTTGATGATTTTCGGAGTATTGTAACTGAACATATGGGAGTTCAACTATGAAAAGGTTAGTCGTATCGTGCAAAACAACCGATCAAGTGTTTGCAGATTTTAAAAAAGCAGCCCGCAAAGTTATAAGTGGCAAGGCTTCTGGTGATATTGAGTTCGAAGTGAGTTTTGACAATAAGACTGACTTTAATCGTTTCGTAAGAAACATTCCTGTTTTATCAGCAATCATTGCTTACAAACCTCGTTCGGTTTATGAGCTCGCAAAGCTAACTAAGCTTGATGTTTCAAATTTAAATAAAACAATTCAATTTTTTGAAGAGATCGGAGTTATAAAAGTTAAAACATCTGAAGTTGATGGACGCGTAGTAAAGCGACCTCATGTTGAATATGATGAAGTTACTTTTCGCTTAGCTGCTTAAATTAAAAAGCCTTTTCTAACATTTGAATTGCCAAGTCCCACCTGTCTTTTTTCTTTAACATGTAACTTCTAATTTTTTTGTTAACATTAAATTGTTTATCTTTTTTCCAGAGCCTAGAAACTTTATCAATGGTTGTTATTTTTGCACCAATAGCAGCAGCAAGCCCAGCTCCGTAGGCAGTTGTCTCAATTATCTTTGGCCGGATGATTTTTAAATTACAAATTGATGCTTGGATTTCCATTAACAGATTGTTGGAGCAAGCACCACCATCAACTCTTAGCTCGTTAACATTCACACTCAAATCTTTTTTCATCGCCTCAAAAAGATCGTTAATTGAGAGAGCTATTCCATCTAAGCAGGCCCTCGCTATTTGGGAAATCCCAGTATCTCTCGTCATGCCGATGATTGCTGCCTTAACGTTGCTATTCCAATATGGTGATCCAATTCCAGTAAAGAAAGGGAGAAACATCACGTGTTCCATTTCATTTTCCGTTGCTTTCTTTGCAGTCTCTTCAACGTCTGCACTAGACTTAATAAATTTCATATTATCACGAAGCCACTGGACGGCAGCTCCAGCAATATAGCAACTGCCTTCTAATGCATAAAAAGTGTCAACTCCATCGTTGTATGCGACAGTGGTAAGAAGCCCTCGCTTGGAATGGACAATTTTTTTTCCAGTATTTAAAAGCATGAAGGCGCCAGTGCCATAAGTACACTTAACACCACCTTCGCTAATTCCTGCTTGTCCAAAAAGAGCAGCTTGCTGATCTCCGAGAATGCCAGTTATTGGAATCCCGTCTGGCAGAAAATCTAAACCGCTCGTACTTCCAAAATTAAAAAATGATGGTTTAATTTCAGGAAGAATCGAGATCGGGATATTGAAAATTTCTAAAAGTTTCTTGTCCCAAGAAATATTTTTGAGACTCATCAACATTGTTCGAGATGCGTTTGTGGATTCCGTTGCAAAACTTTGGTAATTTGTTAGTCGATAAAGCAAGAACGTATCGATTGTTCCAACCCTGAGTGTTTTGCTCTTCAGTGCTTTTTTTACTTCGGTTGAATTGTCGAGTAGCCACCTGATTTTGCTACCACTAAAATACGGATCAATTGTTAGGCCCGTGGTTCTTTTAATGTAGCTAGAGTTTTGTTTAGATGATTTAATTTTTTTACAAAAACTATCAGTTCTTCTATCTTGCCAAACAATTGCGTTGTGTAAAGGTTTTCCTTTTGTATCGAAAGCACAGGTTGTTTCGCGCTGATTTGTAATTCCAATGGCAACGATCTCATCATGATTGATAGAATTTTTTTGAATGAGAGCGAGCGTAGCACTTCTTACGCTGCTCCAAATATCTTCTAAGTCATGTTCAACAAGACCAGGTCGAGGAAAGTGTTGTTTGAATTCAACGTTTTCTTTTCCGATTAGTTGAAAAGTTATAGCGTCTATTAATACTGCAGTGGTACCTGTTGTTCCTTGATCTAGTGATAAAATGTATTTCATCAAAATTTCCTCAGTTAATCTAGTGGGTAGTTTTCTTTGTTCTCTGGGTCTGGTGAAGCAATTAGCTCAACCGCTTCCTGCCACCTCTTCGCAATGTTTTTGTTAATTAGTTCCATGAGAAAAGTTGACATGCCAATTAGCACTGCAAGAAGTAATATAAATTCTAAAAAGGTTTGGCCGTTATCATTCTTTGTGAGCTGATGGTTAGTTTTTATTAATGCCTTGCCTAATTCCAAGTTTGCCCCTTTTTTAAATTTGAATTTAACCAGTTGTGCGCTATAATCAATTTTATTTGGTATATAGGCCAGCTGCAATGAAAAAGTATTTACCATTTTTTCTCTTTGTTTTAACCTTGGCCGGTTTTGTCGCGGTACAGGTTGCATTTGATTTATACGATTCTACGGCGTCGATTCCGAGTAGTGATAAGGTTCTAGAAGAACATTACAACTCTTTGTATAAAGAGACGCTTTTTCAAACGATTGAGGGGAAGAAATTTGATTTAGAGGAGATTACTTCTAAAACTGTAATTGTCCACTTCTGGGCGTCTTGGTGTGTTCCATGTCTTAAAGAAATTGATTTGTTATCTAAAAAATATAAGCAAACGAGCAGGCAAGATTTAGAAATTATTTCTGTAAATACGGATGAAAAAAATGCAGAAGAGTTGGTTGAAAAGATTAAGAGAAAATATGATATCTCATATCAGGTGGTGTACGACGAAGATACAACAATTTGTAAAGATTTCCGAGTAGATCAGTTGCCTTTTATGGCCATATATAAAAATGGAAAATTTGTTGAAAGAGTACTTGGCTTTAATGATAAAGATTTTGAAAAGTTTTTAAGAAGTATTTGATTTTTTTCAAGGAGGAAATATGAAAAGAATTCTATTACTAGTTTGTTTTTTGATGGTTGGTACTGCTAGTGCTGGCGTAATGCTTGAGCCATACGTTGGTTATGTTTTGGGTGGAAACGAAAATGAAGTTGCGGGTACATCTCAACATGATGTGGATTACTCAAGTCCAATGCTAGGAGCTCGTCTTGGGTATAGGGCCCTCGGTTTGATGGCAGGTTTTGAGTACAACATGCTTTCTACAAGTTGGGAAGATCAGGTTGCTCCTATCGCGGCAGATGTTGATTATAAACATTCTAACATGGGTATTTATGTTGGATATAATTTTCCGATTATGCTGAGAGTTTGGGGAACCTATTATTTTTCATCAAAAGCGGAGGTTGATAGTGGTTCAAGCGCTGGGGATGAGTACACAGGAAATGGTAAAGTAATCGGCGTTGGTTTTACTGGTCTACCATTCTTAAGTATTAACTTAGAGTATAGAACGTTTACCTATGATGAATATGAAGATATTTCAGCAGGGACAACTTCGTCGCTAAGTGGTGTTAGCGAGGTTTCTGGTAAAGAGATTGCAATTGGCATTAGTATCCCTTTTGAACTTCCACTTTAAGTAAATTATCTTTGTCCCTAGGTTGCAGCGTGCTCCTAGGGGCAATTTCTTTTTTGACAAATTTTTAACATCAATTGCGGCCATACTTATCCCCCGTTAATAACTCTACTTATCGGATGGAGTAATAGAAACATGACAGTTTGAATCTGGCATTGTGCACGATCGTATAGGTGGACGTAGTTTTGATGAGTTATGGTTCTTTTTTGAGTTTTCTGGTTTAACTTGAATACAAAAATAGTTTGTGTTAAAATAAATACAATATAATTTTGTATTTAAAACGAGACATATTAAGATGAACTGCTTTTATTGTGGGAAGAAAATTTTAAAAGAAAAGCATGCAAAGCATGGCCTAAAAATAATACAAGTTTTTTTCATGGAGCATTTAAAAAATATTCTGCTGAAATTAATTCCGTTCAGTATATTTTGAAAATGGGCCAGTCTGATTTTCCTGAGCTTCCTCTCGTTGAATGGATCAGTAATAAAATATATAAGGGCCTTGGTATTTTGGTTGCAGATTTTTATATGATTAAATTTGAAAATAGTATTGATACATTTGTAACAAAAAACTTCATGGATAGATCAACTCGAAAAAACCTAATTCATATTTATCATTTTATAGGAGATGGATTTGATTATAATTGTGAAGCAATATTGAAAGTTATATCAGAAAAGTGTGGTAGTTATATAGATATTAAAAATTTTATTGAAATGACAATGTGTGATTCATTGGTTGGTAATCATGATCGTCACGGAAGGAATATAGCGCTTATTCAAAAAGATCCAGCTCTATTTCAAATGGCACCAGTCTACGACAACCCAAGTTACATTGGAATAGAGGATGATGTTTTGCTTGGTGCTGATCTAAATCCGAAGGGAAAAATATTTACATCGCTTACAAATGAACCAACGCTCAAAGACTATGTGTATGAGTTTACTAGGCTTGGGTTCGCAGAGATTGTTGACGGTTTCATTGCTAAAATCAAAGAGAAGAATGAATTTATTGTGGAACTTATAGAAGCGTCTAATCTTAGCAGTAAAAGAAAAAATGCATTTTTAAAAATAATAAATAAGAGGATAGAAGAAATAAAATGAACAGAATACTAGAAGTATATTTAGAAAGTAGGGCCTCTCGAGTGAAGGTTGGGAATCTTTTTAAGGAAGGTGAAACATTTATTTTTGAATATGATATGAAATATCTTAACAACAGTTCTTCAATCTACATTGGACCAGATATCCCCTTAACAAAAAGAGTACACCGATCTGAAAAACTGTTTGCTTCGTTTGTTGATAGGATTCCATCAAGAAAAAATCCAGCATATGAAGATTATTGTAATCAGTTTAACATATCTAAAGAAGAGACCGATGAAATTTTGCTGCTCGCAACAATTGGTAGAAAGGGGCCGTCGTCTTTTATTTTTGAACTTGACGAAACAAAAGCGTATCTCAATTTAGATTATATGTATTTTAGAAAGGAGCTTCAGTTATCGCTGAGAGATTTTTCAGCAATATTTCAAATATCCTTAAGCACACTCCAAAAGCTAGAGAAACAATCAACACATGGACACGAGGCCCTAAAACGAATTGAGATCTATGATCGTTTTCCTAGTGTTGCTCTTTTTGAAATAAATAAAAATAAAAGGCTGATTCATGCTGCTCGGGTTAAGTATGCTGAGGGAATTTTAAAAGAGAGGCTTAAGCGCGTGTAGTTAGATTTTTGATTATAGTGCTTGTTAGAAGAAGTTGTAACCTATGCCGACACCATATCTATAAATTGTAAGGTCAGTTGGCCCATCAAACATGTGACGTTTATATAACAGATGAAATAGCAGGTTGTCTGTCCACTTCATGCTTAAGTATAATATAAATTTATCACCACTAAATGATCCGGATCCATCGTATGAACTAATGGCATTAGAATAACTACCTTTAAGCATCAACAATTTTCCAATGTCAAATAGTAGTGATGCCCCAACTGTCGCATATAGAAATTTTGTAGAGCTAATTTCTAGTTCTTGACCTGACAGAACTTCGGCCGTGTTGTATGTGGACAGGTTTTCATAATCAGCTCCTGAATAAATAGATAAGTTGTCATACAGCTTATAGCCAAGATAACCGTTGATTCCGTATTCTAACGGGGTGGTGTAAACCTTTCCATTCATAGTTTCGGTGTTGGTGATTTTAGATAGATATGCGCTACTTGATAATGAGAATTTATTTGTTGGTTCATAGGACAAAAATGTACCGATAGTTGCAGGAGAGTTTTGCGAATTTTCAACAGTAACACCGGAAACAGTCTCTTCAAGTACACCTTTAGATGCAGTGTAGAATATCGACATGTGTAGTTTGTCCGTGCTGTTTTTATGTTTGCCAAAGATTTGCTGATCGTTAGAGATAGTCATTTTTTCGCTGTTAACAGAATCACCAGTCTGGGTTGCTAGTCGTTGCTGCTCTTCCATTTCTTTTTTTGATCTGTTTTTTTCGGCCATCTGTTTTCTTAATCTAATTTTTTCTTTTGTCTCTTCAGAGAAATTTGATTTTGTTTGCTCAACATGTTGATCAACTCTCGACACTGCTTCTTCTTTAGTATTTTCAAGTGGTGGAGGTGTCGCTATTTTCTCCTCGGCCTTTGGTGGAAATTGTCGAGTAAACTCCGCATAATCGCTCCAAACGCCCTCTCTTTCGTGATCGACAACCTTTACTCGCCACTTATATCTCCCTTCTTCTTCTGGGATTGTTAGAGGGAACTCATTGTTATCAATGTCTTTAGCAATCTTAGTTTTGGCACCATTTTCCTCAATTTTTAATAATTGAAATTTAAATGTTTTTGCATTTCCCTGATCGTTCCACTTGAAGTTTATATTTGTTTTCTGTGGCGTGACCTTTGCGTATGGTTCTGGTGAAATTAGTTCAGGAACAAAGTTTTCTTTGATAGAAAAAGATCTTGTTTCAGATAGTTTAGTTTTTGCTTCTTGGTCGAAGAGTGCCCAAAAGAATGATCGACCGTGTGGAAAGCCGTTTACGGACACAGTATTGTTAGAGGCACGAATCTTAAGAGGACGTTCAGTTAACGCAGACGATTCTGAAACGATAAGTATGTACTGTTCTTCGTTAGAGGTTGCGGCCCACGTAAATTCAACACTACTGTTTTGGTTGGCCCATAGTGAGTCTTCATTTTTTGGAGCAATGAGAGGAATATCTATAGCATCAGGTGTTTTCTCTGCCATGGGAGTTGGAGTAATTATTGAAACTATTTTTTCAGGAATTGGTTCAACCACAGCAGGAATATCTTTTTGTTTAACTGGCATTGTGTATGTTTTCCCTTCGGTTACTTTAATTGTTTCTTCACCTCTTTGCTTAATAGCTGCAACTCCGCGTTCTACTTTGATACGTGCCATTTTTTGACCAGCTTTTTTACTGACGTTTAATTTGGTATCTTTTTTTAGTTCAATTTTTTGAAGAGTACCATCTTCTTGTTTAACATTAATTTCAATATTTTCTTTAGCGACACCAGAAATTGAACCAGTTTCAAGCGTGAGGGTTGCAATCCCATTTTCATTTTTTTCGATAACGACAATGGAATCTTCTTGAATGCTAAAGTTTGAGGAATCATTAAATTTAATTGTCGCGCTAGATGCAGAACCTGTTAGCACTCTATCTTTATTAATGAGCTCAAGGTTTTTAAACGATTCACTCCATTTGAATTTACCCTCTTCTTTATATTTGACATCGCTCTTTAGTTCAACAATTTTGGCAAGTACTTCATTTTTTCCAATCTGCCGCTTGGCCGTACCCCAAATTTTGTCTTGAAAAAAAGCTAGCAAAACACCAAGGAGAACACAGAGCGCAGCGAAGGCAAGAATGAAATCTTTAGATTTAAATTTAAGTAATAGTTGCTTCATGTTTAAGAAAATCCTCAACCGACATCTACTCAACCGACATCTAATGATATTTTAACGCAGAAGTCGACCACTCACACTGGATGGAAATTAGTTCCTGTTGGTATTTAAGAAGAAAAATTTTACATGATTAGTTTATCGCCGATAAGTATTTGGATATTTTTTAAAAATGAGAGAAGAGATTGTCGATAAAATATAAAGTTTTATTTATTCTTACATCAATCCCGACTATTTTATTATCGATCTACGCTTATGTCGTTGTTACTACGTATACGGAAAATCAAACTGGTTATATTCTGGACTCTATTACTTCATTTAAACAAAGTTATACCCATCAATTTGATTATACAATCAGAGCATTTATTAGCAGCATTAAGCTGATTGCAAAAGAGTATGATGCTAAAATAAATGTATTCTCAGAATCTGCAAAAGAGTTGTTAGGTTCAGATACGGGTATTTCTAGAGTTTATGTTGTTACTACGAGTACAGCTACTCAAGAAATCAAAATCATTAATCAGGTAGTGGATAAGAATAGTCAACTAGAGAAAACAAATGAATCTATTTTTGAGGGTGAGGTAATAAAAAATGCTCAAGGATTACACCTGAGCTCTGGCGTTCAGGTTAGATCGACACAGTTTTCACCAGACTATACGTGGATTGTGATGTCTACAAAAACAGATGATGATAAATCGATACTATTTTTTTCTCTATGTAACACTAAAAGTTTTGTGAAATCATTTGAGTCATCACAAGGGTATTTGAAAGTAATCTATGACACAAATAACAAAGAGGTAGTTTTTGGAAGTAACTTAAATAGCTTCGTAGATCTAACTTTTGAAGAACTTATAAAAAACCATCCAAAAATCAATTCTGGCGTTGCTGTTACGTCAAATGTTGAATCAAAATATTTCATTGCGACGGCCCCGACAGTATTAAAAGATTATTCCTTGATAATTGTTGGCAGCTATAAAATTGTTGCCATAACTATTCATGATTTTTTATTAAAGTTTTATTATATGACAAGTGTTGCGCTTTCGCTGTTAGTGCTAACCAGTTTGTTCGCTTCAAAGAAATTAACAAATACTTTGCTAAATTTAACAGAAGCAGCAAAGGAGATTTCCAAGGGAAATTTTAAAACTAGGGTAACAAAAATCAGTAATGACGAAGTTGGTGTTCTAGCAGAAACATTTAATCATATGAGTGAAGAGGTTGAAAATTTACTAGTTGTAATTCAAAGCAAAGCAAGAATTGAAGAGGAAGTTAAAACCGCAAGGTTGGTTCAGAAAACGTTACTTCCCAAATCTAAAAAGAGAGGAAATGGTTTTTCTCTTTGTGGAAGCTTCAAACCGGCCAATGAGTGTAGTGGAGACTGGTGGCATTATAACATTTATAAAAATAAAATATTTTTATGGATTGGAGATGCAACAGGGCATGGAGTGCCTTCGGCCTTAATGACTAGCGCCGCTATGAGTGCGACCGGGGTCATGGTTTCAATGAAAGGGTTAACCCCTGGCAAGGCCTTGACCCTCATGAACCGTTCATTCTCTCACATGTCGGGAGAGATTATGTTCATGACTTTTTTTGCTGCTTTTATCGATCGTGAGACTGGAACATTGACGTATAGTAATGCTGCTCACGATCCACCATTTCTTTTTAGAAAGGGTGATGATGGTAAATATCAAAAGAGAGACATCATCGTCTTAAATGATGTCAACGGCCCAAGGCTACGATCAGATAACAGTTATGAGTATTCACAGGCCGA
>DYOQ01000046.1 GCA_020720455.1 Bdellovibrio sp.
ATGGTGGGCGTTGACGGGATCGAACCGCCGACATCCACCTTGTAAGGGTGGCGCTCTCCCAGCTGAGCTAAACGCCCGAATCATTAAGTTGAGGAAGATTAGTTTAGGGCAAAAACTCTGTCAACTAGTTTTCCAGCTCTTCCAACAATTTCTGAAATTTTTCTTCTTCATCTGACAAAAATGTACTGTCAGTTGTAAGCGCTTCAAACAACTCTTCAATCAAACGCTCATGGTCTTTAATCTCTTTAGATAAAGCAGCAATCTTAACTCCATCTTTATTTGAAGAGGCCGAAGAGAGGATAATTCCATTTTTTTCCTTAACAGTAGCTTCTAACTCTAAAATTTTACTCTCACCTTTATCGATTCTCTCCTTAATTGGCCCAATTGACTTCGCTCGATCCTTAATTAGTGCCGAGCGTTGTTGTTTAATATCTTTTCTAGTTGGTCGATCTTTTTTATCAGAAACATCATCACTGGTCTCACCTTCCCAACCAATTTTTTCTAAAAAGCTATCATAACCTCCATCAAAAACTGTAACTCCGCCTCTTTCAAAAATAATTAGTCTATTTACAAGCTTTCTTAAAATCTCTTCGTTGTGAGTAACAATAACGACAGCTCCTTCAAACAGTTCAAGCTCACTAACAAGGGCAAGGGTAGATTCCATATCAAGATGGTTCGTTGGCTCATCAAGCAACAACAGATTGTGTTTTTTAGCAACAAGCTGGCCAAGCAAAACTCTGCCTTTTTCACCACCAGATAAAACCGCAATTTTTTTCATTGCAAGATTGCCTTCAAACATCATTGAACCACAGATTGCTCTTATCCTAGAAGTCGGTAACTCTTGGTTAGCAGCACTAATCTCTTCAACAACATTGTTTGTAGGACAGAGCTGATCGATATTCATCTGTCCAAAATGGCCAAGCACTGTTCCTTTTTTGTGCACAACAGTTCCTGATATCGGAGAGATATTTTGAGAAATTAAATTTAATAGAGTCGATTTTCCTTTGCCGTTTTTTCCGATAATTCCAATCCTATCGTTCTTTTGAATTGTAAATGTTACGTTAGAAATTAGTACTGGCCCATTGGGATAAGCGAATGTCACATTCTCAATCTCACTAAGAATTTTTGAATGAGTATCAATATAGTTAAACTGCAATCCCATAATTCGTTCTGAGGCAAGTTGCTCAAGGGAACCCATTTTATTTAACATTTTGACTCTTGATTGGACCTGAGCGGCCTTTGATGCTGTAGCTCTGAAACGCTCAACAAATTTTTCGACATCTTTAATCTTTTTCTCCTGATTAAGCCGAGTCTGTTCGTGAATCTCCTCTTCAAGGGATATTTGTGAATAATATTTTTCCGTATTCCCAACAACTTTTTTTAACTTTTGTCTGCTAATCCCCATAATAGAGTTGCAAACATCATCAAGAAAATCACGTTGGTGACTAATGATAATTGCCTCACCGGGAAAACTTTTTAAAAATCTTTTAAACCACCGAATACCAACGATATCAAGATAGTTTGTTGGCTCATCAAGCAGCAATAAATTTGGCGAAGCGATTAAAAGCTTTGCTAAATTGATACGCAATTGAAATCCACCAGAAAAAAGACGGGGATTTTTTTCAAGATCAATCTTTGAAAACCCAAGACCAAAAAGTATTTTCTCTGCTTGATATCTTCCAGCATCATCTGTTTTAGGAAGAGCAAGCTCTGCTTCTTCTATCAAACTTGCTTTTGTAAAATTATAAATCTGAACGAGATGGCCTATCGAATAGTTTTTGGGGATTTTTATATGGCCGCCATCAATCGACATCTCGGATTGAATCAACTTAAAGAGCGTAGACTTTCCACACCCATTCCTTCCAACTAAACCAACTCTCTCTTTTGAATTAAGAGCAAAGGATATATCCTCAAAAAGTACTCTATCACCGAAAGACTTACCAATCTTGTCAACTTGAATCACGATTATTCCTCTCAATTTATACTTAATTTTACATAAGATGATATTGATCATCAAAAAAAACAACTAACAAATGTAAAATTCTAAATCGTAGTCATTTTAAAACATTTACTTATAAATGATAACACTAATGTACCTTTATTGGAGTAAGAAATGAAAAACTATTATCTATCAGAAAACGATTTTTCTGATTTTGTCACTCGGATGATTAGCACAAAAGAGCTAATTGCTCCGATTGCCAAAGGGCCTCGGTTCGTGTTTTCTAAGATCAAATCACCTAGCGAAATTAGGCTTGACTACGATGTCACAATTTTACCTCCCAAAAAAGAGTTCTTTCCACCACGACAAAACTTGGTAAAGTTCTCATCAAAAGGATATGAGGGGTGTATCGATCCAAAAGAGAAGATACTATTTGGTGTTCATCCATACGATGTAAAGGGAATCGATATAACCGATACCGTATTTGAGAATAACAAAAAAGACATGAACTATCTTGCAAACAGGCGCGCGGCAACTATTGTTGCTTCAAATATTCAAAAGGTCTCAAGCAGAGCATTTTGGGATACAGTTGGAGCTGACATAAAAGCAAAAGGCCATGATGCTTTTCTAACAAAAATATCTGACGGATACCATTTTCAAACGTTGACAACAAAAGGCGATGCCCTAATTAGCTGTGGTAAATTTACGGCCGCAACAGAGAAACAAAGTAGTGAGGCAAAAAAAGTCAATGAATCTGTCAACGGAACGTGCCCAGAAAAGCTGAAGCACTCATCAAAAGATATTGCTAAAAAAGTAAGAGACTCATTTTCAAAAAAAGAGATGTGGGACAAGATGGCGCAAAGATGTTTTTCTTGCGGAACATGCAACATTGTTTGCCCTACCTGCTACTGTTTCGATGTTCAAGACAAGTGGAACGTTGATCAAACCTCTGGAGTTAGAACAAGGTATTGGGACTCATGTCTTACTGAAGAGTTTTCAAAAATTTCTCTAGGTGCTGGCCATAGTGAAAACTTTAGGGAGTCAAGAGGTTCGAGATATAGACACCGAATCATGAGAAAAGCTGCATACCTAAACGAAACATTAGGTGGCCCAGCTTGTATCGGATGCGGAAGATGTTCAAGTGGCTGTACAGCAAACATTGCTGATCCCGTCGAAGCGATCAACACTATCATGGAGGTGAAATAATGTGCGATAATTGCGGTTGCGAAACAACAGAAGAAAATATCTTCCTACCAAAGGAAGCAAAAATTATTAAAGCGGTCCAAGCAACAGCTGACGTAAAGCTGTTTACACTTAAAATGGCAGATGGATATATTCACTGGGATCCAGGACAATTTCTTGAAGTCTCTCTGTTTGGTTACGGTGAAATCCCAATAGGATTTGCCAGCTCGCCAACACGTCCTGAAAGCTTTGACATTGCGATCAGAACGGTTGGTCGAGTATCCGGAGCGATAAACAAACTTGTTGCAGGAGACTCCATGTTTTTAAGAGCACCTCTTGGAACAGGTTTTCCGATAAACTTACTTAGAGGGCAAGATGTAATAATCGTTGCCGGCGGTATAGGTTTATGCCCAACAAGAAGTTTAATCCAATACATCATGGATAGAAGAGACGAGTTTAAAAAATTCACTCTTATTTATGGTGCTAAAAACCCATCTCAGCAGATGTTTAAAGATGAGTTGGCCACATGGAAAAAATCTTCTGATATAGATTTTTATGATATCGTTGACAAGGCAGATGAAAACTGGAAAGGCGAAGTTGGACTTATCACTTCACTATTTGCCAAAACAAATTTAAATCCAGAAACAAGAGCGGTAATTTGTGGGCCTCCGATCATGTTTAAGTTTGTTGTTATGGAGTTAAATAAGAGAGGGATTAAGAATGAAAATATTTTTCTTGACCTGGAAAGAAGAATGAAGTGTGGTGTTGGAAAATGTGGACACTGTCAAATCAACGATCAATACGTTTGCGTTGATGGCCCAGTATTTCCTCTTTCAAAAGCTAAACAATTAGAGGAGGCATTATAATGAGTAGGCCAAAAGTTGGATTTTTCGATTTTACATCTTGTGAGGGTTGCCAGATAGAGCTAACAAATTTCGGTGATGCTGCATTTCTTGAACTTCTAAACCATATAGATATCGTTGAGTTTAGAGAGGCGATGAGCGAGAAGACAGATCATCTTACCATTGCCTGCATTGAAGGAAGTTTTTCTAGAGAGCAAGACAGAGCAAGACTTGAAGATATCCGTAAACGTTCAGACATAGTCATTTCATACGGAGCTTGCGCTTCTACAGGTGGAATCAATGCACTAAAAAATCATCAAGATGATTATAAAAAATGTGTATATGGAAAAGATTGCAATATGCCTCACCTAGCTAGTCAAGAGGCAAGGCCGATCTCGGCTGCGATTAAAGTTGATTACCAAGTGCACGGATGTCCAATGGACAAGTATGAGTTTTTAGACATAGTAAGCCACCTTCTTCATGGGAAAGAGCCTGTGGTACCAACCTATCCAGTCTGCGTTGAGTGTAAGCGCAATGAGACCGTATGTAGATACGATGATGGTGATCACTGTTTAGGCCAAGTCGCAAGAGCAGGATGTGGGGCCATTTGTCCATCACATGGAATTCCATGCGAAGCGTGTCGAGGATTTGTACATGATGCAAATGAAGAATCATTAGTACAAACCTTAATCGAAAAAGCTGGCTTTTCAAAGAAGAGGGCACAGTCAAAGTCAAGAATGTTTACCGCCAATTTAAGGAGTGATGCTCAATGAAAAAAGATATTAATATAAACGTACATCACGTCACTAGAGTTGAAGGACATGGAAATATTCATGTAAATATCAAGAGTGGCAAGATCGAAAAATGTGAATGGCAAGTGCCAGAGTCACCACGGTTTTTTGAAGCAATGGTTAGAGACAGGCACTATTCTGAAGTCGCAAGAATCACCAGCAGAATTTGTGGAATCTGCTCGATAGGACACACTCTTGCGGCCGTTAAGGCGGTTGAAACAGCACTTGGAATGGAAGTTACTAAGCAAACTAAGAAACTAAGAACACTTATTAAACATGCAGAAAATTTTGATTCACACGTTCTGCACGTCTATTTTTTAGTTGCCCCAGATTTACTAGGTGCCCCATCAGTATTTCCTCTTATTCCTACTCATGGAGAGGTTGTTAAGCGTGCACTAAGATTAAAAAGGCTTGGCCACGAATGGGGTTCTGCTTTAGCAGGAAGAACAACTCATCCAACAACAATTATCCCTGGTGGTTTTTCAATGCTTCCTACTGTTGAAACATTACAAGCAGTAAAAGCTAAAATTCTTGCACATGTTGATGATTTAGTTGAAACAGTAGCAACAGTTAAAGCTCTTGCTCCAAATATTCCTGCGTTTGAAAGTCCTACTGAGTATCTCGCTCTTGCCAGCAAAGAAGAGTATGGTTTATATGATGGTGTAATTCAAAGTACGCTTCCTGATGGCAAGAAAGAGCAGTATCCACTTAGTGCGTACAAAAGTGTCACCAATGAGTACGTAAGTCCACTCTCTACAGCAAAGTACACTAAAAATAAAATGGCAAGTTATGCAGCAGGAGCTCTTGCACGCTTTAATAACAACTTTGAAATGCTTCACCCAGAAGCTAGAAAAGTTGCAGACGCTCTTGGAATGAAACCAGTATGTACCAATCCATACCTAAATTCTGCGGCCCAACTAGTTGAGATCGTCCATAGCGTATACGATAGCTTGAAAATTATTGATGAGTTGATAGCGTCTGGAATCAAAAATGAAAAACCTGTTGCTCCTACAAAATTTTCAAGAGGAGCGAATGGGACAGAGGTTCCAAGAGGAATTCTCTTTCATGAGTATGAATTTGATAAAGATGGAATGTGTACATATGGAAACTGCATAATTCCTACAAATCAAAACCATGCAAACATACAAACAGATTTTAACAAACTTGTACCAGAGCTTCTTGCCGCTGGAAAAACAAAAGAAGAGATGGAACTTGCTCTTGAAATGTTAGTTAGAGCATACGATCCATGTATCTCTTGTTCTACCCACTTTTTAAATGTTAAATTTGTTGAATAATTATTTACCAAAAGATCAATGCCACCACTCGTGGCATTGATCTTTTTATTCGAGATTGAATCGCTATGAAATATCTTTTTGGAGTTGGTAACTATTCGATGTTTGATGATAGTATTGGTATCAAGGTTGTAGAATATATTTCAGAGCAAGGGCTTGATAAAAACTTTCAAGCGATCGACCTATCTGGAAATGCTATTAACCTTCTAGCATATTTTAATGAAGAGACCGAGTCCATTGTCATCGTTGACAGTGCTAACCTTGGGCTAAATCCTGGTGAGTATAAAATATTTGCGCCATCTCAAGTTGAATCAGTCAAAGAGCTAGCAGGAATAAGTACTCATGAAGGGGATATTGTAAAAATTATTACTCTTGCTAAAGAGACTGGTTATACCATTCCTCCAATTAAGTTTCTAGGGATTGAACCTTTGCTAATTCAAAATGAGTTTGGACTTTCAAAAAAACTCGAAGATAACTTAAACGTTTATGCAAAAGCTGCAATTGATCTACTTGATCTAGCTAACTTAAAATAGCTTTTCAAGCGCCTTCATTGGATCTTTGAAATTTCCAGTATCATATCTTTCCTTAAACGTCCGAATAATCGAATGAATACCAACAGCTGTCCACGAGCAGTTGACCAACTCCTTAACAAAATTATTGGCCAAAATAAATACACATGATAGTTGTGGTATCTGGTGAGCATTTAACCCTTCCGGAAACCCTTTACCATTTGGTAATTCATGATGTTGAGCTATAACAAAATCAATTTCCGAATGATTGGTAAAATGTTTTGATACTTCAGCTGCAATTTTAGGATGCTTTATATAACGCCTAATCTCTTCTTCTGTGAATTTAATAATACTTGGATCTTTAATTGAGACTAATTTTTGCAACTCTCCATTTTCTAGAGCACAGTCATGAATAATTGATGCAAGGCCAAGTTTGACTCGAGAAAGATCAGATGACCAGCCAATTCCTCTAACTAACCCTTCACAAACATACGAAGCCAAAATGCTCTGCTCTGAAATATCACCATCAACGAGAGGAAAATCTTTGAGCACCCTTATCATGTTTAAATTTTTATAAACTTCATTAGTTACTGCAACTATTTTTTCACACAACCTAATAACCTTTTCGCAGATACCGATTGTTCTTATATATTCATGAACCACACAAGCGGCCCCTACTTGGGCCTGATAAATAACTCTATTCTCGTCGCTTTCTTCAGTAAAAAAAATAAACAAGTTATCAATTGTCTTGTCAAGAAACTTAACTCTCATCTCTTTTTGAAGATAAAGTTCTTTCGTTCCAAGTCTAACATAACGCTGGATCAACGCCTGATTAAACGCTTCTCCTTTAGTTATTATTCGCAAAAACTTGTCATCACCTTTTTCTAAATATACGTCATAATCCATCTCTTCAAAGCGATAAAAGTTTTTAATCTTTACTGCAACACACTCATCTTTATCTAACTCTACTGTTTTTTCTCTATCTTCTAAATCTTGAATCCAAGCTAGTGCCTGTTTAATAATTATGGCAAAATTGTTTAAACTAAATGGCGCAAAGATTGAAGCATTGGTTGGATTAATGTTAGTGAAATTTTGCGGAATCCTATTTTTTGCACTTAAGTGATCTCCCCAAAGAATAATTGGGAAATCTTCAAGCAAATCAGTTACCTCTTCAAAAAGTTCGTCGATCGACTGCTTGATCGAAAGATCAATTATAGCAATTTTGTATTGGTATTCTCCACAAAGCATTTTATCAATGCACTCTTTTACCGTGTCACCAGTCTCTAGTGTCAACTTCTTAAAATTGGTAAGAAAAACACCAGAAATAAGCTTCCTTGTCTCACTATCTTCAGAAAAAAGTATTACTCTCATAACTTCCTCATCGGAAAAAAAAGTTGCAATCTTAGCATCAAAAACGTCAAAGCAATTCAGTCAGGTTATTGCAATATATTCAATATAAAGTAAAATATAAAGATGGAACAAAAAATTGAGAGTGATACTAGTTTTGTATCATACCCATTAAGTATGATTTTTCCTGATAAATTTTTACCAGGTGATGTCTACCTATACTTAGATGGCCACTTTATAAAATATAAAGAGACCGGAGACTTTATACCAGCAATTCGTTTCAATCAGTTCATGCTAAAAAAACACAAATTTATTTTTGTTCAAATAAATGATCTAGAAAAATTTAAACAGTGGTCAACATCAATTCAAGATAAAATAGATGGAGTAATTATCCAAGCAGTTGGACAATCAAATGCTGAACTCGTTCCCTTAATCAAGGACATTAAAAAAGCAGCGTTTGATTTTCTTTCGAGTGATGCTAAAGACCAAATAGCAAAAGATATTCTAGATAAAACAAGAGCATTTGTTGCTAAAGTAAATGAACGTCAAACAACACAAGACTATCTGTTAAAAATGTTACAGTATGATCAAGGAATGGCAGATCATGGATTAAATGTTGCTAACATATCTACATATCTTGCAATTAACTTAGGATATACTCAACAAATAATCTTGGAAAATATTTATCTTGGTGCGCTTTTACATGACTTTGGAAAGACACTTATCAAAGCTAAATTTTTAGAAAATCCTGAATCAAGAGCGTATAAACAAGCAATACTAAAACATCCAGAGTATGGAAAAAATGAACTGATCATAAGGGGTAACTATCCTGAAGATGTTTTAAAAATTGTTTCAGAGCACCATGAAAAACATGATGGAACAGGATACCCTGGCCAATTAAAAGGAACCAAAATTTATCAATTAACTAAAATTGTCTCTATTGCAAACGATTTTGATAATATTGTTATGTCATACAAAGGTGAAATTCCAAAAAGACAAGCAAACGGACTCAAAGAACTGGAGCAGTGGGCCGGTACGAAATATGATCCTGTCGTTTTACCAAAAGCTATAAAAGCATTAAAACTTGTTTTAGCGAAATAAACCTTTAACAAATTCTTGGGAGTTGAACAGTTTCCAGCATACTAGCTTTTCTGATTCCACCAGAACTAGTTTCAATCAGAAGTTGAGATTTTGAGTTATCAGTAACAGTTCCGATGATTGCAGCTTTTGGAAAAATTTTAAAAACAGCTTGCATTGAAGTATCAGGCGCAATAATAATCATCTTGCCTTCGTTTGCAAGATAGAGAGGATCAAGACCTAAAAGATCACAAACAGTTCTAACCTGCGGATTAACTGGCAGTGATTCTTCTTGAATAATAATTTCAACGTTAGAATTAGTTGCAATTTCATGAAGGGCAGAGGCAACACCACCTCTCGTTGGATCTTTAATACACCTAATTTCTTGAGTTAGATTTAACAACTGATTGACTTTTAAATTCAATGGAGCGACATCGCTTTTTATATCGACATCAAAATCAAACAACCTTTTTTCCTTCATAATTGTTATTTCGTGATCTCCTATTTCTCCAGTTATGAAAACTTTATCACCGGCCCTTGCATTATAAGTTGAAAGATTAATTCCTTCATCAATAAATCCTATCCCACATGTATTGATAAATATTTTATCTCCTTTACCTTTTTCAACAACTTTAGTATCTCCAGTAACTACTTGAGTATTTGCCTCTTGCAGTGCTTGCTTGATTGAATCTATAATTCTTTCAATTTCAGGAAGTGAGCATCCCTCTTCAATAATAAATGATAAGCTAAGAGCTTTGACAACTGCTCCACTAGTTGCAAGATCATTACAGGTTCCGCTCACAGCTAGCCTACCGATATCTCCTCCTGGAAAGAAAAGGGGGGAGACAACATAGCTATCAGTTGTCATCGCAAATCGTTTTCCAACTTCACTACTCAGTACTGCGCTATCATCTAATTTTTCTAGAATACCATTTTTTAATTTAGCGACAATTTTTTCACTAATAAATTTATGCGTGGCCCTTCCACCTGAACCGACATTAAGATCAACACCCATTTTTCACCTACACGTTGTATTTGTAATAAGCGGCACAAGTCCCCTCGCTTGAAACCATACATGGCCCAATTGGAGAGAGTGGCGTACACCCTTTTCCAAAGTGAACACATTTTGGCGGGATTATTTTTCCCATTAAAATATCTCCACAGCGACAACCAGCTGGTTCAGAAATATCTTCAACTGACAAATCAAATTTTACTTTTGCATCATACGCTGAAAAATCCAAGCGAATCTCTAGTCCACTTCGAGGTATCATACCAATACCTCTCCAGTAAGAGTCTGTCGGTTTAAAAATTTTGTCCAGCAATGCAAGTGCCTTCTCATTTCCAGCTGGTGTAACTACATTTGTAAGATTATTGATAATATCAACACAACCATCGTTAAACATTTTCACCAGTAGATATATTGATTCCATGATACCTAATGGATCAAAACCAGCAATCACTCCTCTAGTTTTTGTCTCTCTTAAAAATTCAAAATAATTACTTCCAGTAATAGCGCTCACATGGCCAGGGAGTAAAAGATTTGAAATGTTACTTGATTTATCACTACAAATTATTTTTAGCGCTTCCGGCACAGTTTTGTGAACGGAAAAAACTGAGAAATTAGTTACATTATCACGATCTGCTGCAACGATAGTAGCGGCAATTAATGGAGCGGTTGTTTCAAAACCTATTCCTAAAAAAACAACCTCTTGATCTTTGTTATTTTTTGCATAAGCTAATGCTTCCATCGGAGAGTACACTACCTTTACATTTGGCATTCCAAGAAGAGTTTCACCTTTTGATGGTACTTTTAACATATCACCAAACGTTGCCACCGTTATGCCACTTCTTTTGGCAAGGTTAATTGCCACTCCAATATCACCTTGTCCTGAGACACAAACAGGGCACCCAGGCCCACTAATTATTTTAATGTTCGATGGCAACATTGCTCGAATACCATGCTTAGCAAGGCCCATGGTGTGAGTACCGCACACTTCCATAATTTGCATATCTGACTTAGCAATTTTAGCGATCTCTTCTTTTAGGTATCTGATTTTGTCTTTAACACTCATATTTTATTTTCTGCCTACTTTACTATAAAACTCTTCTAACAATTCCAATTTTTCTTTGGCATCATCAGGTGTTATCTTTTCAATTACAAACCCTGCATGTACTAAGCAGTCATCACCTATTGCTAGGTCAGGAACTAGAGCTATACAAGCTTTTATTCGAACCCCATTTCCCTCTAGGATTACTTGGTGATCATCTACTCTATCAACCATTTTTAGCGGTACTGCTAAACACATTTTTACCTCTACATTAACGTTTGGCCAAAAGATATTCCTGCATCATTAATTGGAACCTCTTGATTAAAATAATATTTTATTTTTTTACTATCAAGCTTCTTAATCAACAACTCTACTAACAATCTATTTTGAAAACACCCACCAGAAAAGACTACTGAATCAAAGTCAAAACAGATTCTCTCTATCCCAGATATAATTGCTGCGACAACCCAGCTATGAAACTTTAACGAGATGATCTCATTTCTAATTCCTTGTCGTACGTCTGAAACTATTTCAGAAACTAAGTTTTTGTACGAGATAATAAACGGAGCTTCACTTTTAATCTCAACGCCATAAGATAAAGTTCTGACTGTATTTAAATATTCATATGCTGATTCTGCAAGAGACTGCAGCATCATTGCAGCTTGCGCCTCATATTCTGCCCTATTGGCAATTCCAAGAATGGAAGCCACTCCATCAAAAAGTCTTCCTAGAGATGATGTCAGATAACTAAATTGTTTATTATCACACACAGAGCTAATTGACCGGAACCGATCTTCTTCATAGATTAAGCAATCGTCGTTAGCGCTAGATCCAGCTATCAACGATATTCCGACGCGATCAATTTCAGTCTGGGCCTTATCGCCACCTGGCAAAGAAAAATAATCAAGATGGCCGATACGTTCAAAATTTCTATGGCCGTTTTTTGAGACAAACAAAAACTCAAACCCCCAAAAATTTTCATCGCTACCAAAACCGATGCCATCACAAATTATTCCCAAGACATTTTCACCAAGTAGTTTATGTTCACCCATGGCACTAAGCATATGGGCGTGATGATGAAAACAATGAGCTGTGGCCTTTTCTAAGTTTTGATATGCTGGATGAGCATCACCGATTAAGCTTTCAGGAAAAATCTCTAAACTCTTTTTGAACTCCTCAATTGACGATTCTTGAAAACTATAATTTCTAACATCATCAAGATCACCGATATGTGTCGAGATAAAAACCTGATTATCTTTTCTAATTGAAAAACTATTTTTCAAATTTGCGCCAAAACCAAGAACCATTCCACTGCCAATATTGCTAACTTCAATAGGACGTGGAACAAATCCTCTACTCCTCCTAATCACCTGCCTTTTTCCTGCAACATATTGAACGATTGAATCATCGCACCGATTGACGATCTCGCGATCATTACTAAGAACATAATCAACTACACCATCATCTAAAAGTTTTTTAATCTCAAAATCGTTGATAGCAATTGGCCCATTTGCGTAGTTTGCAGATGTAGCAATTAATAGATTAAAACTCTCCATCAAAATAGTATGGATTGGTGAGTACGGCAGCATCACTCCAAGATAATTATTATCCGGTGATATGTGATTTAATCTAGCATCCGTTTTTTTTAGTAATACAATAGGTGCTTCAATAGACGCTAGTCCATTCTCTTCAACTTCACTAACTCTGCAATATTTTTTTACAACTTCGAGATCTTTTGCCATTAACGCAAACGATCTACTTGGCCTTCTCTTTGTTAATCTTAACCGCTTTACGCTCTCAAGCAAAAAAGGATCACAAAAGATATTAAAACCACCAATTCCTTTTACGGCCACAATCTTGCCGCTCCTGATTTTTTCAACGATAAACGCAACAGGATTTATAATTTCAGGCTGATTTAAGACATACACATTCGGGCCACAGCGATTGCAGCAGTTTGGTTGAGCGTGAAACCTTCTGTTAGATGGGTCTTGATATTCTAACAAACATTCAGGACACATCTCAAATTTTTGCATCGTAGTTTTTTTACGATCATATGGCCTAGACAAAACAATACTATAACGAGGGCCACAGTTAGTACAGTTAGTGAACAGATGACGATATCGCTTGTTCGATGAGTCGGTTATATCATTGAGACACTCTTTGCATATTCTAACGTCAGGTGAGATTAGAGCAGAGTTAGTCTCACCTTCTTTACTAAACGTAATTATAAAATCTTTTTCAGACTGTTTTGGTGCAAGATTGGTAATAATTAGCTCATCAATTTTTGCTAGTGGCGGTGGTGACTCTTTTATTGTAAAACTAAAATCATTAACTGATGTTTCATCACCTTCTGCTTCGATATAAACGCCAAGCGAATCGTTATAAATAAAACCAACTACTCCAAATCTAGATGCATGATTAAATACTGTTGGCCTAAAACCAACTCCTTGAACAATACCAATGACTCTTATACCTACACGTATAACTCTCAATCTCTACCCTTCCTAAATTTTTTTACATAATCAAGCAACCACTCATTCCACTCAATTAAGCTCTCAGGTCTATTTGCTGCTATCCGAAACACCTTACAACTCTGATTTACCTCTTTGACTTCGGCTTCAAGAGAGTCAATGTCAACGTTACACGCAATCGCCAAATCTACTTTATTGATTAAAACTACATGAGCACTCTTAAACATATTGGCATACTTCATCGGTTTGTCAGCACCTTCTGTTATTGAATAAACCAAAACTCTTAAGTTCTCTCCTAAATCAAAACTTGAAGGGCAAACAAGGTTTCCGACATTCTCAATAATTAATAGCTTTATTTTTTCTAAATCTAAATTATCAAGGGCCGATGAAACCATTCTTGCATCTAGGTGACAACCACCCTCAGTATTTATTTGAACAAGTGGAACACACTTATCCTTAAGTCTTATTGCATCTCGAGATGTATAAAGATCTCCTTCAATAACCGCACATGGGTGAACTTTATTAAGTTCGGCAAGGGAGTTTTCTAAAAGTGTTGTTTTGCCTGCACCTGGTGAACTTGTAATGTTGATCGCAAAAACTCCATGCTTAAGTAAACGTTCCCTATTGTCGTTTCCTATTGCACTATTCTTAATCATTACGTTCTTTAAAACTTTAATCTCCATTTTCTAATCCTCAAAAACTAAAGAGTTGATAAAAAATCCCATAATAGTACTACTCTCTCTAAACTGTAAAACTACATTCTCATATGATGTACCTTTAACTAATTCAGTAAAGTAAAACTCGAACGAGTCAGGATAAACGGTATACGGGACACTTAGATCAAAAATGATTTTCTCAAGTTTTCGACCAACAAGAGTAGCATCTTCTTTAATCGACTCTTCAACTAACTCAAAAACATACTTAGCAAGTTTTGCTTCGTGCACCATCATCTCACTTTTGCTGGTTGCTTTTGGAGCAGTTGTACCAGTTTTCAATCATCATGAGTAGCTCAAGAGACAAATGTTGATAACAATCATATATCTTCTTAACCATACTCCCTTTCGCTCCTATAATAGAAAAACTATCATTATTTTGCTTCATTAAAAATAATAAAGTAGTAGAATATGTGTAAGTGAAAATTGGGGGGGGTATGAAAAAGATATTCATCGTTGATGATGACCGAAACATTGTAGAATCACTTTCAATAGTGCTAAAGAGCGAAGGGTACGACATTTCGCAGCAATATGATCAAGAGGACGTAGTAGAAAATTGCATTAAATTTAAGCCAGACTTAGTAATTCTAGATGTAATGTTCCCAGAAAATGATAGTGCTGGATTTGAAATGGCAAGAGCTCTAAAGGCCGATGACAATACAAAAAAAATTCCAATACTGATGCTTTCTGCTGTTAATGCTAGAGGGATTTACTCTGGAACATTCTCAAATAGAGACCGCGATGAATCGTTCCTACCCGTAAACGAGTTTGTTGAAAAACCAATCAACCCTGCTGATCTGATAGCAAAAGTAAAAAAACTTGTAGGTTAATAATTGTTTGGCCTAAAAAACAGGGGCGAAACAGTAAATGAAAATGATTAAACTTGTTCCATTTGCCAATCAAAAAAATATTACGATCGAATCATTAGTTAATATTAATTCAGATTTTTTATCAATTAACTATATTGTATCTGGGGCATTATCAAACATCACTTTTGATCAATTTGCTTCCAATCAAGAGCGAAGATGGGAACTTTGGCACAAAAGTTGTTTCGAACTCTTTATCAAACACCCAGATAAAAAAGAGTATCTGGAGTTTAATTTTTCTACTGGCAACGAGTGGAACTGTTTTTACCTTCAAGATTACAGGGTTAATGAAGGTGAATATAATAAGATAACCAGCGTAGATCTTAGTGTATCAAGCTTTAGTTCAAACATGATAACGTTAACTGCTAAAATCAGATTAAATGATATCCCTCTCTTTTCTTACAAACAACTAATATCAAAAGAGATGCGCTTTGGCATAACTGCAATAACAAAATTTAATAACAATGAACTAGAATACTGGGCCATCAAACACTGCAAAGGCAAGCCTGACTTTCATCATCTTGAGACTTTTTCTACTCTTTAAACAAGAAATTATTACTACTATCGTAAACTGTTCTTAGTAGCTCTAATTCATCGACTCCTTTAATTTTAGCAATCTCTTTTGCTATAAATGGAAGATAGTAGGGGGAGTTCTCTCTTCCTCGAAATGGAACCGGCGCAAGGAATGGAGCATCTGTCTCAAAAACTATATTCGTTATAGGGGTAATTTCTAGGGCCTCTCGAACATTAAGCGCATTTTTAAAAGTTATAATACCGTTAAAACCAAGAAGAAAATTACGATCTAGTGCGTATCTTGCCAGTTTCAAATTAGAAGTATAACAGTGAATCAAACATCCGCTTTCAAATTGAAAATTTTTTAAAATCGCAATAGTATCATCTTCTGCGTCTCTTGTATGGACAATTACAGGAAGCTTATAATTCTGGGCCAATTGCAACTGTTGCTCAAATACCTCTTGCTGAATATCCACGGGTGAATGTTTATAATAGTAATCTAACCCTATCTCTCCTATTGCACGAACATATTTTTTCTCTAACAAATTATGTGCTAACGCTTGAGCAAGATCTTGATCCCATTCGATAGCGTGATGGGGATGAATACCTTGAGTACAGTACACATTTTCAAATTTTCTTGAAATCTCGAGTGATTTTGAATAATTATTTTTATCCACGCTGATCGTTAACAACTTATCAACACCAACATCTCGTGAACGCTTTACAATGGCAGCAACATCCTCTTTTAAATAATCCAAGTGGCAATGAGTTTCAAAAATAGGATAGGCCGATACAATCAGCTCAGGATTTTTACTCATTTTTTGCAGGTAGTGGTTGAGCAGATTTTCTCTTTAACAGTTCATCGATAATTGTATAGATAACTTGAAGAGGAAATACACCTTCAATCTTAACTCCGTTAAGAATCCAAGTTGGAGTCGACCTAATATTGTACTGGTCGGCCCCCTTAACTACAGCTAAAACCTTCTCTCTTGTCTCCGCACTAGTTATGCAATCCGAAACTCCACGTTTCGTAGCATAATCAATAATCCACTCATTTGTTAAGTCTTGCTGGTTATGAAAAATCTCATCATGCGTTTTTACAAAATCGTCTTTTAAACAACTTGCAAGATATGCCACTTTACATGCTAATGGATGCATTGGAGTTGACACAGCGGAATTACATGCAGAATCTAGTGGATAAAAATAGTAAGCAATGTTTATTTTACCGTGATAACGAGTGGCAATCTTTGAGGCCAGCTCAGATAATCTTTGACATGGCGGACACTGAAAGTCTGAAAAAATAGCGATCTGAATTGGAGCATCTGTAAAAACATCTGTGGATTTTTCAATAAAATATGGTGATGCAATTTGAGGATTACCCAAATTGGGATAGCTATCGTACTCTTTCATTAGAGTAGGAACCATTTTTTCAATATCTCTATCCATTGTATGAATTTGAAAACGAAAAAAGATTCCAACTAACACAATCACAACTGAATACACGGCAATAATATTTCTATCTGGACGTGTGCTATCAATCTGCTTAAAAAATATGTAAAAAAGAACAAAAGATGCAATCTGGAAAACAGTACAAAAAGGACAAAGCGTCCCTAAAATTCCGACAGAATAAATCATTAACAGCAGTGAACCAGCAGCTACAAATCTAACCAAAAAACTATTGGTGCGATCTATTTTTTCCAAGCGAAGAGCTGTTCCTATTAAAAAAAACAGCGATACGACTCCTCCAAAAACAGATATTGGAACTTTGTAAATATTTGACAAAGGAGAAAAAGCCGCAGAGTCACAACTAAAAATTGAAGTAAATGTACATAATGAGCTTGTATTCAAGCCTTTTGGATAATGGGCCTCAAAATAGTGGTAGGTAAGGTATGTCGAAACACCCAGCATAAGCGATGATAGTATAACTATTACTACTCTAGCATTAAAAGAGATCATACTGTTTTCATCTTGTTTTATGTTCATAAATATCCTCGACTGTTTTAGAATATATTAAATGAAGGAAGCAATAAATTCCAGTTTCTTTTTTGTGTTCTATCACGTCTATAGCTATGAAATTCATTGTTGCAACAGGTGCATGGGGCCAAATTAATAATATCTATCTGTGGAGAATAAACCTTTATTTGCAAAATTAGTTCCTGCTCAAGACTAAAGAAAATTTTAGATGATCTATTGGTAAAATTTTTTGGCCCTAAAAAATAGTCTTTAAACTCTGATGTTACTTCAAAACAACACTCTTTGATATGTGGCCCAATAACTACACATTTTGGTCTATCAATCTCTTTCAGTGCATTAATTACCACGCCATTTTTTACACCACGCCATCCAGCATGGATGATTGCGTGCCTTGTTTCTCCAATCACTAATACTGGAATACAATCAGCAGTAACAATAGCTGGATACGGTTCCAATAAATCACTAAAAAAAATTCCATCAGCTTCACGATCACTATTAGCATTCTCTTTATCGACAACAATGCTACCATGCGTTTGCTTGACAGTTTTAATTTGAAAATTGGGCCGATTTGAAAAAGTAACAAAATGGCCAATTTCAGTTTTGTAACTATAAACTATATCATTATCACGTAACACCATCTTGACCTACTCTGACCTTGCTAACTCTAAAACTTTGGAAAATATTTCAGGCGGATTTGTTGAAAACATCAGCTCTTTCCCCGTAATTGGATGGATAAATCCCAGTGCCTTAGCGTGAAGAAGTTGATAATCATAAGAATGGAGCAACTCTTTATATTTTTTCCCCAGCTGATTCAACTGCGACTCTTTATTAGCATAGACAGGATCACATAAAATCGGACGATGAATTAAGGAACTCAAATGTACCCTTATCTGATGCGTTCGCCCTGTTTCAAGTTGTAACTCTAAATGACTCAAGGATTTATAATACTCAATTACCTTATAATGAGTGATTGCGTCCCTCCCGTTTGGTACATTTGCTGCCATCTTTAATCTATTCGCTGGATCTCTCCCGATAGTAGATTTAATAGTTCCACTTTGATCAACTTTATGTCCAATAACAATCGTCTCGTATTTTCTAATAATATCGTGATTTGCAAACATCACAACAAGCTTCTCATGCGATTCTTGCCTCTTTGCAACTACCATCACACCACTCGTACCCATGTCCAAACGATGGACAATTCCTGGTCGCTTAGTATCACCAATCCCTGATAAATCTTTGCAATGATATAAAATCGCATTGACCAATGTACCAGTTGCATGCCCAGGGGCAGGATGAGTCACAAGACCTGCGGGCTTATCAATAATAATTAGATACTCGTCCTCGTAAAGAATTGTTAACGGAATATTTTCTGGAGATGCATCCATATCAACAGGAGGTGGAATAAAAACATCAAGGATCGCTCCAACTCGTGGAATTTTTTTTAGTTCAAGTTTTTCACGCTGATTATCATAATCATCATTCCAATCTATCTGGCCAGCTTGAAAAAGTTTTTTGATGAAAGAACGACTAACCCCAGGAACCTTATCGCTTAAGAATTGATCAAGTCTTTTATATTTTCTGGTATCATCCTCAGTAACAACAACCGTCACGCAATTTTCCAGAAAACTACTCCCCTTTTAACTGTTTGATGTGATTTATGTATGATGTGGCAACAAGCTCAGGATTAAGTTTCAAACATTTTGCATATTGATAAACAAACCCTCTAACATAAACGAGAACTGGTAAATTATCTAATTTTTCGTCTTCAATATTTTTAATGTAAGTTTTTGACACTTTAGTCATATCAGACATTCGTGCAACATCGACTCCTTTATACTCACGAATTTTTCTTAATACTTCACCTGTAAACACAGTTGTCTGTTCAATCTCTTGTTCCATTTCTGGTCTAACCGTATGCTCAAGAGCAAATCTTTTTGAGGCAACAATTTTAGTAATATCTTTTTTATCATTACCTTTCTTTGACTCTGCTGAAAAGTCTCTATTATTAATTGAACCACTACTTGCTAACTGTTGGATTGCCCCAATATCTTTATTAGAGTCGACTCGTTCTTGATAACTTTTATAATCATCTGGTGGTGCTAAAAGCCCTCTTGCATTATTATAAAGTCTTCTTTTGTGTGGATCACACAACACAGAATAGGCCTCTTCAATAAGATTCAATATCTCATCGCACTCCTCTTTGGTCATAAGAGAGTAAAGAGCAAGACTATCACCGGAATAAGCGTTTTTAGCACGTGTATATCCTTGAGCTATCTCTTGATGGCTTGCCTCAACTGGGATCTCAAGAATATCGTAATAGTTTTTTGCACTACCACTCATAATCACCTCAACTCGTTTCTAATAGACGGTGTACAATGTGGTCAAAGTTATTTACTAACTCAGAGTTTGGAAACTCTAATAGCAGCGGTCTTCTTCTTTTTATACTTTGCCATACCGTCGCATCGTAATCAAAATACCCAGCATAATCTAAATCTATTCCGAAATATTTTTTAGTTATTATCTTCATTGAAAAACCGATATCAATATCTGTTTGAGTCCTTACCTGATTTATAATCAAATTTGGCCTAAACCCATCGATCTCTCTTTTTAACCTAGCACCCATTGCCTGATCAATCGCACTAACTTTAGAAATAATATCAACAGGTGCCCCCTGAGACATTTTGGCATTTAACGTCTGGTCGATAATTGGTCCAACCTCTAACAACTCTTCTACGCTCTTTAACTTTCGATGGTACACAGACTTAATAAACCGATATGTATTTTCTATCGAAGTCGGTTCAGGTAAAGCGACTAAAATACCTTTATCTGCAGAGATAAAAAAATCAAGGGTATTAAAAGAGGTTCCAGCTCCTAAATCAAACAAAACAAAATCAGCATCTAGCTCACTAAGTCTAGATAATATTTTACCTTTTTGCATATGTTTAATATTAGCAATTCCGATATTATCTTGAGCACCACTTATGAGAGAGAGATTTTGTACCGGCGTTGGAGTAAGTAAGTCTGATAATGATGTTACTTTTTTAGAGAGAAAATCTGATAACGTCTTTTCAGGGATTGAGACACCTAGACACGTATGTAAATTAGCTCCGCCTAAATCCAAATCGATTGCAACAACCTTATATCCCATAAGAGCAAGACAAATTGAAATATTAGCACTTATCAAACTCTTGCCAACACCACCTTTGCCGCCACCCACTGCCCAGACCTTATATTTTCTCATCTCTCCCAAAACGGAGAGGCCAGTACTATTGTTGTGATTAAAAATTGGGGACAATGCAAATACCTCGGTTAATTATAAACCAAGTTAATTATAGACCGTATATTCTTAAAATGAAAACAGTTTATTTTGCGGTTGGCCTCACAACCAGATTACAAATTTTTCCTGGAACATAGATCTCTTTTACAATCAACATCCCATCTAAACTCTTAATTACTTTCTCATGCTCTTTCACAAGAGCGATTACATCATTTTGGGCCATATCCGCAAGAACATCGACAGTACATTTCGTTTTACCATTTACCTGAATAGCGATCGTTACCATATCATCTTTAGCAAGATCAGGATTAAAGCTTGGCCAAGCTTCATACGCAAGACTCATTTGATGACCAGTCATTTCCCAAATTTCTTCACCTAAATGTGGAGCAAATGGTGCAATTAACAGCGCAAAAGTCTCAGCAGTACCTTTTGTCACTTTTTTATTTTTCACACATAAATTGGTAAACACCATCATTTGAGAAATTGCAGTATTAAATCTCATCCGCTCAATATCATCAGTAACTTTTTTAATGGTTTTATGAAGGAGTTTCGTCACCTCTTCATCCTCAGACCCATCGAAATAGTTATTTGAATCACCAAAAATTTTATAGGCCCTTGTTAAAAAACCCGAAACACCTTTTACCCCATTCATCGACCACGGTTTAACCCTTTCTAGCGGTCCCATAAACATTTCATATAGTCGAAGAGAATCAGCTCCATACTCTTCGACTATTTTATCTGGATTAATAACGTTACCTCTAGACTTACTCATCTTCTCACCATCTTCACCCAGAATCATTCCTTGATTGACTAGTTTTTTAAATGGCTCTTTAGTGGAGACGTAACCCAAATCAAAAAGTACTTTGTGCCAAAACCTAGCGTACAACAAGTGAAGAACTGCATGTTCAACACCTCCGACATACAGATCAACTGGCATCCAATATTTTTCAATATCGCTATTCCAAGCACTATTGCTATTACCTGGATCGCAAAATCTTAAATAGTACCAACAACTCCCGGCCCACTGAGGCATGGTGTTTGTCTCTCTCTTTGCCTTTTTTCCAGTCTTCTTGTCAACAACGTATAACCACTCATCAATAGTCGCAAGTGGTGACTCTCCAGTACCAGATGGCCGATAACTTTTTACATTTGGAAGTGTAACTGGAAGCTCATCTGCATCAAGACATCTTACCGTTCCATCTTCATATTTAAGAATAGGAAATGGCTCGCCCCAATATCTTTGTCTCGAAAATATCCAATCTCTTAATTTATAATTAACCTCTTTTTTTCCAATCTTTTTTTCCTCAAGCCAAGCAATCATCTTATTAATCGCTGTCTGTTTATTCATCCCATTTAAAAAATCTGAATTAACATGATTTCCATCTCCAACGTGCGCCTCTTTCTCAAGATCACCACCCTCTAATACTTGAACAATTTGAAGATTAAATTTTTTAGCAAACTCATAATCTCTCTGATCATGAGCAGGAACTGCCATAATTGCCCCAGTTCCGTAACTTATTAAGACATAATCTGCGGCCCAAATTGGTATCTGCTGGCCATTAACAGGATTAATCGCATACGCACCTGTAAACACTCCCGATTTATCTTTATTAAGATCGGTACGTTCCAAATCTGATTTTTTTGCTGTCAGCTCTAAATAAGCATCTAGAGCTGAGTTGCAACTACCAGTCACTATCCTTTTAAGTAACGGATGTTCTGGTGCCAAAACAATATAAGTCGCCCCAAAAAGAGTATCCGGTCTCGTTGTAAATACTTCAATGAATTCATTATTTTCAGGTATAGCAAATTTAACCATTGCCCCTTCAGACCGACCAATCCAGTTTCGTTGCATCTCCTTAATACTATCTGACCAATCAAGGTCATCTAGGTCGTCGATTAACCTATCTGCATACTGAGTAATTCTTAACATCCACTGTTTCATCGTTTTTCTAACTACGCTATGGCCACCAACTTCTGACTTGCCATCAATCACCTCTTCATTCGCAAGCACAGTCCCAAGTTCAGGACACCAATTAACCTTTATCTCATCTTCATAAGCTAAACCTTTGTTGTATAACTGAACAAAAATCCACTGTGTCCACTTGTAGTAATCAACATTTGAAGTTGCCACTTCTCGATCCCAGTCATAAGAAAACCCTAAAAATTTTAGCTGCCGTGAAAACGTTTTAATATTATCCCGAGTAATTATGTCAGGATGTACGCCAGTCTTTATTGCGTAATTTTCAGCTGGCAGACCAAAGCTATCCCAACCCATAGGGTGTAAAACATTAAACCCATTCATCCGTTTATATCTAGAAACTATATCTGTTGCCATATACCCTACTGGATGGCCAACATGAAGTCCAGCACCTGATGGATATGGAAACATATCTAAACAGTAATATTTGGGCCTACTCTTATCCAAAGACGTCTTAAATGTCTTGTTTTGATCCCAATATTCTTGCCACTTTTTCTCAATCTCTAAATGTCTATAGTCCACAAAACCCCTCATTGTTTGATAAATCGAGTTTAAAAAGATTAACGTAAATTTGAGGATTGAGCAATCTTGAACAGTCGCATAGAATGAAATAGTATTTTATACTCCAAACGATCGGAGCATGTATGCAAAACATCTTAATAATATTTCTGGTTCTACTTTTAGGAGTCTCATGCTCAAACGATGTGACCTATAAATCATTATCTAAAACTAGGGCGATGATTACATCTGATCTCCATATCAAAAATGTTGAAGTAATTGATTGGAAAGTTGGGCCAATGGGAAAACAAATCATTTCAAAAGGACTTCGCTTTAAAGTACAACTTCCAATATTAGATAACGACGATTTAAAAGATCTTATCACCAACACGCAGACCACTGCTTGGCTGCTCAAACTTAGCCGTAGAGGTTCAACACAATATGGAGATATTGGTAGAGTTCACATCCCACTAACTGGAAGCGAAAAAAAGAAACAGCGGGGCATCTTTACAAGCTCTACACAACAAAAAGATGCATTTTTTGAAGTAATGTACTCAGCAGCGGCCCCATCAAAAAGATTTGAAAGTTTCAAATGCCCAGCATTTGGACACAACTACTCAATTGAAGATATTAAATTAGTCAGCACAAGATCTCAAATAGATAAAATAGTTCCTAGCGCTTCAAATAGAGCTGCCCTAGATGGAAAATCTCAAGAATTTAGTTTTATGCCTGCTCAATTTAACGGTGGCCCGGAACTAGCAAGCACTTACACAATTGAGATTGCCGCCTATGACCACATAAACAAAGTCAGAAGAAGTGATTACATTCCTTATCCTGAAGAGGTTCAAGTTTCTAAAGAGATTCACCAAAGTATTAAAGGTTGTTCAAGCTTTGATATACCATCAAGAGATGCTGGTGGTGAAAAAAGAAAATTTAAAATGGGCCGATAATTTCGTCCCGGACGAA